>CAYLOO010000026.1:0-4114 GCA_964385355.1 uncultured Anaerolineaceae bacterium
AAAGATCATGGCGAAGGAGAAATTTGAGCGGACGAAGCCGCACATGAACGTAGGGACGATGGGGCACATCGACCATGGGAAGACGACGTTAACGGCGGCGATCACGAAATATGCGTCGTTCAGCGGGGATGCTGAATTCCGGCCGTTTGATTCGATAGACAATGCGCCGGAGGAGAAAGAGCGGGGGATCACGATAGCGATAGCGCACGTGGAATACGAGACAGATAAGAGGCACTATGCGCACGTGGATATGCCCGGTCACCGTGACTACATCAAGAACATGATCACGGGGGCGGCGCAGATAGATGGGGCGATACTGGTAGTAGCAGCGCCGGATGGGGCGATGCCGCAGACGCGAGAGCACGTATTGCTGGCGAGGCAGGTGGAAGTGCCGTCGGTGGTGGTGTATCTGAACAAAGTAGACATGATGGATGATCCGGAGCTATTGGAGCTTGTGGAGCTAGAGCTGCGGGAGCTGTTGACAGAGTACGAGTTTCCTGGGGACGAGACGCCGATCGTAATGGGGAGTGCGTTGAAAGCGCTGGAGAGTGAGAGCACGGACCCGGATGCGCCGGAATATGAGAGCATCAAGGAACTGCTGCGGGTGGTGGATGAGTACATACCGGAGCCGAAGCGAGAACTGGACAAGCCGTTCATGATGCCGGTGGAGGATGTATTCTCGATCAAGGGTCGCGGCACGGTGGTGACGGGACGGATCGATCGGGGCAGGATCAAGACGGGTGATGCGGTAGACATTGTCGGGCAAAGAGACAAGATGATGAGCTCGGTGGTGACCGGCGTGGAGATGTTCCACAAGATACTGGATGATGGGCAGGCTGGTGACAATGTAGGTTTGCTGCTGAGAGGGATAGACCGCGATGAGGTAGAGCGGGGGATGGTGATAGCGGCGCCGGGTTCGATAGAGCCGCACACGAAGTTCCTGAGCGAGGTGTACGTGCTGACGAAGGAAGAGGGGGGCAGGCACAAGGCGTTCTTCAACGGGTATCGGCCGCAGTTCTACATCAGGACGCTGGACGTGACGGGAACGATCGAGATGCCGGAAGGTGTAGAGATGGTGATGCCCGGGGACAATGTGAACCTGACGGTGGAGCTGATCACGCCGGTGGCATTGGAGAAAGGCTCGAAGTTTGCGATCCGCGAAGGTGGTTTGACGGTTGGCGCAGGCGTTATCACACAGATCCTGGAATAGGTGAACAATGGCAAAACAGAAGATTCGTATCCGGCTGAAGGCATATGACCATCGGGTACTCGACACTTCGGCGAAGAGAATTGTTGAAACTGCCGAGCGCACAGGCGCAAAAGTAGTCGGGCCAGTCCCTCTGCCAACAAGAATCGAGCGCTTCACAGTCCGCCGGTCGACGTTCATCGATAAG
Organism: uncultured Anaerolineaceae bacterium; assembly: GCA_964385355.1. Lineage (GTDB taxonomy): Bacteria > Chloroflexota > Anaerolineae > Anaerolineales > E44-bin32 > E44-bin32. The sequence continues at coordinate 1,395 of CAYLOO010000026.1, forward strand.
GACTCACATGAACACTTTGAGATTAGGACTCACAAGCGCTTAATTGATGTCATGGAGCCAGACACGAAGACGATTGATACACTAATGCGCTTGAATCTTCCAGCCGGTGTAGATATTGAGATTAAGATTTAACAATTGATTTTGAGTGCCCGAGAGAACAGAAGAATCTCTTGGGTGCACGAGTTGATAAGTGGCCGTGTAAGAGCCGGACGGGCGAATGGAACACCAACCTGAGCTTCCTTTCCCTGGCGGTTTACTACTCGGTGATCGGGGATGATGCAGCCAAGCCCTGGCTGACAGTCCCGTCAAGGAATTTGAAATAGGAGAGAGAGAATGAAAGGGCTTATTGGCAAGAAAGTCGGCATGACCCAGGTTTTCGATGAATCGGGCAATATTGTCCCGGTTACGCTAATCGAAGCTGGGCCTTGTTATGTCACGATCATTCGCCACCCAAAGCGCGATCACTATAAAGCTGTTCAGCTCGGTTTTGGCGAAGCTAAACCCAAGCACCTCTCAGGTGGTCAATTAGGTCATCTGAAGCGGAACGATTTGCCGCCGCTGCGCTATCTACGTGAATTCCGGGTGAAATCGGTAGAAGATCTGAAAGAAGGGGATCAGCTCAAGGTGGATATTTTTCAGGTGGGGGATCAGGTAGACATCACCGGCATCAGCAAAGGCAAAGGGTTTGCCGGCGGAATCAAACGCCATAGATTTCACAGGGGACCCAAGACGCATGGCCAGTCAGATCGTGAACGTGCCCCCGGATCAGCGGGCGCAGGCTCAACCCCCGGTCGAGTTTTTAAGGGGAAGAAAATGCCGGGACGCTTGGGTACGGCGCGGGTGACATCTCAGAACATTCGCGTGGTATTGGTTGATCCTGAGCGCAATTTACTCGGTGTCCGTGGAAGTGTGCCGGGTGCTCGGGGCAGCGTAGTCGTGATCAAAGAAATACGTAAGCAATAGGTCCTCCGGAGCGAGCGATGAAAGTAGACGTTATTGACATTAAGGGAAAGAAGATAGATACCACGGAGCTCCCTCCGCAGATCTTTGAAGCGCCGATCAAGCGTGATCTGATGCATCAGGCACTCGTTCGACAGCTTGCCAATGCTCGGTTGGGGACTCATAAGACCAAGTCGCGGGGCGAAGTCCGTGGCGGTGGTGCGAAACCGTGGCGTCAAAAGGGTACAGGACGAGCGCGCCATGGATCACGCCGTTCACCAATCTGGGTCGGCGGCGGGGGAGCACACACCCCCCGGCAACGCGATTACAGCAAGAAAATGCCCCGCAAAATGCGTCGGGCGGCTTTGTGCTCTGCACTTTCGGTTAAAGCTGCTCAAAATGAGATCATCGTGCTTGATCAGTTCTCGATGGCTGCGCCGAAGACGAAGGAAATGGTCGAAGTGATCAATCGTATCGCCGGACAGTCAAGCGCGTTGATTATCCTGCTGGGCGAGAATGCCAATGTTGAGTTATCGGCGCGCAACCTGCAGAAAGTTAAAACATTGCGAGCTAACTATTTGAATATTCGCGATTTGCTGGGATTCGAGCGGCTGGTGATACCGCTGGACGTGCTGGAAGTGATCCAGTCGTATCTGGGCAGCTGAGGAGTGTCGAGATGACAACAATATATGATATCCTGCGCCGCCCGCTTATTACAGAGAAGACGAGCTTTCAGAGCAGTAATCTGAATCAGTTTACTTTCGAAGTTGGCTCGAGAGCGAATAAGCAGCAGATCAAAGAAGCGGTTGAGGCGATGTTTGATGTAACGGTACTGCGCGTGAATGTTATAAATCGACCTGCAAAGGTGGCGCGAAGTTTGCGGAACCGTCGACGCCAAGTGCGGCGAGGCGGATACAAGAAAGCGATTGTCACCCTGAAGCCAGGGGACCGCATTGATGTGTTCGAAGGGATCCAATAATGCCGGTAAAAAAATATAAACCCACATCACCCGGTCGCCGGGGAATGAGCGGACATACGTTTGAGGAGATCACGAAGACAAAGCCTGAGGCCTCGCTTCTGGTCGCCAAGAAACGCTACGCAGGGCGTAATAATAAGGGTCGAATCACAGTTCGGCATCGCGGAGGCGGGCATAAGCGCCATATTCGTGTGGTCGACTTCAAGCGGGATAAGCGGGAAATACCAGCTCAGGTGGCTGCGATTGAATACGATCCCAATCGCTCTGCACGTCTCGCACTTCTCAACTATAACGATGGCGAGAAACGATACATCCTCGCACCGTTGGGGTTGCATGTCGGCGATATTGTGCTTGCGGGTCCCAAAGTGGAAATTCGCCCGGGCAACAGTCTGCCGCTGGCGAGCATCCCATTGGGAACGACCATTCATAACATTGAGTTGAGCGAAGGACGTGGCGGTCAGATGGTGAGGTCCGCAGGCACCTCAGCGCAGTTACTGGGTAAAGAGGGCGCCTATGCGGCAATCCGTCTGCCATCAGGCGAAGTACGCCGAGTTCGCCAGACATGCTACGCGACGGTTGGAGAAGTCGGCAACCCTGATCATGGCAACATTAAATTGGGGAAGGCTGGCCGTAAACGTCATAGGGGAATCCGACCCGCAGTGCGTGGTTCGGCGATGAGCCCGCGCGATCACCCTCATGGTGGCGGTGAGGGAAGATCTCCGATTGGTTTGCCCGGTCCGAAAAGCCCGTGGGGTAAACCAACACTGGGTAAGAAGACACGCCAGAATAAACGCACGGAGAAATC
>CAYLOO010000026.1:4124-30888 GCA_964385355.1 uncultured Anaerolineaceae bacterium
ATCATCCGGCACCGATCAAAGCGTCGCCGTTAGCTTTAAAAACATAGACGGTGGAGGCGAAGAAGAATGTCTAGATCATTGAAAAAGGGTCCCTTCATTGACCCGAAGTTACTAAGAAAAGTTGAAGAGATGAACGAGCGCGGTGATAAGACGGTCATCCGAACGTGGAGTCGGGCGAGTACCATCTTCCCGCAAATGGTCGGGCATACACTCGCCGTGCATGATGGCCGGCGTCATGTGCCGATCTACATCACCGAGAATATGGTTGGGCATAAACTGGGGGAATTCGCACCCACCCGGACTTTTCGAGGGCATGTGGGGAGAGATAGAACCACTCGCACGAGGGAAGAAGAATGATGGATTCTGTCGATGTGCGAGCGAAAGTTCGATATGTCCCGATATCACCGCAGAAAGTGCGGCTGGTCATCGATCTTGTACGCGGCATGAATGTCGTTGAGGCGATGAGCGCATTACGGTTTGAGCAGAAAGCTGCAGCCAAGCCGGTGTATAAACTGCTTCGCTCCGCGGTGGCGAACGCCGAGGAGAACATGGGTCTTAGCAGAAATGATCTTTTTGTGCACACCATTTATGCTGATGTTGGCCCTACTCGCCGTTGGAGGCGCTTCGGCGCACGCGGACGGTTCAAGCCATTGTTGCGACGCTCTTCACATATTAGCGTCATCCTCCGAGAGCGTGAGGCTGAGGCGGTCTGAGAAGAACCTAAGCCTGACCATCGAGCGGGAGGCAATCTCATTGAGATAACATCCAGCTCGCGGTGGGGAGAATAGTAAAGATTTGAGCGAAAGGAGATAGTATGGGGCGCAAAGTCCATCCGATAGGTTTTCGTCTGAAAATCAATAAAACCTGGGACTCCCGTTGGTTTGCATCGCCAGAAAAATATGCGGATCAATTGCACGAGGACCGTGAGATTCGCGATTTGATATTCAAGGCCACGCCGCGGGCGGGCATTTCGAAAATTGAAATCGAGCGCTTCCCGAACAGCGTCCAGATTATCGTTCACACGGCTCGGCCTGGGATTGTCATCGGCCGGAAGGGTGCGAACGTGAAGGAACTGCGGCGCATGATCCAGGAGTTGACGGGCACGACGGTAAAGCTCGATATAGCAGAAATCAAAGAACCTGATCTCGATGCTCGCCTGGTGGCAGAGAACATCGCCAACCAGCTCGAGCGACGAATCAGCCATCGCCGGGCGATGCAGCGGGCAATCGGGCAGACAATGCGGCAGGGGGCTGAGGGCATAAAGGTAATGTGCTCGGGCCGTCTGGGCGGTAATGAGATGGCTCGCCGCGAGTGGATGCGTGAGGGACGTGTTCCAGCGCAAACGCTGCGGGCGGACATAGATTTCGCACGTGCTGAGGCGCTAACAACCTATGGCCTAATTGGGGTCAAGGTCTGGATTTATAAAGGTGAGATATTACCGGAAGTGTTAGATGAGGCGGAAACGATGGATGTGTACGTCAGCGAGTGAGAGGTCTCATTTCCTGAGCGATGAGGTGTGGCAATGTTGATGCCAAAGCGATTTAAACATAGAAAGCAAATGCGCGGTCGGATGAAAGGGAAAGCAAGCCGCGGGACGGAAGTCACTTTCGGCGATTATGGACTGCAAGCGCTCGAACCCGGTTGGGTGACTGCGCGTCAAATCGAGGCTGCCCGAAGGGCGTTGGTGCGATTTATGCGCCGGCGCGGGAAAGTATGGATTCGGATTTTCCCCGATAAACCGGTGACGCAGAAAGCAGCCGAGACACGCATGGGTAAAGGGAAAGGCGCTGTTGATCATTGGGTGGCAGTTGTAAAGCCGGGCAGAATCATGTTTGAACTCTCTGGTTTGGACGAAGAAGCGGCCAAGGAAGCGATGCGCTTGGCCACGCATAAACTCTCGATTAAAACCAAGTTCACATCGCGCGATTCACTTGGGAGAGGGTAAGCGATGAAGACGGCAGAAATTCGAAAAGCATCCACCGAAGAAATTCAAACCTATCTCGACGATGCTCGAGAGGATTATTTCAAGCTGCGCTTTCGGTTCACGACAGGTCAATTGACAGATCACTCTCGTTTGAAAATCGCCCGTAAGGACATAGCGAGACTTGAGACGATATTACATGAAAGAGAGCTAGAAATCGAGAGCGAAGGAAGTGAAAAATGACCAATACGCGACGCCGCTTAATTGGTATGGTCACACGAATAAAATCGGAAAAGACAGTGACCGTACGGATTGACCGCAGCTCCCGACATCCACTTTATGGGAAGGTGATCCGCACTAATAAAAATTACCTTGTCCATGATGAATTAGGCTGTCACGTTGGGGATCAAGTGAAAATGATCGAAAGCCGCCCAATGTCGAAGCGGAAACGTTGGGTGGTGGAGGAGATTCTTCATCGCCAGAGCGAGTTGGAAGCCAGCGTGAGCGCTGTAGAAACTGAGGAAGAAATGGACGTGGAGGCGGAAGCATGATCCAGCAAGAAAGCCGTCTCAAAGTAGCTGATAATACAGGCGGCCGGGAGATGCTCGTGATCCGAGTTCTCGGTGGCTCAAAAAAACGCTATGGCCGAATAGGCGATATTATTGTTGGAACGATTAAAACGGCGACTCCACATGGAGCAGTAAGCAAGAGTGACATCGTTCGAGCGGTGATTGTCAGGACGAAGAAAGAGTACCGCAGACCAGATGGTTCCTACATTCGCTTTGATGACAATGCCGTAGTAATTCTGGACACCGATGGCAAGAATCCAAAGGGAACTCGCATCTTTGGTCCAGTAGCCAGAGAGTTGCGCGAGAAGGGTTTCACGAAGATTGTTTCTCTTGCGCCGGAAGTCCTATAGGAGGCTTGTTTCGGTGGCTCAGACGACAAGAATCAAACGAGGGGACCTAGTGAGGATTATGAGTGGTCGAGATAAGGGCTCACAGGGAGAGGTGATCCGTATCTTACCCACTAAGACGAAGATTGTTGTTCAGGGTGTTAACATCCGCAAGAAACATCAGCGTCAGGTTCAAGCTGGTGGACGGACGATGAACCCTGGAATTATTCAATTCGAAGCGCCGATCCACGTATCGAACGTATCGTTGGTCTGCCCGAAGTGTAACCAGCCGACACGCATCGGAATTAGGCGGGAAGAGGGCAAAGCTCAACGTTATTGCAAGAAGTGTGATGCGAGCATCGACTCCTAAAAGGAAGAGGGAGCCATAACGGAATGGCACATTATCTGAAAGAACGATTCGAAAAGGAAATTCTCCCGACGCTGATGAAGGAATTTAATCTTGAGAACCCGATGATGGTTCCAAAGATTGAAAAGATCGTTGTAAATGTTGGGGTCGGTGAAGCGATTGATAACGCGAAGGCTCTTGACGCTGCAGTCGGCGATATAACGATCATTACCGGTCAACAGCCTGTTGTGACCAAAGCGCGCAAGAGCATTGCCAACTTTAAATTGCGTGAGGGGAGTTCGATCGGCGTAAAGGTAACGCTTCGAGGGGACCGTATGTGGTCCTTCTTCGATCGGTTGGTCAACGTCGCGATGCCTCGCACACGCGACTTTCGTGGCGTATCCCCCAACAGTTTTGATGGTAGGGGTAACTACACAGTAGGTATCCGGGAGCAATTGATCTTTCCAGAGATCGGGTACGACAAAATCGACAAGGTTCGTGGTTTTGAAGTCACGTTTGTCACAACGGCACCGAATGATGAGCTTGGGCGCCGACTACTGCAATTACTCGGAATGCCCTTTGGGAAAGGCGAGGTTTATGGCTAAAACATGTATGCCGATACGGGAAACCCGCAGGAAGTATAAGGTCCGGGTGCGCAATCGCTGCCGCATTTGTGGTCGGCCGCGTGGTTATTACCGCCGTTTTCAGCTATGCCGTATTTGCCTTCGTGAACAAGCGCTGGAAGGTAAGATTCCAGGGCTCGCGAAGTCATCATGGTAAGAATTGATCGAGAGAGGTTTTAATGAGTGTCTCAGATCCTATTGCTGATTTTTTAACTCGGATCCGTAACGCCATAATGGCGGGGAATCAGAACGTATCGATCCCGAGCTCTAAGATAAAAGTAGCCCTAGCTAAAATCCTCGTTGAGGAAGGGTTTATCGATGGGTTCGAGCAGGTGTCTATTGAGGATAAGCCTCAGGATGCCCTGCGGATCAATCTCAAGTATGTTGGTGAGCGCCGGGACAGAAAACCGGTAATCAACGGATTGAAACGAGTAAGTAAGCCTGGCCGCCGTATTTATGTCGGGCGGGGCGAGATTCCGTGGGTGCAATCAGGGTTGGGAATCGCAATCTTGACCACACCCAAAGGTGTAGTAACTGGAGTTCGCGCTCGTAAACTTGGTGTGGGTGGAGAGGTGTTATGCGAGGTCTGGTAGTATAAAAGGCTGCCAGATCATGCCCACAATTCGAGGAAGTTCTCCCAAACCCCATGGGACTCGACAGGAACGAGAGAAGGAGTTTCTGGGGTGGACATGGAGCGGAGGCAATCCTTGAATGATGAAGGATGGAGGTTGAAGTGTCGAGAATCGGTCGTATGCCAATCGTCATCCCGGATGGCGTACAAGCAGAGATCAAAAATACACAAGTCCGTGTCAAAGGTCCTAAGGGTGAGCTGACGAGGGAGTTTCGACCGGAGATGTCAATCAAGCTTGAAGATGGGAGTATCACGGTCGAGAAACCTTCGGACGCGCCCCGGATGCGCGCATTTCACGGACTTACTCGTTCCCTGATCAACAATATGGTTCTGGGCGTAAGCGAGGGATTTGAAAAAACTCTTCAGATTGAAGGGGTCGGCTATCGACCGGACCTCGAAGGTAAGGATCTCATCGTGCATGTTGGTTTCTCGCATCCCGTGCGCGTCCCACCTCTTGAAGGCATTGAATTCGACGTGGATACGCGCGCACGAACAATTGTTGTAAAGGGAATCGATAAAGAATTGGTCGGCCGGGTTGCTGCAGACATCCGCAAGATTCGCCCGCCGGAACCTTACAAAGGTAAAGGTATCCGTTATCAGGGTGAGTATGTCCGTCGTAAAGCCGGTAAGGCCGGTAAGGTGATGGCGTAATTATGGCGAAAGAGAGCAGAAACAAGATGCGCACACGACGCCATGGTCGGGTGCGAAAAAAAGTTTCGGGGACCGTTGAACGTCCGCGTTTGAACGTCTTCCGGAGTTTAAACCAGATCTACGCACAAGTCATCGATGATGAGCGTGGACATACAATTACAGCGGCCTCCACTGTAGAGCAGGCTATGCGGTCGAAGGTGAAGGGTTTGAACAAAACAGAACAGGCTGCATTGGTGGGGCAGGAGCTGGCGAAAAAGGCGAAGAAAGAAGGCATTAAGGAAGTTGTCTTTGATCGTGGCGGTTTCCGCTATCATGGTCGTATCAAGGCACTAGCCGAGGCGGCTCGAGAAGCCGGTCTTGAATTCTGAATTATAAGGAGAGCGATCGGTGAGAAAAAACTTTCGGGATCATAAAGACGATCGTGATGAATTCGACGAGCGAGTAATTGACATCTCCCGAGTTGCAAAGGTTGTTAAGGGTGGCCGTCGTTTTGCATTCCGTGTCACTGTTGTCGTGGGTGACAACAAGGGGCGGGTGGGACTCGGCGTAGGAAAGGCGCGCGGTGTTCCGGACGCCATCCGCAAAGCAGGCGAGAAGGCACGAAAGAATATGCGCCAGATCTCTCTTGTGGGGTCGACTATCCCTCATCAAGTTAACTCGAAACACGGTGGAGCGCTCGTCATGCTAAAGCCCGCATCTCCAGGTACAGGAGTGATTGCTGGTGGTGCGGTGCGTGCAGTATTGCAGGCTGCAGGGGTGCATAACATCCTTACGAAATCACTTGGCAGCGCGAATGTCCTGAACGTCGCCAGAGCGACGATAAAAGGACTCCAAGACCTTAAATGGGTCGAGGAAGAGATCGCAAAGCGGGGCAAGGATCGGGAAGAAATTATGCCCTTCTGGGAGCGAGAGCGCAATGGCTAAAAGAGCAAGCAAGGGGAAAGCCTTGCGTATTACATTGGTGAAAAGCCCGATTGGGTATTCAGAGCGGCAAAAGCGGACTGTTCATGCCCTTGGGCTGCGCCGGATACGTCAAACGGTTGAGCACATCGACAGCCCAGCCGTGCGCGGCATGATCACGAAAATCCAACACCTGGTACAGGTTGAGGAGTAATAACTGATGAAACTACACGATCTTCAACCACGCCACGGTGCGAAAAAGCGCCGCAAGCGGGTCGGCCGGGGAATATCGGCTGGACAAGGGAAAACAGCGGGACGCGGTGTAAAGGGGTATGGGGCACGCGCCGGATCCGGTGGGAAGTTATATCACCAGGGCGGGAATCTGCCTTTCTACCGCAGTCTCCCATTCAAAAGAGGGTTTACTAATATCAATCGCATCGTTTGGCACGAGGTAAAACTCGAGAATCTGTCGGAGTTGAAAGCCGACGCAGAAGTTACCCCGGATAGCCTTGTCGAAGCTGGCATCCTGCGGGATGTGCGAAAGCCAGTGGTTTTATTAGGCAGTGGAGAGATCAAAGTGCCGTTGAAGATCCGTTTGCATCGGATCACTCGAGGGGCGAGGGACAAGATCGAAGCCGCGGGTGGGACGGTCGAGCTGCTGGAGGTTTGAAATCAGTGGCTCAAAAGGAGTAATGGATGAGACGCTCTGCGTGGCGCTTTCTATTCATATCATCGGATATTCGTAATCGAATCCTGATTTCGATATTGCTGCTAGTCCTCTACCGATTTGTGGCACACATTCCCGTTCCGGGAATTAACCGCTTAGCCATTGAAGGTGTGATGGGTGGTTCGGGGCAAGGGCAGACGTTATTCGGTCTATTAGACTTGCTTTCCGGCGGAACTGTATCGAACTTTTCTGTCCTGGCAATGGGTGTCTACCCCTACATCACAGCGCAGATTATCTTGCAGCTTCTGGTTCCCATCATCCCCGCGCTTCAGCGACGCATGGAAGATGACCCTCGAGAAGCCCGCAAATGGCAGGAAAAGTGGACGTATTATCTTGCGGTGCCGATGTCAGCCTTGCAGGCTGTAGGTCAGATCAGACTTTTCCAGCAGTACGCCACTGGACAGGGAGGGAGCATCCTCAATACTCCTTTGGGATTAAACCTGGCTACATTCACAACCATTTTGACGATGACGGCGGGCACGATGTTCGCGATCTGGCTGGGAGAGCTCATCTCTGAGTATGGGATCAAGAATCAGGGACTTTCATTGATCATTTTCTCTGGAATCGTCACCCGAATCCCGAGCAATGTTGGTCAGCTGCTCACCGGCGATTTTCAGCAGGTCATCCCCATGGCGATCTTCCTGGTGTTCCTAACTTTAACAACGATTTTTGTCATTGTTTATGTGCAAGAAGGCCGTCGGAATGTACCTGTAATGTACCCGGGACGTCGTGTGGGAAATCGCATGTCGATGCCTGTTAAAGGCACACTGCCATTGATGGTCAACATGGCGGGCATGATCCCGATCATCTTTGCACAATCGATCCTGACTTTCCCTGCGGTTTTGGCGCAGTTTTTTATCGGCTCAGAGAATATGACCATTCAGAATATCGCATTCTTCCTTCAGAATACCTTTGGTGGTTTCAGCGATGTCTATTGGATTCTATACTTCCTGATGGTTGTGGCTTTTACCTTCTTCTACACCGATGTCCTCTTCTCGCAGCAGAATTACGGCGAGAATCTCAAACGATCCGGTGCGCAGATCCCGGGTGTGACGAAAGGCGCCGCCACACAGCGCTATCTGACGCGCGTGATGCGGCGGATCACGTTTGTGGGCGCGTTCTTCTTGGGTGTTGTGGCAATAATGCCATTTTTAGTGGGGCTGATCTGGCCCATGGGAGATTCGAATACGGGGTTGCTGCTGGTTTCATCTTCTGGTTTGCTGATCGTGGTTGGCGTCGTTAGAGATTTGTATCGCTCAATCGAGGCTGAGCTTAAACTGCGCGGCTATGACCAGGCGGTATTGGTCCGTTAGATTGATCCTTACCAAGAACATGGTGTGCTGCTTGAGATTGTGGGTGGGCAATCCGATCGGCAGTGTGACGGATACGCTAAGAAGCGTCCAGTCCGTGAGGGTTAACAAATGACCTCAAAGCGGGGAATTGTCTTGAAAAGCCCGCGTGAGCTTGCATTGATGCGCGAGGCAGGGAAAATCAACGCCCGAGCCCTGGCCGCGGCACTCGAAGTCGTGCGTCCTGGCATTACGACTGTTGATGTAAATCGTGCCGCCGCAGAAGTGCTTAAGAAGTCCGGTTCGGTACCAGCGTTCGTCGGTGTTCCGGGAGCGTATCCTTATCCCGCCGAAACGACGATCTCGATAAACGATGAATTGGTGCATGGAATTCCTGGGGAGCGCCGTTTAGAGGATGGGGATATCGTAAGCATAGATTGCGGGACGATCTGCGATGGCTTTGTTGCCGATTCTGCGCTAACCATTGGAGTGGGGGAGATCACAGAGGAAGCGCAGAAGCTCATTCGGGTCACTCGCGAGGCGTTATTCGAAGGGATCAAAAATATGATCCCCGGGAATTTTACGGGCGACGTTTCTGAAGCTATTCAAGCCCATGTTGAAGGTAATGGTTACCATGTCGTTAGGGAGTACACTGGGCACGGAGTTGGCAGATCTATGCATGAGGAACCTCAGGTTCCGAACTATGGTCGCAAAGGTCGTGGAGTACCGCTTAAGCCAGGAATGACAATTGCATTGGAACCTATGGTAATGAGCGGGAGTTTTGAAACTCGCATATTGCGTGATCAGTGGACAGTAGCGTCAAAAGATGGACGTCTAACAGCCCACTTTGAGCACTCGGTTGCTGTGACAGAAAACGGCCCTTGGATACTAACGGCAATGGATGAAGAACTAGACGAGGGGGAGTGGATTAGATATAATGATTACTTTGCTGGTCGAGTCTAGTCGGCCGTTGCAATGAAGGAGTAAACGTAGATGAAAGTATCTTCTTCCGTCCGGAAACGCTGCGCAAAATGCAAAATCGTCAAGCGGCGTGGGAAAATCTATGTGATTTGCGAAAATCCGCGTCACAAACAAAGACAGGGATAGAGTTATGGCACGAATCGAAGGTGTTGATCTTCCTCGGAATAAGCGCGTCGAAATTGGATTGACCTACATCCATGGGATTGGTCGAACCACGTCACGCAATGCACTACTCTCAGCGGGTGTTGACCCGGATCGAAGAGTGCGGGATTTAACCGAGGGCGAGGTTACAAGTTTGCGCGATTATATCTCGCAGAATCTTGTCGTCGAAGGCGACCTCCGGCGAGAGGTCCAGATGAATATCAAACGGCTGATGGAAATTGGCTGCTACCGTGGCTTACGCCATCGCCGGAATTTGCCCGTTCACGGTCAGCGGACGCGGACGAACGCGCGAACACGCAAAGGCCCGAAGAAGACAGTTGCGGGTCGGGGACGGCGGCGTGGAGCGACGAAGAAGTAAAGCGGACTCGTCTATAGAGCACACCTTGGCGGCTGATGGCTTCCTTCCATCCACAACGGCTGCCATTTGTGAGGTTGCCTCTATGTGTCCGGGAAGAAATAGTTCGAGACTAATGAGATAGGCGGAAAAGTATGGCAAAGAGAGTGGTGGGATCACGTCGGAGCAAGTCACGCAAGGAAAAGCGAACACTGTCCCATGGGATAGCGCATATCCACGTGACCTTTAATAACACGATAATCACAATAACAGATTCACAAGGGAACGCAGTGGCTTGGGCGAGCGCGGGTTCAGTAGGTTTTAAAGGATCGCGCAAGAGTACTCCATATGCAGCCGGGCTTGCTGCGAAGGCAGTTGTGAAAGCTGCAAAGGACCTTGGATTGCAGGAACTCGATGTCCATATCAAGGGCCCTGGTCCTGGCCGTGAGTCTGCTATACGGGCGCTAATGGCGGAGAATGTCAAGATCCGTTCGATCAGTGACGTAACGCCCATTCCCCATAATGGCTGCCGGCCGCCCAAGAAACGCCGCGTTTAAGGTTGAACCTGAAAAGGAAGGAATCATAACGTTATGGCAAGGTATATCGGACCTGTTTGTAAGCTTTGTCGCCGAGAGGGAGAAAAACTCTTTCTCAAAGGACAACGCTGTTTTACACCGAAATGTTCTTTCGAGCGACGCGGCTACCCCCCAGGGGAGCACGGGCGTGATGCTCAATGGCGCCGTCGGCGAGTATCGGATTACAGCCGGCAGTTGCGCGAGAAGCAGAAGACGCGCCGCATTTATGGAGTTACGGAACGGCAATTTCGTCGCTATTATCGAACTGCTGCTCAACAACGGGGGCTCACGGGCGAGAACCTGCTGAAGATGCTAGAGTGCAGGCTAGATAATATTGTATATCGCCTGGGCTATGCAGAAAGTCGTGCACATGCTCGAATGCTTGTGACGCATGGGCATTTCAACGTCAACGGCAGGAGGACGGATGTCCCCTCCATGCTTGTTCATCCGGGTGATGCAATCGAGGTTCGAGAGGGTTCACGGAAACGCACCTTCTTTCAGGGTTTAGCGGATCTCGCTGAACCAAAAACCGTCCCGGCTTGGCTGGAGCGTGATTTGAGCGACTTGTCGGGGAAAATGCTCGTCGCACCGGAACGCACGGATATCGATGCCAGCTTGAATGATCAATTGATTGTTGAGTACTATTCGAGATAAATCGATACGAGAACGTATACGTTCCTATGGTCGTGGGTCGCGGAGGGATATTGTGGTCATTACCACCAACCTAGTTATGCCGAAGATTGAGCGAGAAGCTATCGCTCAGAATTACAGCAAATTCGTGATCAGCCCTCTTGAGGCTGGATATGGCATTACGATCGGTAATGCCCTTCGACGGATTCTGTTAAGTTCCCTGGAAGGCGCTGCGGTCAGTTCCATTCGTATAACAGACATACCGCATGAATTCACAAACATACCTGGCGTCCGTGAAGATGTGCTGCAGTTGATGTTGAATTTTAAAAAGCTGCGCCTTTTCTTACACGAGGGCGAATCTGCACGCTTGCGCCTTGAGGTAAAGGGTGAGGGTGTTGTAACGGCAGCTGATATCATCGCTCCTGCTGAAGCGGAAATCGTCAATCCGGAGCTCTATCTGCTCACTGTGGATGATGATAAGGCGCATCTTGAAATCGAGATGAACGTTGAGCGGGGGAGGGGGTATTCCCCTTCTGATGAGCGCGGCCGTTTGCCCATCGGAGAGCTGCCGACGGATGCGATTTTCAACCCAGTACGACGGGTGCACTACGAAATCGGGCGCGCCCGAGTGGGTCAGGATACAAGCTATGACTCGCTGATTATAGAGATCTGGACCGATGGCACGATCAAGCCGGAGGACGCATTAAGCCGCAGCGCGCAAATTCTTATGGCGCATCTACGCGATATCGGCGGTGTCACAGAAGAGAGCCTGATGGTCGCAGCGGTGGAAGAGGAAGATACTCGTCTTACCAGTGAGGTTTATGAAATTCCCATTGAAAACCTTGACCTTACAGTACGGGTTTTCAACTCTCTCAAGCGAACGGGAATTACGAGTGTTGGTGAAGTGCTAGACATGCTCGAAAAGGGTGAGGAAGCGATGTTGTCCATCCGCAACTTCGGTGAGAAGAGCCTCGACGAACTCAAGGAGCGCTTGTCTGAGAAGGGTTATCTTGACGAAGAGTCGGAGCAAACGGACGAGGCGGAGTGAGGGATTGATGAGACACCAAGTTGCAGGTAAAAGATTAAGCCGGTCAAAAGGCCATCGCATAGCATTGCGAAAGAATCTGATGAAAGATCTCTTTCGTCACGAACGAATCAAAACAACCAAGGCAAAAGCTGCGGCAGTGCGAGGCGGCGCGGAAAAGCTGATCACACTGGCGAAGAAGGGCAACGAAGCGGGAGAAGCGAAAGCAGTACACGCACGTCGCCTGGCGGCCGCACGGTTGAATGACAACGAAATCGTGGTGAAACTTTTTGATGATATTGCCCCGCGCTATGTGGATCGACCAGGTGGATACACGCGGGTTGTTAAACTCGGGCCACGCCTCGGCGATGCCGCGGAGATGGTCATCTTAGAACTCGTAGAAGAATAGGCTGGGATGAAACCGGCCGTGACGGGGCAGGAAGAAACTCCGTCTTTAGCAGCTTACCAATCGATCGTAGCCTACGACGGCACTAATTATGAAGGTTTCCAGCGACAGGCTTCCGGGCGGAAAACCGTCCAAGGAGAACTGGAGCAGGCACTTCAGAGTATCGGATGGCAAGAAAGCTCACTGAGAGCAGCCGGGCGAACCGATAGGGGTGTCCACGCGCGAGGACAGGTTATCGCTTACCAACTCGTGTGGAAGCACTCGCCCGAAGATCTCACAAAGGCGATGAACGCCAATCTGCCGTACGATGTCGCTGTCCGCAAGACTTTGCTTGCACAGAAAGACTTTCACCCGCGCCATTCAGCCGTCAGCAGACGATACCGCTATGGCCTTTTCATCGATAGAACGCGGGATCCATTGCGGGAGCGTTACGCCTGGCGGATTGAAGCCGAACCGGATATTCAACTGCTGAGCCGTGCTGCAAATGCGATCATCGGCAGGCAAGATTTCGGCGCTTTTGGAAGAGCACCGCTGCCTGACGGGAACACTGTGCGGGAGATCTTCGGAGCGGTTTGGGACCTGCAGGATGATGAACTGTGGTTCGAGATTGAAGCTAATGCCTTTCTCTACCACATGGTACGAAGACTGGTATCCGCATTGTTAGCCGTTGGGTTTGGCAAGATGGGATTGGACGAACTTCTTGCTGCAGTGCAGAACCCTGAACAAAAATGGGATGGCGGGCTAGCGCCCTCACAAGGTTTGTGTCTTCTCAGCGTGAAATACGAATAAGACACCGCGGAGTTTTGGAGAGCGCGAGCGTAAGCCATTGAAGCTGTAGAGATCAATTACGAAGGAACGCAGGAGTAGGAAGCGTGCAGAAAACGTATTATCCAAAACCCGATGATATAACTCGAGACTGGTATGTCGTAGACGCGGCAGGACAGAACCTTGGTCGTCTGGCATCGCGTATCGCTCAGGTCTTGATAGGGAAAAGTAAACCCGAATACACGCCAGGCGTTGATTTGGGAGACTTTGTCATCATCATAAATGCTGAACAAGTGACCGTAACGGGAAAGAAATTAGATCAGAAAGTGTATTATCGCCATTCGGGATATCCTGGTGGTCTAAAGGAGATTTCGCTCCGCAATCAATTGGAGAGGTTCCCGGATCGAGTAATCACTTCAGCGGTGTGGGGTATGATTCCGCATAATCGCTACGGTCGGAAGCTAATGAAAAAGCTAAAAGTCTATCGAGGGGCAGACCACCCTCATAGTGCGCAGCAACCTAAAAAACTGGAGTTTGACTAGTCTGCGCCAAAGGAAGCTGTCTCGCGGAAGCACGTTGAAAAAAAGGTTAGAGGAAGGCAGGATCAATGTCTGAGAAATATTATGAAGGCATAGGACGACGAAAAACCAGCTCAGCCCGTGTTCGTATTACGCCCGGCAGTGGAAATATTATTGTCAATGGCAAACCGGGTGCGGAGTACTTCACTCGCATGGGTGACATCGATATCATCTTTGATCCCATGAAAGCAGCGGAGATGGAAGGTAAGCTGGATGTGTCTGTGCTTGTACGAGGCGGCGGGGTTTCAGGACAGACGGGTGCAGTTATGCATGGCGTAGCGAGGGCTCTGTTAAAAATGGAACCTGAACTGCGGCCGATCATGCGATCTGGCGGGTTCCTCACTCGAGACTCGCGTATGAAGGAGCGCAAGAAGCCGGGCTTGAAGCGCGCGCGCAAGGCACCGACGTATACGAAACGCTGATCGATCCAGGCACAATGCATTCTTTATTGTTTGTGGAAAAACTAGGCCGGGGAGGTTAACTCACCCCGGCCTTTCGTGTTTGTTCAGGAGGCTGTTTTGGGAGCAGATTTAACGGTTGTGGGATTGGGGCCGGGTTCACCGGAGTTTGTCTCACGCAGTGTGTGGGAATTGCTCACGGGCTCGAAGGTCATCTATTTCAGAACGGGTCAGCATCCTGTCCTTGATGCACTTCCTCGGCAACTTGAGCTAAGAACTTTCGACCATCTCTACGAAGAGATCGATGACTTCGAGGGGGTGTATGCAGCCATCGTTAATAAAATTCTCGAAGAGGTGCGCGGAAATCCACCCGTCGTTTATGCAGTTCCCGGGGATCCAATGATCGGCGAGGCGACGGTAAGCGCTCTCCTGCATATGGCCTCGGAGGAGAATCTCTCTGTTCGTGTGCTCCATGGAATAAGTTTTATTGAGCCGTGTCTGGGGCTTCTTGGGCTCGATGCATTGGATGGTCTTTCAATTTATGATGCTCTTGAGATTGCAGGAAGATATCATCCGCCGTTTCCACCCGACACACCTGCGCTGGTCGGGCAGCTCTATTCCAAACTCGTCTCTGCGGATGTTAAATTGACCTTATTGAATCAATATCCACCTGAACATCCTGCCAGTTTGTTGCATAAGGTGGGAACCAACGATGGGTGGAGAGAAGATCTCCCCCTGGCTGAAATTGATCACAGCGAGAGTATCGGCACTATGACGACACTTTTTATACCGGAGCTGCCAGAGGAGTCCGCTTTTGAGAATTTCCAGGAGACAGTGGCACATCTGCGCGCGCCCGATGGGTGCCCGTGGGATATTAAACAAACACATCGAAGCCTGCGGAATCATCTTATGGAGGAGATGTATGAAACCCTCCAGGCGTTGGATACCGAAGATATGGATGCGCTGCAGGAGGAATTGGGTGATCTTCTGCTTCAGATCGTTCTCCATGCCCAGATCGCTACCGAAGAGGGTTTCTTCACAGCATCCAATGTGATCGCCAGCATTCAATCGAAAATCATTCGTCGTCATCCACATGTCTTTGCTGACCTGGATGTTGAGGATGTCGACCAGGTGTTGCTCAACTGGGAGGCGCTTAAGGAAGCCGAGCGTGAGAATGATGGCTCCGGGAAAGGCATCCTTGATGGTGTTCCAATTGACCTGCCTGCGCTCACGCAAGCGGAAGAGATTCAAGCGAGAGTCGCCAGAGTGGGATTCGATTGGCCTAACCTCGATGGCGTGCTGGATAAGCTCGAGGAGGAGCTCGTCGAGGTTCAAGAAGCTTCTGAAAATGAACATGTAGCTTCGGAAGTTGGGGATTTATTGTTTGCTGTCGTTAATTACGCTCGATGGAGAGGGGTTGATCCGGAAGCCGCATTGCGAGAAGCTAATCGTCGCTTCAGGCGAAGATTTTCCGATGTCGAAAAACAAGCGCGTGTGGAAGAGCGTAAGCTCTCCGATCTAACGATCGATGAATTGGAGGAGCTTTGGCAAGCCGCAAAGAAACGATCTTAACGCCGCTGTCCATCCAGCTCCGAACGATCCTTATTATCGTCGGTGTTATTTTACTTGGAATGTTAACGGGCTGTTCTCGAGACGGGGGATCGGTGAAGAATGAACATCCTAAACTATTACCTACAAAAGAGCTGCCAGGGACATCAACGCCGGTAATAACACCCCCCCTACTAACGCCAACGGTGGCACCTACACTTGAGGAGACGATGCCGCCTCCTAGCTATGATTCTTCAACAACCCTCGGCGCTTACGCTATCCCGCTCACAATCCAGCATCTCTCAGAAACAGCAGTAGATCTTTACTTCATGTTGGAGTCGCCGGCGGAAGGCGCAGTATATTACTCGCTATATGGCAATCCACCAGACCAGGCTCAGTGGATCACGTTTACCGCAGCAACAGACACACACCTTGTCAATGTGAGTGGTCTGGAGCCCGGAGCGTTGTATGAGGCGTGGGTAGGTGTTTCTGATGATGATGGTGTCCACCACCCCCCTTCCTTTGCAGATGGGGTTTGGGAGCCAATAACGATCCGATTGCCGCAGGAAAACGATTGGCCTATCCGTATAGGTGTCATCGGAGATTCGGGCTTTGGAGAAGAGGTAACCTATCAACTTGCTGAAGAGATGGCATCCCATCACCCTGAATTGGTCATTCACACGGGTGATCTTGTTTACAATGTTTATGAGGATCCTTCCCCTCCGCAAGCTTTTATCAGGAAATTCTATCAACCACTGGCTGACCTGCTCCACGCAGCGCCCATTTACCCGGTCTTCGGCAATCACGAGTCATATGAAGATACCTATTGGCGGGATCGGCCCTTCTACTACGCAGCATTTCCTTCTATGGAGAATAGTTACGGGGGGGATGATTTCGGCGGAATGTTGGGACAACGGGAATGGTATGCATTTACGCTCGGCAATTACCAATTTATCTTTCTCAATAGCCAGCAATTTTATTCTGCAGAATTGAGAGAGGAGCAAAACGCCTGGCTCCAGGAAAAGTTGGGAGGAAGCACATCGACAACGAATATCGTGGTCTTCCATATCCCTCCATTCACGAGTGGTTATCATCCTGATGACGGGATACCCATCCGACAAGCCTGGGTTCCACTATTTGAGGAAGCCAATGTTGCCTTGGTGCTATCCGGTCATGACCACAATTATGAACGGCTGGAATTGAATGGCATAACATACATCGTTTCGGGTGGAGGGTCTAATAAACTCTATGGTAAGCAGGACACGAGAGAAGAAAGTGAATTCTTCACGGCCACGTCGCACTTTGTGATCCTGGAACTTTTCCCCGATCGCATCGATATGATGGCATACGGTGTGGACGGGGAGGCGTTCGACTCGTATACAGTCCTTCTCCCTTCAAGCGACTGAATGCTTAGCCGAATTATCCGTGCCCTTTCAGACCGTGATTTTCAGGGATAAGTACGAATTGGCATAATCCTATCCAAGTTCTCCAACTCAAGAGCCGAGAATGCGTTAGAATAATGAATATGACATCCTATAGCGAACCCCGCTACAGCATCGGTGAGGAAATCGCCAACAGTGTGACACACGGCGTTGGAGTGCTCCTTTCAATTGGCGGATTAGCCGTACTTACGGCATTCGCCAGTGTATTGGGAAACGCCTGGCACATTGTCAGCAGCAGTATTTATGGCGCAACATTGATCCTGATGTATGCTGCATCCACTCTTTATCACAGTATCCAGCTTCCGCGCGTAAAGAGCATACTCCAGACAATTGATCATTCGGCCATTTTTCTTCTTATCGCGGGAACCTATACGCCATTCACTCTTGTGAGCCTGCGCGGCGCTTGGGGCTGGACTCTCTTTAGCGTAGTCTGGGGGTTAGCAATCATTGGGATTATTTTTCAAGTAACAAAACTTCGCAAGTGGCCGCTAATATCTTTAGCATTATATGTTGGCATGGGGTGGGTAGTGGTCTTGGCGACGAAACCATTGCTCGTTGCTATAGCCCCGGGGGGTCTTCTCCTTCTGCTTATGGGAGGACTGTCCTACACGGTAGGGATTGTTTTCTATGTTTGGCGTCGACTGCCATATCACCACGCAATCTGGCATATTTTCGTGCTGGCGGGAAGCGCGTTTCACTTTTTTGCCATTCTCTTTTATGTCATTCCTCTTGCGGGTTCTTCTTGATGGGTCGGTATCGAAACGCAGCGTATCACCGATAAATTAGTCCTAATATAAATATTCAATTCAAGGGAGTTCATACAAGTTGCTGCTCGTTCTTCTTCGTTTGGTATGAAGAATGGGAATTAGAACAATTAAGGTAGGTTAACCAATATGGGTGAAATCAAACAACGAGAGCTAACTTTAGAACAGGGGGAGCAATTATTTATTCGAACTGCATCTGAGAATGATGCAGCAGCTATTTTGGACCTTTACAGGTCAGTGTTAGCCGAGGGTCGATATACTTTGCTCCTATTAGAAGAAATGCAACGCACCGAGGAAGATGAGCGAAAGGCCATCGCTAATGAGATAAAACGCCCAGATTGCCTTCGTGTTGTTGCCGAGGTTAATGGGCTGATCGTAGGAATGGCGCGCGTTAAGGCAGGTGGACTTCAACGCACCGCGCACTTTGGCGATGTGGATTCGGTTTGGGTACAATCGGAGTGGCGCAGACATGGGATCGGAAATGCGCTTATGGGTGCTATCGTTCGCTGGGCAGAAGTGAATAAGGGAATCGAGAAGCTTGGTCTATTTGTGTTCTCAACGAGTGAGGCTGCCATAGCTCTCTACCATCGCAATGGCTTCGCAATCGAAGGCAGGGCTCCACGCGATATCAAATTTGCAGAGGATGATTATGCGGACACCGTGATCATGGGGAGAATGGTAGATTGAGCCTTCTATTCTTCGGGCTCTAACCAGCCCCGGTAAAACGCAAGGATGCCCCCAAAGTATGGAACAGGGAAAAGAGAGGGTATATGACGGAGTTGAATATTGGTTTTCTGCACCCCGGTGCGATGGGAATCTCCCTGGCTGCCACAGCTCAAAATTCAGGGCACACGGTCTATTGGGCATCTGCAGGGCGAAGCGCACAAACACAAGCGCGAGCCGAGGAACACAATCTTATTGAGATTCAATCCTTGAACGAGCTTTGCGAAACCTGCTCTGTGATCGTCTGTGTATGTCCGCCTCATGCTGCAGAGGAAGTGGCGAGACAAACCTTGGAAGCATCCTTCGATGGGTTCTATCTGGATGCCAATGCGATATCGCCGCAGCGGGCGAAACGAATCGACCGGATGATGGATGAAGCAGGAGTAATGTTCATAGATGGCGGCATCATCGGCGGACCAGCATGGGAACCGGGCAGGACGTGGCTCTACCTCTCCGGCGAGCATGCTGAGCAAGTGACCGAATGTTTCTCCGAAGGACCTCTCGAGACGTGCATTATCGGCAAGGAAATCGGAAAAGCATCTGCGCTCAAGATGTGCTACGCAGCTTACACTAAGGGAACAACAGCCTTGCTTTGCGCGATTCTCGCTGCTGCTGAAGAGCTAGGGATTCGAAAGGATTTGGAGAGACAATGGTCTCGGAATGGATCGGATTTTGCGGATCAGACGGCGCGCAGGGTCAAGCGAGCGACGGTGAAGGCATGGCGGTTTACTGGAGAGATGGATGAGATAGCAACGACATTCTCGGGGGCAGGAGTGCCCGCGGGTTTCCATGAGGCTGCGGGCGAGATTTTTCGTCGCCTCGCGCATTTTAAGGAAGAACCAGAGCAACCTTCACTTGAGCAAGTTTTGGGAGCCCTGGTTTGTATCGGAGGGAGTGGCAGCACCTAACCACTCACCTTGAAAATCTCTGGATGTGCCCCTGGGAAAAAACTTGGATAGGTTGGCAAGTTTGGCCATTCCCAACTGCGTTGGCTTCTCGGAGCCTTCATGTGAGGCTGCGAGGGATTCGTTGACGGTACTTGTTAAATTTCAATTAATTCTATGACAATTGTTCCATCCTTTGTGTCGGTCCACTCATTCCATCTTTTCGTTCCATATGATCCAGAAACTACCTGTGTCGGAGGCACTAAATAATGAAAAGTATTGTGATTACCGGAAGTACGCGCGGGATTGGTTTTGGCCTAGCAGAATTGTTCCTGGCTCGAGATTGCGCGGTTATGGTTAGCGGCCGGAGTCGTGAGGGAGTTGCTTACGCTGTTGAAGAACTCCAATCGATGTATCCGGAAAATCGGGTGTTCGGTCATCCTTGCGATGTAAGAGACCCCGGGCAATTACAGGTCCTATGGGATGAGGCAATGGCCCGATTTGGAAAGATTGATATCTGGATAAACAATGCGGGGCTTAGTGGACCGCAGATGATGATATGGGAGCTTGCGCCGGAAAAAGTGCAAGAGGTTGTCGAAACGAATATCTTAGGTGTGATATTTGGATCACAGATTGCCGTCAGAGGCATGTTCGATCAAGGCTTTGGAAGCATTTACAACATGGAAGGTTTGGGGGCTGATGGGCGTATGATCGAAGGGCTTGTCACGTACGGGATGACGAAATGCGGTGTGAATTACTTTACAAGAGGGTTAGTGCAAGAGACAAAAGACAGTTCCATTATTGTGGGGTCGCTGAGTCCGGGAATGGTCGTAACATCTTTTCTCACGGCACATTATGAGGATCGCCCAGAGGATTTTGAGAAGGCGAAGCGCATTTTCAATATCATTGCCAACCGTGTTGAGGATGTTGCCCCCTGGCTTGTGGAAAAAATCCTAGCGAATGATAAGTCTGGAATCCGCATCTCGTATATGCCGAAATGGAAATATTCGTTCCGTTTTCTCACCGCCCCTTTTTCAAAAAGGAATATTTTTTAGAGGACAAGGTTGCGATCTAGTTGGAAAACATAGCAAATTTCTCGCTTTGCGATAGAGTTACCCAACGACTCATTCCTCTTGCTAGCTAAAGATTTATACACACATCGTCCTCCCCTGCTCATGAGATTAATGCAGGGGGAAGAAGTCCAGGAATTGTGGATAATTTGGGCTGTTGTAGAAGGAAATACAAGTTTAAAGAAACACCCCCAGACCTGAGGGGGGCAAGCCTGGGGGCAGTCGAGACATTGGCAAATAAGCCATGTGACGACCGTTAAATTATAGAATCTGGCAAGATAAATATTCCATAGTCCATTGGTCACGTCCCGCAAGAATTGAAGGATGACAGATGGGCTTCTTTTGTCGAATGCAAGACATCAGAACCACTTATTTTTACTCAGAAGGGGTGAGAAAATCATCAAGTCGCATCTTTTTCAAATGCTTCCAGGATCTCCTTGCTGTGTTCTGCGGGTTTGACTTTCTCGAAGACTTGTTTGATCTTCCCCTCCGCATCGATTAAGAATGTCGTCCTGTGTACGCCCTCATACTCCTTACCCGCAAATTTCTTGGGTCCCCATACACCGTAGGTCTCGCTGATCTTGTGGTCATCATCAGCTAGCAGGGTGAATGGCAGTTGAAATTTCTGTTTGAATTTCGCCTGCTTTTTTACCGTGTCAGGGCTCACGCCCAGGATGACAACGCCCCGATTTGAGTAGGCGCTGTAGTCATCGCGGAATGCGCAAGCCTCTTTCGTGCAGCCAGGCGTATCAGCCTTAGGATAGAAATATAGTACAACTTCCCTGCCGAGATAATCAGAGAGATGGATCGTCTCGCCCTTATCGTCAAGGACTTCAAAGTTCGGAGCTGCTTTACCTATTTTTGGGATGGACATATTCTGAGACCTCCAAAGTTATTGTTCGGACGGCTTTCTTGTCAAAGCGCATCGACCAGCTAATTGTAAGTCTTCCTGATTAAGATGAGATGAGCTCATGCTGAGGATCCCTTCGGCTTCGCTTCCCACTCCCTTCGGTCGGGGACTTCGCAGGATAAACTCCGCGACGAAGAATCTCCATCTTCACATATGATTGCCCCTTTTTGGAAACAACGAGAATCTGTGCCACCGCTGCACTTTGGTTCAGTATGAAATTCCATCCCATCCACCAAGGTTGAGTACTATTCAATAATGGCGATAACTTCCCCCATCGAATCGGTTGAGTAACCCGGGAGGGAGGCGACTGTCTCTTGGAATTCGGTGTCGCCGAGTAATTGGAGCAGGGGTATTAGTCTGGCGCTCTCGTGGTGCTCCTTTGGGATGATGAGATCGTAACGTTCCTGATAGAGTGGCAGGAAATCGAGTTTGAGCGCGGCAGCGGCAGCGTGGATCGCTAAGCCGCAGTCTGCACGGCCGGAAGCAACCGCAGCGGCAATAGCCAAATGGGTATATTCCTCGTGTTGGTATCCGCGGACAGAAGCGGGTTCAATCCCCAGTTGCTCCAATTGGTAGTCAAGCAGAATGCGGGTGCCGGCTCCGCGTTGGCGGTTGACGTAGGCAAGGTCTGCGCGCGCTATATCTTTCAAACCAGTGATTGTTTTTGGATTACCCGGGGCCAGGATGAGGCCCTGTTCACGCCCGACCAGGCGGACGACCACGACGGGTACCTCCGGTAAATACCGCTCGATGTAGGGTAAGTTGAATTCACCTGTCTCGGGATCAAGCAGGTGGCTGCCCGCTAAATGAGCTTCGCCTCGCTGCAAGGCAATCAGACCCCCCAGGCTGCCTAGGTTTCCGGAGCTAAGGCGTGAGCCGCGCAGGGAGAGAAACTGGGCGAGAAGATCCAGCGTGAGATCGTGGGAACCTAAAGCGAGAATTGTGCGTTCGAGTTCCTGTCTCGATCTATAGAGACGGACCGGGACGATTTCGCCGGCTTGGATCCCCTGAACACCTGCCGGGATCTCGACAATCCCATCCGCGCGCACAAGGGATGTGATCACGCCTGCTCCTCGGGGCAAGGGTGATGCGATCCATCGCTCACCGACCTGACCAACGGTGACGCGCAGGTATTCCAAATCGCCGGCTCGTGAGTGGACTTTTCGGGCGAGCTTTGCAGTTAGTATTTCGGGTTGGATTTCTTGTTTGCTGAGCCAATGGCCAAGGAGTGGTTTAACGAAAATCTCCCCTGTTAAAGCAGCCGATACGGGATAGCCCGGAACACCGATAATAGGAATAGATTTATCAACACGAGAGGGGCCACCCTGCGATGACTTCTCGATCATTCCCAGGATAACAGGATGGCCGGGTCGAACGGCGATCCCATGAACGAGCAGGGTGCCGAGCGACTCGACGACATCAGCCGTGAAATCCTCTGTGCCTGCTGACGAACCCGCGATTATCAAGACCAGGTCATGGTCTATGGCTGCATTTGCTGCAGCATCAATAATTCGTTCGAGTTCATCATGAACGATGGGCAACCGGTCAGGGAGTCCTCCCCAACTCTCGACTTGCGAGGCGAGGACGAGTGAATTGAATTCTATGATCTCGCCAGCCTTCACAGGCCGCCCCATCGCTCGCAACTCAGTTCCTGTGGGGATGATGGCTACGCGCGGTTTTCGCCAAACTTGGACGCGATCGTAACCGCTGGCAGCGATGGCGCCGATGTCGACGGGCCGAAGTTCATGCCCGGAAGATAGGACTAGCTCGGTGGCGACCATATCCTCCCCTAAAAGGCGCACATTTGACCATGGTGATGTAGGAGCCATGAGCCGGATCGATTTCTCTTGCGGCTTTGGAGTTTCGCTGAGTACTTCGAGGTCTTCAATCGGGATTATAGTGTTTGCCCACTCGGGTAACGGATCACCTGTATCAACATATTGTGCCTGTGGACCCACAAGCAGCTCCACCGGATTCCGGTCACTCGCACCCTCGGTCTCCGCAGCCCGCAGAGCGTACCCATCCATGGCGGCGGCATGGTAATGTGGCGAGGATATCTGCGCCCAGATTGGCTCAGCGCTGATCCTTCCGAGTGCCTGGTCCAGAGGGATACTCTCGGACTCGAGCGGCTCCCACAGGTCGGCTTCCCGCAGGGCCTGCTCAAAACGGGAGTGTGCCTCTTGTAGTGGGACGTCCTGTAAAAACACGGATCGTTGACGGTTATCTGCCATCAATGCTTCCCTCCGGTCTTTTATTCGCCACATTTCCGATCAGAAGAGGTTGACCAAAACCTCGGTGCCAGCACTCAACCCGGTTGCGTCGGGCGGAATTTGAATCAAGCCATCGGCGCGGACAAGGGTGAAGATCAGGTTTGATCTCCCAAAAACCGGTTCGGCGATGATTCCCTCTTCCGACTCCTTAAGCCGAACGGGTAGGTAATCCTCACGACCCGCTTGCGAAACGACATTGACGCTCAATCTAGCCGCAACCTTAGGTGCGGGCAGAACTTGATGAACACCCAGGAAGCGCCGGATGAGAGGGGCGAGGATTAATGTTCCCACGACCAGGGCGCTAACGGGATTCCCCGGTAAACCGATTATGGGGATGTCATCTGCGATGGCGAGGATTGTCGGTTTGCCGGGTTTGATCGATATCCCATGCACGAGTACACCGGGTTCTCCGAGCGATTGGATGACATCCCCTGTGATGTCCCGGGCGCTAACAGACGACCCGGCGGTGATGACGATCAGGTCATCCTCTTGGTGTGATTGCTTTAAAACCTCGAAGAGTGCATCGTGTTTGTCCGGTACGATCCCCCTGAGAATAGGTCTTCCACCAAGCCGAGCGGTGATTGCTGAAAGGGTGTGTGAGTTGATATCGCGAACCTGTGCGGGTCCTGGTTTCATTTCGGGAGGGACGACTTCATCTCCTGACGAGAGAATCCCCACACGGGGAGAGACGGCAACCGAAGCCGATGTCATGCCGAGCGCCATCAATCCGCCAATCTCCTGCGGGCGAAGAACGGTTCCAGGTTCGAGGACAAGATCACCTTGCTGAACATCCTCACCCTCGAGGAGGATGTTTTGTCCGACTCCTGCTGCGTGGTGAACCTCAATTTCGCTGCTGCGGATCAACTGGGTATCCTCGAGCATCACTACAGCATCTGCGCCAGCAGGGATCGCCCCGCCAGTGTGCACCTGCGCGGCCTGTCCGGGGCGCACTTCAAGAGTAGGGGTTTTTCCCATCAGGATTTCACCAATCAAGCGCAGATAGGCCGGCAGGGAACCTGACGCGCCGAATGTGTCCTTTGCCTGGACGGCGTAGCCATCCACTGTCGATCGTGGAAATGGGGGCAAGGGGTGGGGAGCAGTAACACGCTCGGCCAGGACCCGCCCGTGCGCCTCGCTTGTTGGAACAACCTCAATGCCTGCAGCCCAAGATTGGGGCAAGGCATCGAGTATCTTTTCTAGCGCATCAGACGGTGAAATGAGATGTAAGAATTCAGGCATGTCAGCTAAAGATGTATCCCATCAGTTCCAGGTAGGTTGTCAACGCGAATAAGGAAAGCGCGCTGAATGTGAATGTGCGCCAGCGTGGAGGAAGCCCTGCTTTGATGCGATTCAATTGCCAGATCTGGGCGATCGCCAGGGGAAAAGAGATCAATGCGCCAAGCGCCACACGGTCAGGCAAGCCCAGGACGTAGGCAGTTAAGAAGCTTAGGATCGCGAAAAGGATGGCTAGATTATGAAGCCTCATGGCAGTTTCCCACCCGAGCCGAACCATCAGCGTTTTCCGGTCTCGCTTCAGGTCAGAGGCATAATCGGGGAATTCAGATGCGATAAACACTGCGAAAAGCAGCGCTGCCAATGGGATCGTGCTCATGGGGAGTAGCCGGTGAAGTTCACCGGTTTGCAGTGTAAACGAGAAAATGGGTACAAAACTAGCGACAACGATTGTGGCGATAATTTCACCAACCCCTCTAGTGATCAGCCTCACGGGTGGAGTGTTGTATACGAAGGCGGCGAAGAAGCCCATCAGCACGAATGCCCATGGAAGAAAACTAATATTCTTCACAATCAGGAGGAGAGCAGCAAGCGTAGCCGAGATCGTCAGCGAGACGATAGTGGTCATCAATGCAGCCGTAAACGGTAAATGCTCTGGATCGAGCGCTTTCCGATCTCCACTGAAGAGAGACTGGAAGGAAACTTCTCGAGTTGGAGCGCTATCGAAGAATGCATCCATGGCCTGAGCCATCATTTGGATGGAAGTAACGAGTAACTGACCGAGAATGTAGAGATTCCAGTCAATGGGCCTTCCCAGGTAAGTGGCGATTGCGGTGCCCAAACCGTAAAGCAAAAATCCACCCAGGAGAAAATGCGGGCGGCTTAGATGCAGGAACAATTTCAGATATTCTTTCGATCGGCTCATGCTTCAAATTCCCAGGGCATCTCTCGATCCCCAGAGTGTTCCCCCTCGGTGTGTGTGCTCAGGCGAATGAGCAAAACCGGCTCTTCCAGAGCGCGGCAGCCGAAAGCCACGCCGAATGGCGCCAGGACGAGCGTCGGATTCTCGGTGTGAAGGTGGTGCCAGAGACCTTGTGACGGCGAATCCTGCCGCAGATCATGCCAGGCGAATTCTACGTGTCCTTCTATAAGAGCCCACACCTCGTCCGCCACTTCCCGCAGGTATAAAATCTCGCTCCGTCCTGGTGATTTGCGAATCACCTGCACCTGACCAAAGCGCCGCAGGAGGTGATCCTCATCACTCAGCACGTGGAATTTCGTCAATCCATCGGTTTCTTCCGCTGTGAGTTCGCGGATATAAAGGTCATGTATCGGCTGATTTATTGTCAATGCACTTCCCTCCTGCGATCCTAGCAGTGGCGGCTGAATTGACACTATCCCCGGCTCGAATGCCTGCGCGGTGCATACGAGGGATAAACTCCCACGGGTGTGCTTATGTCGGATAAATCATTGTACCGCTCGTCAGTCCGAAATTCGAATCAGGTTGAGAAGCGTGTGTGAGGGTCCCATGCGTATTTCTAGAGAGTTATCGCCTTGGGTGGTATTGGTATAGCCGATTGCGTATCTCAAGAGACATTATTTGGCTTTCTCGGTCGCCGTTCCACGACTCACTTGAAATGACAGGTTCACGGACTATGTCATTCTATGGAGCAGAGCGACGAAGAATCTCGTTATTGGAGAGAAGGACCTGTCAATTCGAAGAACGAGATGCTTTGCTCCGCTCAGCATGACAAACGGGGGAGAGTCATTTGAAAGCGTGTCATTTCGAACCCCTGAAAGGGGTGAGAAATCCCTGGGACGAGGCTCTAATTCGTATGCGGCTCTTTCGGAGATGACGGGGTCTCTCTTTTCGCGAGAATGGAATGCAACAGATGGCTAGACGAGCCGGTTGCCCCCATCTATAACAAGCGTTTCGCCAGTGATGAAGTCGTTTTCGAGCAGGAAGATCACCCCCCGGGAGACATCGGATGGGTTTCCGGGGCGTTGTAGAGGCAGCGCGTCTCCGAGCTCCTGCCAGCGCGCATCGGGCAAACCGTCCGGCTTTAGAACGGGTCCGGGGGCGA
>CAYLOO010000027.1:0-30255 GCA_964385355.1 uncultured Anaerolineaceae bacterium
CTGCGCGCTTCCGCTCTGGCGGGAATTTGTTGAGAATTCGATCGATCTCTTTAGGATACTTTTCTAGCAGCAAGGCACGAGCTCCTGATTAGCGATGGCTTTACTCATGGTGCCTGCTCCTCTAATCCTGCCATGCAAATTGCATGTCTTCAGATGTGCAGGATAGTTGAGCCTTTCATTTTGGATCAATCTTTTACCGATCCGAATCACCTAACACAGGATCGAGACTGCTGATGATCGCAACGATATCCGCAACAAGGTGATCCTTACAGAGTATCGGCAGCGTTTGCAGTGTCGCGAAACTCGGCGTTCGGAAATGCGCCCGGTAGGGTTTCGGTCCGCCGTCACCTTCAAGGTAACAACCCAATTCCCCGCGCGCAGATTCAATAGCCACGTAAACAGATCCTTTGGGTGCGGAAAAACCCTCCGTCCATAATTTGAAATGATGAATAACTGCTTCCATGCTGTGGCTCAATTCCGACCGCGGCGGTGGCACGAACTTTCGATTGTCACTGCGAACAGGTCCACCCGGAAGCGTATCCAGAACCTGTTCGACAATTCGCAGCGACTGGCGCATCTCGCCGATACGGACGGTATAACGATCGTACGTATCTCCGTTTACCCCGACAGGAATGTCAAAATCATAGCGTTCATAGCCACTGTAAGGATTCGATTTTCTCAAATCCCACGCCAATCCTGTCGCCCGCAATTGTGGTCCTGACAATCCCCACTTAAGCGCCTCTTCGCTAGAGATGGCGCCGATTCCCTTCGTCCTATGGGTATATATCGGATTCTTAGTTAAGAGGTCTTCATACTGCTTAATCCGGCCCGGGAAATATTCAATGAAAGACCGTACGGTCTCTTCGAACTCCTCGGGGACATCCCGCCATAAACCTCCTGGTCTGATAAAGGATGTCATCATCCTCGCTCCGGAACACAATTCGAAAATGTCGAGGATGACCTCGCGTTCGCGGAAGCAGTATAGAAAGACTGACATCGCTCCCGTATCGAGACCATGAGTCGCCAGGAACACGAGGTGTGAGGCGATACGCTGCAGTTCGACGAGCAACACTCGGATCGCCATAGCCCTTTCAGGTACATCAAGATCGACTAGTTTTTCAACCGCCAGGCAGTAGCACAGATTATTGCCCAGGTTGTTGAGGTAATCCATGCGATCGGTCATCACCAAAGCCTTCTCATACGCCTTGGCTTCGATATTCTTTTCAATCCCTGAATGCAAAAACCCGATATCAGGGATACAGCTGACGACCCGCTCGCCATCGAGCTCTAAAAGGAGCCGCAATACCCCATGCGTGCTGGGGTGTTGCGGTCCCATGTTCAGCAGCATGGTTTCGCCTTCTAACGCCCGGTCTGAGACCAGATGCCGGAGTTCGTCTACTGTGATTTCTACGACCTCTTCTAACATTCCTGCGATCCTCGTGTTGAGGGTTCCTCTCTATTTTTTCGCATAAGGTTTGCGCTTATCAATCTCGTCGAAATTAAAGGTGAACTGGACCTCCTCGTATCCAAGCGGGTAATCTTTCCGCAGAGGATGTCCTTCCCAGTCATAGGGCATGATGATGCGCCGTTGATCCGAATGATTCTTGAAGGTCACACCGAACATATCGAAAACTTCGCGCTCGTGCCAATTCGCATTCGGGTAGATGCTTTCTATCGTTGAGATCTCGGGGGATTCATTACTCAGTTGGGCACGAAGGCCGATAAATTCTTTATTCGCCAAACTATAAAGTTGGTAGACAATTTTAAAGCGAGGTTCGGAAGGCCAGTAATCCACAGCCGTAAGCGCGGCGAGAAAATTGAAATCCAGATCCGGGTCATCTCGCAAGATCTGGCAAGCGTTTACGATAGCTTCGCGGTCCAGAGTCACCGCAGTCTGTCCCCGGAATTCCTCAACGCTCAGGAAACTTTCACCAAGCTCCCGCTTCAATTTCGCTACAGCTTTGTCAACGACAGTCATTCGCAAACCACCTCAGTTTGATCGGTACCGGTTCGGACAGGCACGAATAAACGAGTGTCCAAGCAGAGCAGCTCTTCGATCGGTGAACATCACCGACAATCAAGCCCAATCCTTAACCTTTTGCTTCTCAACCTTGTCGTAAAGAGTCAGAATGCCGTGAATCAATGCTTCCGGGCGAGGTGGGCATCCGGCGACATAAACATCAACCGGGACGATCTCATCCACGCCGGGAACAACAGCGTAATTATTGAAAATTCCGCCGCACGAGCAGCAGTCACCCATGGCAACGACATACTTTGGATCTGGCATTTGGTCATAGATCCGCCGTAGAACAGGGGCCATTTTGCGTGTGACCCTTCCAGCAACGATCATCAGATCGCTTTGCCTTGGACTAGCGCGCATCAATTCCATACCAAAACGGCTCATATCATAATCCGAAGATTGGGCAACCATCATCTCGATCGCACAGCATGCTAAACCAAATAATACCGGCCACATCGCCCGCACTCGACTCCAGTTCACTACTTTCTCGAGCGTGGTCGTAACAAAACCTAGATTACCTAGCTTGGTCTCTATTCCCATTCCAATGCTCCTATTTTCCAAGCGTAGATCAATCCAACCAACAGTACCAGCATGAAAACAGCCATCTCGATCAAACCAACCATCTTGATTTCGCGGAGCACTACTGCCCAAGGAAGAAGGAATACAATTTCAATATCGAAGAGAATAAAAAGGACCGCAATCAGGTAAAAAGCGACCGAGACGCGTCGTCGACCTGGCCCGTAGGGCCGCATTCCTGATTCGTAGGGTTCTCCTTTTACCGTGTTTGGTTTTCGTGGTCCAAAGAGATGGCCGAGGATGACAACTAAAAAAGCCAAGCCGGTAGCCATGACGATAAGTACAACGATGGGGAGATATTCAGCAGGCATCCAGCCCTCGGAGAAAACGAATTTGTTACCAGCTCAAGCATATCCAAAACAGCACAACATGCACATTTTAGCACAAGGGCATAAACGGAACAAACCTGATTAGGTATCCAAGGAAATCTGGCATCAAACTTTGTGACAAATAGCACAATCTATCTCTTTTGCCCACTTACTCATCAACGCAATACGCCCGGCGGTAAACCAACGGGCTCAGGGCTCAAGGGTGTTGACTCCCTCTCGATGTCAGAACGATGGGGCTAGGTTATGAAACCGGGCATTCATGGTCGGGCGAACTCCGGAGCATTGCGGCTTTTCGACTGTCCCGTTGATAAAGAATAGACAATCCAGAATTAAGCTTCAGGAGAGATAATCTCGCAGGTGGCGGCTGCGCGTTGGATGCCGCAGCTTGCGCAGCGCCTTGGCCTCGATCTGTCGTATCCGCTCGCGCGTCACCTGGAAGTGTCTCCCAACTTCTTCCAATGTGTAATCCTTGCCATCGCTCAATCCAAAGCGCATCTCGAGCACCTGGCGTTCGCGTTCGGTAAGTACCGACAGCGCATTCTGCACTTGCTCCTTCAATAATTCTCGCGCTGCCGCATCTACCGGCTCAGGCATTGACTCATCCTCAATAAAGTCACCGAGTTGACTGGTCTCCTCTGTTCCCACTGGGGTTTCCAGCGACATCGGCTCCTGGGCAATACGGATAATCCGTCGGACTTTGGCGGCAGCCCTCTTCCACTTGCGCTCGAGGGCAGGATCCATCAGACCGCCATCCGCCAATGTTGCATTGATCAGGATTTCCTCTTCAGGTTCCAAGAGATCCATCTTCAGCGCGAGCTCCTCCGAACTTGGATCCCTGCCAAGTTCCTGAGTCATCTTGCGTTGAATACGAACCAGTCGATTGATGGTCTCAACCATATGCACCGGGATGCGAATCGTGCGCGCTTGATCCGCGATCGCTCTGCTGATCGCCTGCCGGATCCACCACGTTGCGTACGTGCTAAATTTATAGCCCTTCGCTGGATCGAATTTCTCAACAGCCCGAAGGAGTCCGATATTGCCCTCCTGAATGAGGTCCAGGAAAGCAATCCCCCGTCCCATATAACGCTTCGCCACACTCACAACCAGGCGAAGGTTGGCGCGTATAAGCGCGGCCTGCGCTTCTTCCGCCAGGTTCTTTATTTGGCCCAAGTCCTCGCGCAGATCATCCGGATCAGGAAGCCAATTTTTAAAAATGCGTTTGATGGGTAGTTTTTTACCCTGCGCAAATCGCTCAACCATTCGAGATTGGCAGTCAGGCGGGAATATATAAAAAGCTAAGAATATCGTTAATGCGTTGAGAGCCACCAGTTCCCAGGCTGGATCCGTTCCCCACATATCAGTGCTCAGCCATGCACGGATGTACGAAACCGAATCTGATGCCCATGTCTGTCGTAATTGACGCGCCTCCTCGAGGATGAGATGGAGATCCGGCTGCGTTTGCTTCATCCGCTGTGCATCTTCCTTTACGCGTTTCCACGCCGTCCTCATATCATCGTAGAGGGTTAAATAGACGGCGATCAATTCGTCATCTTGTTTCCCTCGCGCCGCCCGACCGGACCTTAATATCTCCAGCTGCCGCACGGCGTTCATCCGCACTGCGAGCCATAATTCCTGGTCTGTGTTCAGTAGGTCTACACGACCAATTTCCTTCAGGTATAGCCTTACAGGATCATCGCTGAGTTCCAGAGTAAGTGATATTCGTTCAAGCGCCTGTTCTTCCTCTGCACTCTTTACATCCGATACTTCCTCTTCCTTCAAATCAGGTTCTATGGCAATTGCCTCCCCATCAACGACGTCAACAGGGTCCTTCCTATCCTCTTGAAGAACCTCATCAGACACTTCTGGAGATGAAAGTACTTCTTCCTGTATCACTTTCTTCTTTTTCGTCACTCGGTATAACCTCTAAAGGATGGCTGCAGTTGAAATCGGTCCGCCTTGACGTGAAAGCACCTGATCCAATCGCCTCCCAATATCTGCCAAGCGCTGGACCTCTCGTGTAAGCTGCCAAATTTGTTCACGCTTGTCCTCACCATCTGAGGGTGACTGCTCCTGCAAGGCTTCGAGCTGGAAGCGAATATGGGTGAGTTCTGATTCTAGCCATCGCTTGCGTAAACGAAAGAAATTAGCAATCACTTCGTCTATGACCTTCTGTTTAAGGATATCTATATTACCAAACTCATCCATCACCGTCTCGGCGATTGTAAACAGTTGCGGCTCAAGATTATTATGCCAGTATTCAACCGGCTCTTCTTCATGCTGGCCGATTGCAGAGCGAATGACCTTAAAAATCATCTTGTACTCGGTGCTTGAAAAATCCTGATTCGATGAACGTTCGATCTCCAACGCCTGGAATTCCCGGTCTACCCGATAAAGCAGTTCGGGGTGACCTAACAGGACAGCCAGGCAAAAGCTTTCCACCGCACCAGAAGGAGAAATAACAGTGGGTTTCTCCTCTACTTCACTCACGGCCTGAGGTGCACGCTGGCTGCGTCGGGATTTTGTTTTTCGCCACTGGAGCAATGCACGCTCGTCCACTTTCAACCGTCGAGCGAGGTTTTGTCGATACACTTCCCGCTCGACAGGATCGGCAACATCTTCAATCAATGGCAGCACTTGGCGGGCGATCTCTGCTTTCGCTTTGGGATCTTCAATATCGCGCGCTGCAGTGGCAATATCGAGGACGTAATTCACGATCGTCTTTGCGCCATCAAGCAAATCCGTCCAAGCTTGCGGATTACCTAAAACGACCTCGTCCGGATCCAAATCTTCCGGTAGGGTGACAATCCGCAGATCCGCATCCAGACGGCCTTCGTGACGGACCAAACCCCGGGCATTAAAAACCGGATCGACTTCCCGATCGAGCGTCTCGCGAGCGACATCCAGGCCGCGTAAAGTCGCCTGGCTTCCAGCCGTATCGGCATCCAACGCCAAGACAATCCGCCGGCTATAGCGCTTCAATAAGCGAAGTTGGCTCTCTGTGAGCGCTGTGCCCATTGGAGATACCGCGTTGCGAAAACCGGCTTGATGCAATCCGATGACATCCATGTAACCTTCAACGATAACCGCCTGATCCAGCTTGCGAATATCCTGTCGGGATTTATCCAGACCATATAGGAGCCGCCCTTTATCAAAGACTGATGTCTGCGGTGAGTTCAAATACTTGGGAACGGCTTCAGGATCAAGCACCCTCGCACCAAAACCCGCCATGCGGCCGCGCACGTCGCGAATCGGGAACATGACTCGATTTCTAAAGCGGTCGAAAAGGCCCCCCGTCTCACGTTCTGACACTATTCCTGCATCCACGAGGTCTCGTTCTTGGAAACCCCGTTCGAGGAGATGCTTCACTGTCGCGTCCCATGAATCGGGCGCATACCCTATCTCAAACGTCTCCAATGTTGCATCACTCATGCCACGATCACGAAGATAGGCTAGGGCGGGTTCTCCCGCGGCTGTTGAAAATAATTGATGACGAAAAAAGGTGACTGTTGCGTCGAGCAGTTCATGCACTCTCTGGCGGCTTTCGTCCTCCGCCTCTTGCTCCGGTGTGTGTGGTACCAGTTCTACTCCTGCACGTTCGGCGAGATAGGCCAGGGTCTCTGAGAAATCCCAGCCCTCTTTCTTCATTACAAAACTGAATATGTCGCCGCCCTCGTTGCATGCGCCGAAACACCGCCATGTACCACTATCCGCAAAGACAGCAAACGCGGGTGTCCGTTTATTAGGATGGAATGGACAAAAGCCCGTGTAATTCTTACCGGACTTCCGCAGCTTTACCGTTTCGCCGACCAGGTCGACGATATCGATGCGATCTTTTACTTCGTCGATAACGCTCATCAGCCTCGAGTTCTCATTGCATTGAATGATGGCATTTCAATCGATATCAGTCCCCAAAATCCTTACCGGACTCATTTTTAGTAGGTTCAAATATTCTCGCCACAAACCCTTTGAAACAGAGGGTCTGAAATCCTTTCACCTACTTCAGACGACATCCGCTAAAAGCCTTCCAATCTGGAGAGATCCAGTACATTATGTGCTAACTTAACAACGCGTTGGATCGTGCCCAACCGGTTGCTACGAAGTTCTGGATCTTCGGCCATGACGAGAATTTCATCAAAGTAATGCGTTATGACTGGAACAAGCGGTTGAAACACCGTGAAGAAATCGTCGATGGATCCCTTCTCTCGATCAACGCTCTCTGCGCCAAGAACCGCCGCGAAGAGTTCCTTCTCTGCATCCTCTTCAAGCACTTCCGGGCGGACGGTGAAGATTTCCTCTCCGCCGCGAGTTATGCGAGCACAACGCGCATAAGACTGCAACATCTCCGGCCAATCCTTACGCTCCCGCCAGGCCTTCAGACTTTCCACCGCACAAGCGGCACGGGTGGGATTAAAGCCCTGTTCTGCCAGGACCGCCTCAACCGCATCATGCGGCTTCCCCTCTGCAAGTAGATGGGCTTGTAACCGTGCCGTAATGAATTCAAGGCATTCCTTGACGCTATCTTCCGGCGCTGGGATGGGTAAATTTACCTTAGCGGCGTCGATTGCAGCATGCAGGTCCATGGAGATATTGCGCCCGATCAAGACCTGGACCAGGCCAATCGCAGTGCGGCGCAGGGCAAATGGGTCCCGCGCCCCCGTTGGTTTATATCCGGCTGCGATTAGACCGATGAGTGTGTCGAGGCGATCCGCCAATCCGATTGCAACCCCCGCATCCGTCTCTGGAAGGCGGTCATTAGCAGAGCGCGGGAGATAATGGTCCCGAATCGCGTCGGCGACTCCCTCAGGTTCACCGCTTTCAAGAGCATAAACTCGGCCAATTTCGCCTTGAAGCGCTGTCATTTCAATCACCATCTTCGTTGCAAGATCCGCTTTGCAGAGATGCGCCGCTCGTTGAGCGACCTGGATCGCTTCTTTATCAAGCCTCAGCATCTCGCCAACTATAGCCGTCAGTTTTTCAATGCGCGAGACTTTATCCAGCATCGAACCCAGGCTCGATTCGAAGGTTAGAGTACTCAGCTTTGGTAAATAGGATTCTAGCGGAACTGTGAGATCTTTCTTCACGAAGTACGCTGCATCGGCGAAACGTGCTCGGATGACATTCTCGTTACCCATAACTACGGTATTCAGGTGCGCCTCACCGCCATTGCGCACACTGATGAAGTAGGGCAGCAATGCTCCATTTTTCTCAATTGGAAAATATCGCTGATGTTTCTTCATCACAGAGATAAGCACTTCCCGCGGTAATTCCAAGAATTCGTCATCGAAGGCGCCACGGAACGCGGTCGGTTTTTCAACAAGATTCGTCACCTCAGCCAAGAGATCGGGGTCGTCGACGATTTCGCCACCCACTTCATTTGCCAGACGTGCTATCTCCTCCTGGATACGGCACCTGCGCTCATCCACATCCAGTAGAATTCCGCTCTCATTCATGATCCTAAAGTAATCTGCAGCATCTTGAATCGTTGTGCTTTCAGCCGCATGGAATCGCAACAGGCGTGTGGTTCTGCCTGTCGACAAATCAGCGTACTCACAGGGCACAACATGTTCACCGTGCAGCGCCAGCAGCCAGCGAATGGGCCTGGAGAAAGCCAATTGGGTTTGATTCCAACGCATCGATTTCTCGAATCGTATGCTGCCGATGAGGTCAGGGATCTTCTCGCCGAGGACCTGATCGGCGGGTTCACCCGATTGTTGCACCTCGGCGACGACATAGACACCCCCATCAATTTCCTGTCGCTTAAGCGCGTCCAGGCTGACGCCCTTACTGCGCGCAAAACCCTGCGCGGCTTTCGTCGGTTTCCCATCAGCATCGAAAGCCCGATCAACAGGTGGCCCTTTCTCAAGTGTTGTTCGCTCCTCTTGAGCCGGTGCCAGACCCTCAACATAGAGCACCAACCGACGTGGCGTCCCGAGCATCTTGATGTTTTGATAATGCAAACGATTCTCTTCGAGCATCGTCCTAGCACCCTGTTCTAGCTGAGAAAGAGCTGATGTTAGGTCTTTTGCCGGGAGTTCCTCTGTTCCGATCTCGAGAAGGAATGGTGCGGGTTTGGACGGCGCGGTGCCTGATTCGACAGAGGGCGTTTCAGGAAGTGCAACCTGCCAACGGGATTGCCAAGGGAAGCCGGCTTCCTCCCGCTCTTCGAGGTAGCGATCGGTCACGCGTCGAGCAAGCTCCCGCATGCGTCCGAAGAGCGCTGCTCGTTCGGTCACGCCGACCGCCCCGCGCCCATCAAGCAGATTGAAGGTATGGGAACATTTCAAGATGTAATCGTGGGCGGGGTAAACCAGACCTGCATCAAGGCATGCGTTCGCTTCTGCTTCGAATTCATCGTACATCGTTCGTAATCGTTCGACGTCGGCAACTACATAATTGTAGCGGCTGTACTCACGCTCGGGTTGAAGGAGGATATCGCCATAAGTCAGATGTTCGTTCCACTGTATTTCAACGAAGCTCTCAATCGATTGGAGCGCCAACACGATCCGCTCAAGGCCATACGTGATTTCCACCGAGACCGGGTCGAGAGTTTTCCCTCCAGCTTGCTGGAAGTACGTGTATTGTGTGATTTCCTGTCCGTCCATCCAGACTTCCCAGCCCAGCCCCCAGGCTCCGAGCGCTGGCTGCTCCCAATTGTCTTCGACAAAACGGATATCGTGTCTGGCCGGGTCGATGCCTAAAGCGATGAGTGAGTCAAGATACCGCTCTTGCGGATTCCCTGGATCTGGTTTAAGGATGACCTGAAATTGATAGTAATGCCCCCACCGGTTTGGATTTTCTCCATAGCGGCTGTCTGTGGGGCGAATCGATGGTTCTACGTATGCAACCCACCAATCCTCGGGCCCGAGGACGCGTAAAAAAGTGGCCGGGTTCATTGTGCCGGCGCCAACCTCGGTATGGTGAGGCTGCCAAATAATGCATCCTTGGTTGGCCCAGAATTCCTGCAGCCTTAAGATTACTTCCTGCAGCGTTGTCTTGGATTGATTGGCCAAAATACTTTCCTCTCTTACACGATCTTGTCCTCTTCAATGACTGTGACGGCGTTCTGGTTAATTCTGCGTAGAAAACGCGGTGAATTCAGCTTGTGTTCAGTGAGATAAATAAAAAAGCCCTCCATCAGGTGATCCAGCTCTTGATGAACCTGTGTTTGAATCCGGGCCGTTGAGGCGGTCGAAAAAGGGTTCCGCTGATAGTGCCGCATTACCTTCAAAGCTGCCAGTGTTATTGGGCGAATACCTCTCTGCTCCCGCCCGCAATTCGGGCAGAGAACGCCGCCATCGATATAGGAGAAGAATTGCGCCTCTGGTCTGATCTCCAACTGGCAATGACCACAGCGAAACAGCTCGGGACGATAACCAGCCAATTCCAGAAGGCGGAGTTCAAAGTAGCGGGTGACTTTGGATGGTGGATCACCCGAGTTTAGCCGCTCAAGCGTCTCAACAAGGAGACGGTAGACCTCATGGTTAACCTCCCCTTGCACTGTAAAAAGTTTGACCAGCTCTAGAATATAGGAAGCCTGGCCCACAAGCTGAAGATCCTTACTCAACTGCGGATAGGTTTCTATCGCCTCGACCTGCGTGAGGATATCTAACTCACGCCCGCGGGCTGCGAGCAGTTGAACGCGTGTAAAAAGCTCAAGATGGCCGGCTTTGCGCGATCTCGGCCGGCGAACACCCTTCGCGATTTGCTCTAATTTCCCATACTCTCGGGTAAAGACGGTTAACAAGCGATCCGCCTCGCCAAAATCTCTGCGGCTTAGCACGATCCCTTCCGCCCGGTAGAGTCGCTCTCGCTCTGGCATAGATCGATTATACCAGCGCCCAACATATCGGCGCTCGCCAGCAAAACACATCAGCGCATGATTAAGCGGGTAATATATCTTTTAACGCAAGAAATGGAAGTGTTAGACCGTCGAAACCCTCCCCTTACTCTTTAGGTATAATTTATAAGTAGAGAGCGATTCATGACTGGATGGCAAAAATCACGCATTTCACACCTGGGTCGAATCCTGCTCCTTTGTGGTCTACTTACCTCTTGTGCGAGCAGGATCGAGACGCCAATGCTGGTAGAAACTAATCCCGCAGTCATCCCAAGTGCAGAGAATATGGAAGAGAGCACTCCAACCCCCACCGACCTTGATCTCCAAGAAGCGAACGTGCTCGATGTCCGCTTCGTAAAAATAGACGAATACAAATGGCGGTTTGACGTCACGCTTCTCCATGATGACGATGGCGAAGCACCACAATACGCAGATTGGTGGCAAGTCGATGACCTATCCGGAAATGTCTTGGGAAAAAGGATCTTGGCTCACAGCCACGGCACGTTGCCTTTTACGCGCTCGGCCACCATCGACATCCCTGCCGGTGTCGAAATTGTCATCATTCGCGGGCACGACATGCTCCATGGCTTCGGAGGCCAGGCGATACAACTCAACCTGATAACTGGTGAGCGGGTCACCACCATGGCTGCCCCGTGACACTGCGTATGATCACGTTAGGCGCATGAATCAAAACGAGCCCGGTCATCGAACCGCGGCTTATTATGTTTCCGGGCAGCGTCCGCCTTAATTATTCTTACGAGAGGTGATCCGGAGTAAATGCCTCCGGCAGCAAATCGCCAACCGTCGTCTCAAGCGTCGGTTTACCTTCTCCATTCACGGTTATAACCAGCGTATGTAGCCCGAACTCCGATAGCACCTGACGGCAAGCTCCACAGGGAGATCCGCCATTTTCCGTCGCCACAACGATGGCTTTGAATTTCTTATGACCACGAGAAATGGACTTGAACACCGCATTTCGTTCAGCACACATACTAAGAGGATAGGAAGCGTTCTCGACATTTACCCCATGGAAGATGTCCCCTGACTCCGTTAGAAGCGCAGCACCTACCGCGTAACTTGAATATGGTGCATAGGCGTACTGTCGAACCTCCAAGGCTCTCTGGATCAATTCAGCTATTTCTTCTTGCGTGATTTCCATTTTCTTCCAGCTCCGTTTCACCACTTTTTAGTACACTTGCCCGGATTTTCCGGATCCGTCGCCCTACGACCTGCTCAACGACGAGATGAAGTCCCCCGACGTCCACAGTTTCTCCCACGACAGGCACCTTTCCCAACTCGCTATAGATCAAGCCGCCAAGTGTTTCGCTGGTATCCTTGGGCACGAGGACGCCGGCGATTTGATTCACATCATCGATGTCGATCCCCCCACTGAAGGTGAAAACCCCTTCATCTACCTGCTCATAAGCAAGTTCTTCAGCAAAATCATATTCGTCAAGGATTTCACCGACGATCTCCTCAACGATATCCTCGATTGTGACAAGCCCAGCTGTGCCACCATACTCATCGACGACCACCGCTATGTGTACGCGCTTCGCTTGCATCTCTGCCAACAGATCATCGAGCACCTTCGCCTCAGGGATGAAATAGGGTTCACGCAGGAGATCAGAGACTGTTTTATCCAGCTCTCCCAGCTGCCAGGAAGCGAGCAAATCCTTGATATAAAGCAACCCAACGATATTATCAATCGAACCAAGAAAAACCGGGGCGCGCGAATGGCCGGTGCTCAGGAATATCTCCGAGGCTTCCTTCAAGCTTGTATTTTCCTCAAATGCGATGATGTCAATGCGTGGCACCATGACTTCGCGTGCGAGGGTGTTGTCTAGTTGGAAGATGGAGTAAATCATCGCTTTCTCTTCTTCCTCTATCACCCCCTCCTCTTCACCGGCATCGACCATCGTCATGATCTCTTCTTCGGTAACCATAGGGAAGGGTCGGTTTCCACTACGGCTGGATGACCAGTTCCCCAAGCGGAGGAGCAACCAACCTATGGGTACGAACAGGAAAACCGTTCCGGCGGCAAAGGGTGCTAGGCGTACCGCCCACCGCTCCGGTTCACGCAGAACAAGGCTCTCTGAAATGAATTCTAGCAACCCGATTAAGAGACCGGTGCCCGCGAGAATACCGGCGATATTGCCAATCCCGGAAATGGGGGTCATGAACTGGACGGGTAGGAAGGTGATCAATGCCACACCAATCACGAGAATTCGAGTAAAAGTAAGTGCGATGCGCATAGCTAGGATCAAGCGGTGAGCCTCGGAGAGGACACGAACAGCCAACCCCGCTCGCGGCAAACCACCCTCTTCGTAAGTTTTAAGCTGCGAGAGGCGGCTGTTTACAAAAGCACTACGAGCTGACGCCAGAAAGATATCCAGGATCAGCGCCGCTGCAAGACCGATAAGACCGAAACTTAAATTAATCATGGTTGTCCAATTTCCTAATTACGCGGGCGGGAACACCCGCTGCCAGACTCCAATCTGGAACATCCTTCGTAACAACAGAACCGGCGCCTGTGCGTGCCCCCCGTCCGATTTTCAGTGGAGCAACGAGCATCGTATCACTACCGATGAATACGTCGGCTCCTATCTCAGTGTGATGCTTATTTTCGCCATCGTAGTTACAAGTGATCGTGCCCGCTCCAATGTTGGTGTTTTCACCAATGTGTGCATCACCGATGTAAGAGAAGTGTCCAAGCTTAACTCCAGATTCAAGCCGGCTGTTTTTCACCTCTCCGAAATTCCCCATATGTACACCGCGGCATAGGTGTGCACCTTCGCGCAGGTGAGCGAAGGGTCCGATTTCAACTTCTTCTTCTAGAATCGCCCCCTCAACAACCGATGCTTCGATTCGAGAGCTGTTCCCCACAACCGAACTGCGGACTATGCTGTTTGGTCCGATACGACAGTCCTCGCCAATGTTTGTGATACCTTCAAGATGAGTGTTGGGGTGGATCACGGTGTCCTGTCCGATCTGCACATCAAGGCCGATATACGTCGTTTCTGGATCGATAATTGTCACGCCTTCTTCCATCCATCTGCGGTTAATTCGCAAGCGCATGGCGTGTTCGGCCTCTGCCAGATGTTCGCGGGTATTTATTCCGATAACCTCATCTGGACTAATAACGCTGACACTCTCAACCGTTTGGTCCTGCTCAACAGCGAGGGAGACCATATCCGTGAGGTAATACTCTCCTTTAGGTGAAAGCGGAAGCTTGGGGATATTTTCCCACAACCAATCGGCGCGGAAAACATAGGCGCCGACATTCAATTCACGGATCGCTTGCTCCTCTGGCGTCGCATGAAGCTCCTCAATGATTCCCTGTATCTTCCCCGATGCATCGCGCTTTATCCGCCCGAAACCGCGCGATTCCTGCACCTCAGCGGTCAGGATCGTGAGCGGACCAGAGTTCTCACTCTGACTGGTGATGATGCGTTCGAAGGTGTCCGATCGAAGCAGCGGCATATCCGCATGCGCAACCAGAACCAAATCGGCCTTTCCCTCCAGTGACTCTCGCACCTGCATGACCGCATGCCCTGTCCCAAGACGCTCTGTTTGTTCAATGAAGATGCATTTTCCATCAGCCTGGCGCTGCACTTCTTCACTTGCAGGACCGACAACCAGGTAAGGCTTCCTCTTCGTTGCCTGGCTGCAAGCTTCGATCGACCAATCAACCATGGGAATACCCGCAAGTGAATGGAGGACTTTTGGAAGCCGGGATTTCATTCGAGTGCCCAGACCAGCAGCCAGAAGTACTGCCTCACACTTCATAATTCTCTCCTCCTGGATTTCTGGATGCAAAGACGACCGTCCAGCTTCGAGCGCTCAGCAGGCGATCCAATGAAAATACGTTTATCAAGTAGGATCTCTCTAACGGGGGGTCGTCGTCTTCTACTGGGTTCAATTTCTTTTGTCTATCTCTGGCTGGGGCGCCAGGATTCGAACCTGGATCCTCGGATTCAAAGTCCGGTGTGCTGCCGTTACACTACGCCCCACTATTCCCGCTTCGAGGCGGGTGTCACGCATTTTATCACATGCGCCAGATGAGCCACAATGAATATGTGAATGGCGCGGCTGATGCAAAGTAGAAAATCCTTTTAATAAATGCACCTATTCCAAAGGCAGCGGTAACATTAATTAACCATTTAGATCAGTCTGCATCTTCCGGAAGTATGCCCTTATCGAGCGCTTCTTCGTATGTCAGAATATCTCCATTTGCGTCCTTCGTTTTGGGCGCATCCGAAACCGCTTTATCCCAGAATTTTTCTGCATCTTTGGGATCGATTTTTTCCGCCTCCTCAAGTATGTCCTTTTTCTCATTTTCCATAATCGCGCTCCCTATCCGAAAGCCGGTCTTCAGGAGTAAATCTAAGATAGACCCCCGCAGGGGA
This sequence comes from uncultured Anaerolineaceae bacterium, assembly GCA_964385355.1. Lineage (GTDB taxonomy): Bacteria > Chloroflexota > Anaerolineae > Anaerolineales > E44-bin32 > E44-bin32. The sequence continues at coordinate 15,169 of CAYLOO010000027.1, forward strand.
TAATTCCAGAAGGATCTGCGGCGCTTTCTTCGTGAGGATTGTAGCAGGTGCGTCAGGTGTAAGCAATTGCTCCAAGGGAGCCCCTATACCTACCCAACACGGAAAAGGGCGTATACACGGGTGCGTTCTAATTTCACCCCGTAAACTGTAAGGTTTGAATAAAGGTCAGCTAGAACGAATTGTGAGAACAACAAATTCTGGGGTCCGCAAGCTCTGCTTGCGAGCTGAAGCAGAGCTTCAGCACTCCATATAAATTCAATACTTCAATCCACTTTGAGACTCTGAAACCGCTTCCCGACATTTCGAGAACAGGATCAGCCGCTATCAGGGCTTGAGAGAGGTGGTTCATGGCCCGGTGCCGATTCATACAGCCAGCAGCGAATGCTGTGTTCGGGGCTGAAAGGCTGCAGCGAAGGGATTTTCACCTCACAAATCTTTAACCCATACTCGACGCGTGCTTTGCAGCGAGGCGCATACCTGCAGCCTATGGGGAGGTTTCCCGGATCCGGCGGTGAACCCGGGATTGAAGGGAGCGGCCCTTCGTCCAACCCGGAGGGAATGGAGGCGAGTAAGCCTTGTGTATAGGGATGCAGTGGTCTTTCGTAAAGATCCTCTGCTTCTGCCTGTTCAACGATTTGCCCGGCGTACATGACAGCGACACAGTCTGCCATCCCGGCGATCACCGCCATGTCATGGGTGATCAAGATGATCGCCGTCGAATGCTCCACCCTCATCTCGCGCATCAAGTCGAGTATCTGGGCCTGTATCGTCACATCGAGAGCTGTCGTAGGCTCATCAGCGATGATGAGTTCCGGTTCAAGAGCTAGCGCCATGGCGATCATGACCCTCTGCGCTTGGCCGCCGGAGAGTTCATGCGGGTAGGCATGGACACGATCTAATGGGTCCGGGATCCCAACCTTCTCGAGGAGCCTTGTAGAACGGTCGAAGGCAGCTTGGCGTGGTTCTCCATAATGCACCTGGAAGATCTCCGCGAGCTGCGAACCAACCGTGAAAACAGGATTCAGACGTGCCTGAGGATCCTGGAAAATCAAACTGATCCGTCCACCGCGAATCTTATTCAATTCATCTTCCGTCAAAGACAATAGGGATACGCCATCGAAAATGATGTCACCACTGATGATTTTCCCAGGCTCATCGATCAATCCCATGATTGACAGTGCCGTCACGGTCTTGCCGCAGCCCGATTCGCCGACCAAACCCAAGACCTTCCCCCGGAAGATCTCCAGACCTACTTGATCGACGGCGCGTACAACTCCCCCATCGACGAAGAAGTGGGTTTTCAACCCCTCCACCTTGAGAAGAGGCTGCTTCGCACTGGGATTATGGCTTTGAGCCATTAGATGATTTCACTGCATATTGTGTTAATTTGAGATTGCCTTAAAACATCGCCTTGTCCACACTAGGGGTCTCAAGACTAGTCTAATAATTTATCTCGCGTCCCAGGATCATAAGGGCAAGCGAGACAGCCCTTCCGGATTGTTCCAGTGTCTCCGCGGAGATGGTGTCGATCGAATCCGACTCCATCCGCGAGGTCGTCTCCCAACCTTCCCAGGTTACACCAATACGCGGCGCTTCCTCGCCCGAATCGTAAACGTTCCCGGTCTCAAAGACCACACTCATGTCCACATTCACTCCGCCGCGGGTTGTACTCACACCCGCGTGACGCGCAGCATCTTCGAAGAGATTGGCGAGACGTAAACTGCCACCGGTCAGCAGTTCCAATCTCTCGCCATTTCCCGAGCCGAGTCCGCGCAGCTCAATGATAGCTTCGATATCGAAAGCGGATGAAAAACCATGTTTGGCTTGTAGCAGTTTAAAGACCTCTGGCGGCAAGACGGATTCGCCCCATTCTAATCCCTCCCCACTATAAGCCACAAAGAGAAAGGTCCGGGACGGCTGATAACCCGAAGATTGCATAGTCTGGATGACCTCTAACATCAAAGCTACGCCGCTTGCATTATTGTTCGCTCCCTGAAATATCTCACCATTTGGACCAAGTGGTGAGCTGTCGTACTGCGCCATTACGACGATCAATTTGTCATCCATCTTATGCCCTGCCAAGCCCGCTGTTCCCGGTAGATGTCCGATTACATTCCAGGCAGGTTCATTTTCAATGACCGTCCCTTCGACGCTCATCTCGATCACAGTTCCAGTTGTAAAGGATACAAGCTCTTCTGTTACAGTGCTATCAGCGATCTGGCGCAATTCAGCCAGATCATGCCCGGATCCTCGTAGGATTTCACCGGCAACATCCTCGGTGATCCATAACATTGGTGAATCTTGACCCATCAGGCGATTGGTTCCAAATATTGATCCTGTGGGATCGCGTGGAGAGAGTGTATATCTTCGCTCCATATCCAAAGGATCATCGGCGATCACCAGTACCCCTTCATGCGGTATCCGGGTCATATATAAAGCTTCTAAAGCTGTGGACACCATAACAATTTCACCGGAGAAATCATAGTCCTGTAATGATATATACCTCCCGTAGATGTCTCGCCTCATCTGATCACCGATGGCGACAAACCGAACGGGAGCTTTGGCCTCGCCCATGATTCTCGTGTACCCGGGAAATTCGGAAAAATCCTCCCTATAAGCCAATGGAATCCCCTCAATAAAGAGTGTTGGAGCGGAGTCAAGTCTTTCGTAATCGCGGCTGCGCGTTTGAAAGTAGGTGAACTCCTCCCCGGCAGCCTGCAAACCCAGGTCTTCAAACTGATGTGCGATCCATTCTGAAGCCGCAGCCATACCTTCCGACCCCAGGGTGCGCCCCTCAAAAGTCGCTGAAGACAATTCCTGGGTATAAGCAAGTGCGCTCTGACCATCAAATGTCTCGGCATTCTCGCTGTAACTTCGCAGTGCACCGGTACTTCCTTGCATCCAAGTCAGCAAGATAAACGCGAGAGCGGTAGAACCCACCGTATAACGATTTACAAGACGGGTGATCCTCACCCCGACATCCTCGATCAACTGCCGGACGCCCTCACCGAAAAGATTGAACGCCAAAATGGCGACAAAGAACGCCAATGCCGGGTATAGAGCCGTCCAGGGGTAGGAGAAGGCGTATTGACGCACATTGCTCAGTAACGCTCCCCATTCTGGAACATCCGAGTAATGGTATGGAGCGGCGCCAATCGCTAGTTCCGCAAAAGCCCCGCCGCCGATGAAGATGCCCACAAAACCTAATTCGCCGAGCAGCATGAGCACTGCGCCCATCTCCAGAGCGGATATCAAGATCAACGTAGGAATCAGATTCGGCAGGACATGTTTCGTAAGGATTCGTGGTGTTCGCTGCCCGACTGAAACCGCCGCCTCGATAAAGGTCTTCGGGCGCATGGCCATCACTGCGCTGCGGACGAATTGCATAACCTCCCCCCAGCCCACGAATGCCAGCGCTATGATAAATGGAGCGAGACCCTTGCGGATTCCGATAGCCAGAATCAACGTCATTGCCAGAAGAAGTGAGGGGAAGGCAGAGATGGTCTCTCCCAGCCCTAGGATCCCGCGATCGATCCATTTATCAACATTCCATCCAGCGATTGCGCCAAGCAAAAAGCCCGCTCCAAGTCGGACAACGACAACGATGATCACCAACCGCAGGGTTTGCCAGGCGCCCGCCAATACCAGGCTCATCATGTCTCGTCCCAGCACATCCGTACCCCAGGGATACTCAACACCGGGTTCAAACGGCGGAACGAAGAGCTCACCTTCGACGACGGTCAAGCCCGATGTCGTGTAAGGGTTATGCGGTGACAACTGGTACCCGAAGAAGAAAACGACCCCCAGACCTATGATTAATACTATCCCCACGATAAGAGGGATATTGCCAAGGAATATCCGCGACCAGGCGCGCCCCCCCCTCTCTCCACCACCCATTTCAATCCCCTCGATATCCTCCATTGCCTCGATTAAGGGGCTTGGTATTGACTCTCCTCTGTCAGATCTCAGCCACCTGGGGGGTTTAATTCCCCGAAGCAGGTCCTTCACTTCATCGAGAAAGTCGCTCACTTTCTCGATGATCGTCCTGGACTCCGACCGTTCAATGCGATCGCTCGCCTGGCGCAAGCGAGGGTCAATTAACCGATAGGAGAGATCGAGTAACAAATTTACAACAATGAAGAGCAGTCCCAGGCTAAGGAGCAGCACGACAGTCAATTCATCATCCTGTCGGGCAATTGAGCGCAACAAGTTGTAACCTAAACCAGGCCAACCGAAGAACAACTCGACCACCGGCAGGCTGATCAGAGAATAGCGCAGTGATAGACCGATCGTGGTGACGATAGGGATCGCTGCATTCCTCAGTACATGGCGCCACAGAACAAATCCCTTCGGCAAGCCCTTACTATGAGCAGTGCGCACATAATCCTCAGCCAGAACTTCTCGAAGAGATGCGAAGGTTACACGTGTGATTTGGGCAATGGGACGAGCAGCCAAGACCAGGGCCGGCAATAGGATATGAGTATCCCAACCGAACCCTCCGACGGGCAAAAAAGTATGACCTATAGACTGCGACACACGGATTGCCAGCCTTTGCAGGAGAAATGCGGCGAAGAAGCTCGGTACAGAAATCCCTGCGATCGTTATCAGGAGCATAAACAAGGACCAACCTGAACGTCGAACGCGCGCGGCCAAGATACCCATTGGCACGCTTATCGCCACCGAGATAAGCAAGGAAGCACTAAGGAGGCCCATACTATTAGTAAACGAGCTCTTCAAGACATTGACAACGGGCACAGGGTTCAATGTACTCGTAGCGGAGAACGACAAACCCAAATCACCCGTGATGACCCGTCCGAGGGAGAAGAATGCATCTGGAACGGCACGCCCAAGCGCTTCCTCAAATCCCATCCCGCGGGCCATCGCCAGCCCGAAATGACTTAAATAAGCGATAGCGACCAGAACGATACTTCCAAAGAATAGCCGTCGCAGAAGGAGCGAGGATACGCCTACTAACATTTCCCATTGTTCCTGCTGCATCCCGGAGCGGATATTGCGAAACCATCCCGGACTACGATCTGCCTGATTAGGTGTGCTTGACATATAGCTTCCCGATTCAAATAGGGACGATTACCGTATCGTTTTGAGATTTAATACCGGAGAACTCTTAGTTTGGTTCAACACATAATGAGCTGAGAAGGGATTATACTAAAGCATTGATGATAAACTTGCAGACGTTGGACGCGAAAGAAACAGATCCTTAAAGTAATTTCTATAAATAATTGGTATTTCTACTAAGGACCCACCAGAATCCACGCAAAAATAGGGAAAACGAAAATGCTAAAAGCAAGAATCAGGATATTTGGTGTCATAATCCTCGCAGCGATCATCCTAGTTATACTCACCAGCTGCAGCACTGAGCAAATTCGCAGTCCAAAACCGCGTTCAGATTGGAGTCGTGGTATACGCATTGGTTTCGCACACGGCTTAACCCAACCATCAATGATCGTCGAAATGGATGGCACTGTAAACATCGCCTGGACGGTGGAGACTGCCTTGAATTCCGGCGAGATCGGTTACAGTAAGATCGCACCAAATGGCGAAATTCTCGTCCAATCGACGATTTCCATCCCTGAGAGTCATTTACGTAATGGCACGTTACGACAGGGCAGACAAGGATTGGAGCTTTGTTGGGTCAGCGATGAAGGCGTACGCTGTTCCATCATAAACAATGAGGATCCTGCGCAAACAAACCCCTACACACTCATCTCCGCCCCAACTGATATTCAACTCTTCACATCTGCAGGTGAACACTACGCCTGGGTCACTCGGGAAGGTGATCTCTTCATCTCTGCCTGGGAGGGCGAGCCGACGAGGTTATCCTCACATGTCACAAATGTCGATATAACCCTTCAGGACGATCAACTCCTTGTCTCTTGGACGGAAGCAAAAAGCGATTCGGAGACGACACTCTGGCTCACAACCATGAGTCAGGGCAGTATAGGGGAAGCGCATCAGGTATCGAGAATCACGGCCGGTGTGCTGGCTGGGCTACGGCAGGTCGGTCTTGGTGCAGCAAGGGTTGGAGACCAATACTGTCTCGTGTATGGATATGAGTTCACCCGCGGGCTCGAAGGCGGGTCAGCTACCACCAGACTCACCTGCCTCGATGGGCAGACCTGGATACCAGAAAGCGAGCAGAGACTCGAACTGGTCATTACCGAAAAACCGAATTTCATGATATACGACGGCCCCTTCGCGGTCTCGCGACTTGCGGAGGTTGAAATCCCGTATAGCAATTTCACCTACCTGCCTTCAAGCCCCGTCACCCTTGAGGGTCAGATCGTACTCGCCGTGAGCACGCCCGCAGAGCTCCGCTACAAGGTTCGACAGGATATAGCCATGCTGCTCTTCGATGATGGACAGGTTCGCGGATATCAATCCGTGACGGCGACATCGAGCTCATCGCTTTCTCCTAACCTGGCAGGAGATGCAAATGGAAACTTGTATATCGCATGGCTGGAGAGATCGATCGGTAATGAGATTTTCTTCGCGACGACAAATCCCGAGGCCTCGGACCTTCTCAATCAGTATGATTGGAGCGAGGTGACCGTAACCATCCTTGGCATCATCGCAGAAGCCCTCACGGGATTGTTCATGCTCCCTTTCATGCTGCTTGCATTTGGCCTTGCGTTTATCGCCGTGTTCGTCACTTCTCGGTTCGCCAGCTTACTGCGCCTCGAACGCTTGAAAGATCTGATCGGATTTATCTCAGGTGCTGCAGTGTTATGGGTCGTTAAGCTTCTTTTCTTACCCTATATCAGTTCCTTCGTCCCTTTCTCGTCCTGGCTCCCGGAGATTCCAGCCTCACTGCTCATAGCCTATAAAGTATTCTGGCCGCTGATTATTCTGAGCGCGAGCATCTTCTTCTCACAACTAATCGTCAAACGCAGGGACATACCCTACTTAACGACCCGGTTTGGTATATATGCCGTCATCGATATCACGTTGACCGCGCTCATCTACGGCGCTATGCTGCAGGGCGCAACTTAAATAAGGGGGAAGTGGGCAACCTTTTTCTCACAAATATCGGGGCTGCCATCTTTTTGCAGCCCCGTTGGTATTAATTCATAGGTTCCGGCCCGTATTTCGGCCTTACCAACCTCCCGCAGGATAAGAAAACCTGCGGGAGGTTTATCTCGCTCACCTCAAAGCTCAGACTACGCCTGCGACCGGAAGCAGAGCTCCAGCACTCCACAGAAAAACCAATAACCTGAACGCTTCAAGGGTAGGAAGGACAGGTTATTTTCCCTCCCCGGCCCATCCCCTCTCCGAACCGAACGTACGGATCTCCTGCACATTTAGAAACAGAGAGGCGTAGAGACGTAGCATGCTACGTCTCTACAAAGAGGTTGAAAAGAGCGCAGTCCCCCACGTCCCCCTGGGCGGACAATAGGGAGAAAGAGTAGAAAAAGCGATTCATCACCTTTGCAATGGGAGATCCACTCGTTCAGACGCGCAAGCCTCAACGCGCAGGCTACGCCTGCGACTGGAAGCAGAGCTTCCTGACCCCACAAAAACCTAGAATCCCCTTAACGTGTAGAGACCGACCCGTGTGTCAGCCCTTCCAACTCCATGTCATCGCGAGCTCAACGAAGCAATCTCCTCTTCCCACGACATGTCATTGCGAGCGGAGCGAAGCAATCTCCTCGTCTCTGGCGCGGGAATGCCACGTCGCCCTTTCGGGCTCCTCGCAATGACAAATAGATGAAACCCCCCATCCGTTCAGGCGCACACATAGGTGTACCGCTACATTAAAACCAAAGGGCTGGCCTATATAGCCAGCCCCATTCTCGTTGAGACTTATTTCAGGCCTACTCAGCCATCCTTGGATCAAAGGCGTCACGCAATCCATCGCCCAGGAAATTAAAAGCCAGCGTTGTCAGTGAAAGCGCAACAGCCGGCACCAGCATCTGCAATGGATAGCTGCGGATGCCCGGAACGGCTTCGGAGATCATGATGCCCCAGCTTGCCGTTGGAGGGTCTACCCCCAGTCCGATGAAGGAGAGGAATGCCTCGGTGAAGATATATCCGGGGATTGCCATGGTCTCGTAGACGATCAAAGGCCCAATAATGTTAGGCACTAGATGACGGCCAATAATCCTTAAACTACTGGCGCCTACTGAGCGAGCCGCTTCGATAAATTCCTTTTCTTTATACGAGAGCACCTGGCCGCGGGCGATTCGCGCCATGCCGATCCAGTTAACCAACCCAATGGCAATAAACAGAAGTAGCATGCCGCCCGTGGCTTCATTAAGATCGAGTATTGTGTTTGCGAATGCCCCCTCAGCGCCGCGTCTTGCAAATGCTTTCAAATATGTCTGCAGCAAGATCACCAGGATAAGGAAGGGGAAACCATACAAGAGATCCACGATACGCATCATAATATTATCGATACGCCCACCGATGTAACCTGCTATGGTCCCGTAAAATAGGCCTATCACCATGCTAACCGTCGCAGCGACAAATGCAACCGCCAGTGAAACCCTGGAGCCATATATAGTGCGACTCACCATATCCCGACCAAGATGGTCCGCTCCCAAAGAAAATTTATCGGTGATCCTGGCGTAATTCTCCGCGCCAGCAGGCATGAGCGGAAGAAAGTATTCGGGTATTGCGTTGTTCAATTCCAGATCCTGCTCCGCATAATGGAAGGGTGCAATCTTGTCGGCAAATATCGCCGCCAATACTAGGAAAATAATAAAAATGCCCCCGGTGACCGCAATCTTGTTATTAAATAAGCGCCGGAAAGACTCTCGCCAAAGACTGCGCGGCTTGCGATCCAGGATTTCTAGCTTTTCTGCATTTATATCGGCAACAGCCATAGTTTATCTCTCTCAGTCGTAACGAATTCGAGGGTCCAGCCACGCATAGGCAACATCCACAAATAGATTGGCAACAACCAGCAATACCGTGTAGATGAGGGTGACGCCCATGATTAGCGGGTAATCACGGTTGCCAATGCTGGTGACGAAGTGCTTGCCCATACCGGGAATCCCAAAAATCTGCTCGATGATGAAGGTGCCCGTCACAACTGCTGCGAACATCGGACCCAAGATGGTGATTACGGGGATAAGGGAGTTTTTCAAGGCGTGCGTGACGATTACTACTCGTTCTCGCAGGCCCTTGGCGCGAGCCGTACGGATATAATCCTCACGTACGACTTGTAAAAGACTGGCTCGTGTTAGGCGCGAGATTCCAGCGGACATCCCCGTTCCCAGGGCAAAGGAAGGCATGATCGCATGCGACCAAAAATTCCAATCCAAATTACTGGGTAGAAATCCTAATATGAACGGTGGTTTGGCGCCCCAAAGCGCCGCCGGCAGCCAACCAGCCATCACCGCGACAAGCCATATCAACATTGGCCCGATCACCATACTGGGGATAGAAACCCCTAGCACGGCGATGAATGTAGCGGAATAATCCATCCACGTATTCTGCTTTAGCGCAGCGATGATCCCCATCGGCAATCCGATCGTAATCCCGATAATCAATGACAGGATGCCCAATTGAATCGAAATGGGGAGACTTACGGCGACAATCTCGTTTATCGATTGGTTTCGATAGCGAAGAGAGGGGCCCAGGTCCCCGCGGATCAGCCCGAGTGAATCCCCGGCTGTCTCGGCATATACACCCCCAAATAATCCCCCCACGATGTCATCTCCCAATAAATAGGAAAGGAATTGCATGTGGGTTGGCCAGTCTAGATGGTATTTCGCTTCAATGTTGGCGACAACCTGAGGTGGTAAGGCTTTATCGCCGACGTTATCGAAGGGACCACCGGGGATGGCGCGTACAAGTACAAAAGTAAATAAGGCAACGATAAATAAGACCGGTATGAAGCCGATGACTCTGCGAATGATATAGCGTCCCATGATCAAATCCTTCGTCTTGCCTGGGGGAGGCCGGGGTTGTCCGGCCTCCCCTTGCATTCTTCCGATCGATACTACTAGGTTTTAGTACCCCCTAGCGTCCGTATCGATCGTCCACAGGTACCATGCAGGAGTGGCTACCGATGGATAGTATCGGGTCAGATACGGCTTGGTCATTGTCATACTGGTGTAGAAGTAAATCGGGATGTACGCCGCTTCTACCTCAGATAGCAGTCTTTCCGCTTCTGTGTACAGTTCCTTGCGGACTGCAGGATCCTGCTCTGCCTTTGCCTGCTCGGTGATAATGTCGAACTCCTTAAGCTCAACCTCGGCGCAGACATCGTCCACGCAGCCCCGGCGCAGGCGGTTGGCGCCGGCGTCAGAGTTGAACACCTCGTAGACCCAGTTGTTCTCATCCGCGTAGTCAGCGCACCAGCCCATTCGGAAGATGTTTGGCACTTCCTCAATGGGGGTATCTTTCCCCACCGTATCCAGGTAAACACCCCACTCCTGGTTCTCGACGTTAACCTGAACACCCAGGTTATCCAACCACATCTGCTGGATGGCGGCGGCGATGTTGGCGTGACCCTCGGAAGTGTTGTGCATCAGCGTGATGTCGAGGTCTTCCCTGGTGATGCCCTTCTCGGCCAGGTACTCGTCAAGCAAGGCATTTGCCGCGGCGATATCATAATCCAGGCCGATGCCCAAGTCATCATCCGGACGTCCGAAGATGCCTGGAGGCGCAAAGAAACCAGCCGGCACCTGCCCGCCCTTGAGGACGTTGTCGATCACCGATTGCTTGTCCACGCTCATCGAGAAGGCCTGGCGCATGCGCACGTCATCGAAAGGTTCCTTGTTGTTGACGAAACCGTAGTAGTACGAGCAAGCAACAGGTGCCTGATAGTACTCTGCGCTCAACACTGGATCTGCCGTGATGCGATCCACCTCAGGTGAAGGTAGAGCCGTAGTGTCAAGTTCGCCATTCTCGTACATCGCGAATGCTGTGGAGGCCTCGACGATCATCACATTACGGATTTCATCGATCTGCACTGTGTCGGCCTCTGGCCAGTGGGGGTTCTTCATCATGTTAAGCTCAGAACCATGAACCCACTCGGTCATCACGTATGGTCCATTTGTGACGATCGTGCCGGGCTCGGTCCACTTATCGCCTGCAGCCTCGATTGTCCACTGCGGAACCGGGGAAGCAATCCACATACTGGCGATGGCTCCGAAGAAGCCTGCCGGGCTCTCGAGCGTGAACTCGACGGTGACATCATCTAAAGCCTTCACACCGATGTCGTCGACAGTCACGCCTTCTTCGCCCTCATTTACAGCCTGCGCGTTCTTGACGATGTAGAGGACGTACGAGTAGTCGGAGGCCGTGTCAGGGTTGATGGTTCGTTTGACAGCATATTCAACATCGTATGCGTTCACGAAGCGCTGGTTGCCATCGGCATCGTACACCAGGTCAACCTCTCCCGTGGCTGTGTTGTACTTCACCCACGGTATGTCGCTGCGCATATTGAAGGTCCAGGTCAAGCCATCAGCGGATATAGACCAGTCCGTCGCCAAAAAGGGAAGGACTTCGCTTGACACTTGGTCAATCGTTGTTAAACCCATGAACATCTGGCCATCGACTTCAACCGAAGTGGTATCGGTCGCCAGTGCTGGGTCGGCGGTTGGAGGTTCGGCGCCCAAGTTGCGGTACAGGACCACGGGTTCGTAAGGAATTTCCGGCGTAGCGGTAACCACGACGGTCTCGCCCCCAATCTCAACAACCACGGTCTCAACGGCTGACGTTCCACATGCCGTCATAACCATGCTGGCGATGAGGAGCAGCGCCATTAACATAAGACTTTTATTCTTCATTGTGCTCTCTTCTCCTTCTGATATAGTTAGCACGTCAAATAACGATCCTTCTTAGTGCAATCTTACGTTTCTTCGATAGCCTCACCTCCTTTTCTACTCAAATCTCAGTTTGTCATCTGGACTCTAAAAGGTTCCAGTGACTTAAACTATTGGATGATACCTCAGACGACGTGGCATGCGACCCAATGGTCCGGGCCAACCTCTCGCCACTCGGGATCTACTTCTGAGCAGATGTCAATTGCTAACGGACAGCGGGGATTAAACCGGCATCCGCTCGGAGGATTCACCGCGCTCGGCACGTCCCCTTCCAGGATAATCCGCTGCCGCTTCCTCTCCAACCCTGGATTCGGCACCGGAACCGCACTCAGCAGAGCCTGTGTATAGGGATGCAGTGGATGCGAATACAGTTCATCGCGCGTCGCCAGTTCCACGATCTTCCCTAAATACATAACTGCGGTGCGATCCGAGATGTGCCGCACCATGCTCAGGTCGTGTGCTATGAATAAGTACGTAAGCCCAAAAGTCTCTTGCAGCTCCTCCAGCAAGTTAACCACCTGCGCCTGGATTGATACGTCCAACGCCGAGATCGGCTCATCACACACGATGAACTCCGGCTGCAACGCCAGCGCTCGCGCTACCCCAATCCGTTGTCGCTGTCCGCCGCTGAACTCATGCGGGTAGCGGTTGATGAAATGCGGGCTCAACCCTACCAGCTTTAATAAATCCTGCACTTTCGCCCGCCGCTCTTTCGCATTGCCGATCCCATGCACTTCCAGCGGCTCGGCGATAATACTCGCAATCGTCAACCGTGGATTCAAGGAGGCATACGGATCCTGGAAAATCATCTGCATGTTGCGCCTCATCTGGCGCAACCCCTCTCCCTTCAACTCCGTCAGATCCTGGTCTTCGAAGTAAACCTTCCCTGAAGTGGGCCGGTACAATTGAAGGATCGTCCGTCCTGTTGTCGACTTCCCGCATCCGCTCTCGCCCACCAATCCAAGCGTTTCCCCTTTGCGGATGTCGAACGTCACCTTGTCCACTGCCTGTACCGCCCCAACCTCGCGCTGGAAAACGATCCCACGCGTGATCGGAAAGTGCTTCGTCATCTTATCTACTTTGATCAGCGTCCCGTTCTCACTCATCGAAGTTCACCTGTCTTGATGTCCACAAAGCACGCAATCCGATGCCCCGGGGCTATCTCCTCAAGCTGTGGGATCTCCTCCCAGCATTTCTCTTTCACATATGCGCAGCGCGGTGCAAACGCACACCCTTTCGGTAGCTCATATAGCTCCGGCGGAATACCATCAATCGACATCAAATCCTCTCCAGGGCTGCCGTCCATGCGCGGCAGCGACTGCAGCAAGGCATACGTGTATGGATGCCGTGGATCCTCATACAGAGGGCGGATATCCGCCTCCTCCACGACGAACCCCGCGTACATCACCATTACCCGGTCTGCCAATCCGGCAATGATCCCTAGATCGTGTGTGATCCAGATCAGCGACATTCCTAATTTATCACGAAGCCGCTTCACCAGATCCACAATCTGCGCTTGGATCGTCACATCCAACGCCGTCGTCGGCTCGTCCGCGATCAGCATCGGTGGGTTGCACGACAGCGCCATGGCAATCATCGCCCGCTGCCTCATCCCTCCACTGAATTGATGCGGGTAATCATCCAATCGATTGGCCGCCTCCGATATCCCGACCAGGTTTAGCAGCTCAGCTGCCCTCTCCCGGGCTTCTTCCTCGCTCATCCCGAGGTGCACTCGCATGGGCTCCATGATCTGGAAACCTATCGTCAGCACTGGGTTCAGCGATGTCATCGGATCCTGGAAAATCATCGCGATCTGGCTCCCCCTCACCTCTCGCATCTCCTCCTCTTTCAGTTCCACTAAATTGCGATCGTAGAACATCACGCTGTCGACTATCACTTCCCCAGGAGGCTGCGGGATCAACCGCATCACCGAGAGCACGGACACGGTCTTCCCGCACCCGCTCTCCCCGACAATGCCTAGCGTCTCCCCTTCGCCGATATAAAACGAGACCCCGTTCACCGCATGCACTGTCCCTTCATTCGTGTGAAACCGGGTCTTCAGATTGTTGACTTCCAGAACTTTTGGCGCCAAGGCTGCTCTCCTCTGTCGATTTGCGAGGGTTTATGCTGAATTATTATAACGTAATCTACTGGCTCCTCACGTGATCTTTTTCTGCAACCGCATGTATTGAATCGCAAGATTTGATTGGAAAATAAGTTTGAGATTTAAAAAGCGCTATTCGACTCCCCCCGTTATCTGTGTTTATACACAAGGTGAGCAGCGCTTCAAAGCCAAGATTATAAGAGTTGCACCTGTTCAAAATGTAAACTCACTCCATACAAGATACATAGCCAGAATAATGAGGCTTGAATAATCTAATCGCCCCGCCCCTAAAAAAGGTTCCCGTTGATAAGATACGTTTTCATAATGCGACGATGTCGCAGTATAGTACTACGTCAGACACTATAGTCTGCTCCGTCATCAGCCGATAAAGGATTGATGAAGCATTTTATCAGCGACATAGGTGGGATACAGATCTACGCCGGAAAAGTATAGCACAGGTTGGAAAACGATATCAATAGGTTCAAGAATAAGGTTGCGGAAAGACCACCGGAGGATTGCCAGAACCAAGTTCAGCCAGAGAAATGGGTCCTTCGTATTCTGCGCGATATGCACAAACAGCAATGCTCGACCATTCACTGGTAATGGAAATGTAAATGCCCAGTTCTTTAATAAGCGACTCGCATAATTATCGAATGCATCATGTTTATACACTTCACGTCGTCTCATAAAATACCGTCCGCAGCACGTCCCTGTGGGTGCCGAGCTGTTTCTTTAATACCCTTCTGGCGTAATGTAAGCGCGATTTAACCGTTCCGACCGGGATCTCCAGGATCTCAGCGATCTCTTTTAAAGAAAGGTCGTTGATGTAATATAGAACGACAACCATGCGCTGCTGGACAGGTAGTGCGAGGATCGCCTGCCGAACCCAACGCCAACTTTCGTCCCGCTCGGCGATATTGTGCGGGGAGGCAGGACGGCGCTCCGTGATAATGCGCTCGGCCATCTCATTGATATAACGCATCCAGCGGTTTTTTCGTTTGATCCATGTGTACGAGAGATTGACCGTCATTCGATACAACCAGGGTTGCAGCGGCCGCGAGGGATCGATGCGCTCCGCGAAACGGTGAAGACGCAGGAAGACCTCTTGAAGCAGGTCAGCGGCCATGTCAGGGTCACAGGTAATGGCAAGCGCTGTTCGATAGACTAGATGACGGTGGCGGTCATACA
>CAYLOO010000028.1:0-29615 GCA_964385355.1 uncultured Anaerolineaceae bacterium
TGTAGCATCCAGAGATTTGATGAGTTGAAGTTTATCGGGTTGCCCACGGATCAGAAACCCCAATTCATCGACGGTAAAATTCAGGACTTGCAATCGATACGGTTCGGGCGGTTCGCAGACTTCAATCGGTATCTCGCCCGTTCGCATCAATTCATCTCTCATGACTTCGATCTCGTCCGTCGTACAACTCGGCCATGAATCGATCAGCGTATCGATCGTCCTCCGTAAACCGTCCTTGAGAAGACCTTCCTTGAGAGGGACAAGGTCAACTGCGAGGCGCGGCTCAGGCTGTTCGCTTTCTATCCAGGTGAAAAAAGAGTGGACAACATTATCTAGCTGCGTATCTATCCACTCGGGCGGCATGAGAGTTGCAAGAATCTCCTCGCGCTCAGCCGGAGATAGATATTGAAACATCGGCTTCAGATCTCCACCCCCAATATCCATATCCTCGAACCATCGTTCCGATAAGAAGTTCTCGGCAGCAATATTGTTCACAAGACCCTCTTCGAGCAGCCTGCTTCGGAGTATCCCGGAAACATTCTCCGGTAAAAATATCACCCTTGCGAGATCGCGCCCCAGCAGCGTCAGCGGCAGCACAAGGATGAACACAAGCGCCACAAGGATCGCGAGTGCTTTCATCCCTTTGTTTAAACACCCATTACTTCCTGCCATTTATCTCCTCCTCAGAGGCTGATCACTCTATGTCCCCGCGGTTAAATCTTTCGACTCTGCGTGAGCTGCAACAAGCAACCCTCCGCCGATGAGCAACGCGCCGATCCAGAAACCAAGATTGAGTTCCTCGCCTAGCAGCACCGTCCCCAGCCACACACCTACGACCGGTTGAGCGAAAAATAAAAGGGAGACCATTCCGGCGTCTAATAAGTCTAAGGATTTATTCCAAAGGTACATAGCCAGTCCAGTTGAAATTACCCCTAAATACAACACTCCCAATACGACGCCAAGGGTAATCTGTCCTATGCCAATGTTCCTAATCTCAAACGCCGAGAGTGGTAAACACATAGGCAAACCACCCAGGAAGGCGATGAAGCTTACTGCGACGGTCGTCATCTGGGCGCCAACTTTTTTAACCAGTACGGAATATAAGCCCCATGTCAGTGATGCGCCGAGCAAGGCAATATTTCCAAGTGCAAGATCCCCACCAAGAAATACGCTTCTTGGATTAATTACAACAATGACACCCACGGATGAAAGAATCAACGCCGCAGCCCTGCTCCAAGTGGATTTTTCTCCAAGAATCCAGATACCGAAGACCAAAATGAATACTGGAGAAGCTGAGGTCACGAGCGCGGCATTTGCAGCAGTTGACAGATGCGTGCCTACAAACTGGAGGCCTAATGAGATGCCATAACCTATGAATCCGGTCAGAAATGCCGCTAGAAGCCGTTTTAGAGGCCATTTCAACCCTCCCTGACCAGGAAGAAAGACCGCTAAACTCAAGATTCCAAGCAGAAGCCGCAGGGTAAGCAATGTAAAAGGGGGGATAACTTCCAACACGACCTTGCTGACGACGTACATTCCCCCCCAAATACTCGCAGCTGCAAGCCCTGCAAAAATGCCAAAACCGCTCAAGGGGATCCCTCGCTTACAAGATTATACAAATTGGGAGGTTTGACGCCAGAACGGCGAGCTAGGATTAGATTTGGGGATGAGCCTGTTAATTGGTTGTATTGATGTTTATAAAGGTTTTTGCACAAACATCATCGTTCACGGAATGGCTCGCTCCTCCCATCAGGAACGTCCACAAGAAACATCCTGGGGATTTCTCGCTTCACAAGAGACGAGGGGTTCCTGGGAACTGTCATTATAAGGAGCCCTTCGACAGACTCAGGAGTAACATTACAGGGATTTCTCGTGGAGTTTATCCTGAGGAAAACCGAAGGGCTCGAATTGACAATAATGTAGCGGTAGGTGACACACGAGCATCACCTAAAGCTTATGGATAAGAAGGACGCACCCTAGTGCGCGCCTATTCGATAGCCATTTAAACGTAGAGTCCGACCTCACTGGTCAGCCTCTTTCAATCGCTGTAGTTTACCGTTCAGTACCCTAGCGATATCTCTCAATGAATGTATCCAGCGTTTCTTTCGATGGGCGGAGAGCATCATCAGAAAGCTGTGTTAGCGGTAGATCTACGAGATTCTCCGTCTCGTCAAGAGGCGGAGTTTCTTCATTGATGTAAACCAAACCGGTGATGAGTACACCACGGTTGCAAGTTTCTTCAAGCAATTTCAAAGCCGCTATTCGATCGGTGGGGTCGTAATCGTGCGCCAATTTCCTAAATCTTATCTGGGAACCATCATGCATATCCACGTCAAGAGCCTCACCGGGTTCAAGTTCGATCTGGATCTCCTCACGCCTTGGAACCCAGGTGATGTCGTGCAGCGGCTCTTTGCGTGACCTACCCCAGCGATAACTTTTCGAGGACCCCTCACGGTTATCAAATGTTACACATGGGCTGACAATATCCAACACCGCTGTACCCTGGAAGTGAATAGCTGCCTTTAATAATTCCTTGACCTGATTGGGATCCCCTGCAAAAGAACGGGCCACGAATCCCGCTCCCGAGACCAATGCTTCCATGCAAATGTCAATCGGCATGAAGGGATTGACCCCGAAATCCTTTAACTCCAACCCTTGATCTGCAGTCGCGGAGAACTGCCCTTTCGTCAGCCCGTATACTCCGTTATTTTCAATAATGTAGATCATCGGCACATTGCGTCTGACAACGTTCTTGAAATGGGAGAAACCGATGCTGGCAGTATCCCCGTCCCCAGAGATGCCGATCGCTGTCAAGGAATGGTTGACCATCACTGCACCTGTCGTGACAGTTGGCATACGACCGTGGAGCGAGTTAAATCCAAAGGACCTGCTGAGGATATACGTTGGGCTCTTGCTAGAGCAGCCTATCCCTGACATCTTGATAACCCGCTCTGGCGGGATCGACAGTTCGTAAAGGGCGGCAACAATCTGGCTGGAGATAGAGTTATGTCCACACCCCTGGCAGAGCGTTGATGGTCTTCCACGATAATCGGCTTTAATCAGGCCGATTTCATTTGGGCTCTTGGGTTCCACTTGCTTGTCTCCTGCCTTATTGTCCATCATTCCCTCCCTCAAACTCAAGAACCGCTTCCGTAATCCAACGGGCACTCATGGGTAGACCGTTGTTATGCGTCAGTGATATCAATTTTGTAGCCTGATCCGGAACCTCTAACCTGAGCAGCATGTGCATCTGCCCGGTAGAGTTCATCTCAACAACGTATATTCGATCGTGTTTACGGATGAATTCATGGACTTCATCTGTGAAAGGGACGGCTCGTATACGCAGGTAGTCGATTTTCATCCCCTGCGTTGCTAAACGTGAAAGCGCTTCTTTTACGGCCGGATCGACCGACCCGTAGGCGATCAGGCCAACATTTGCACCTTCAGTCTCTTCAATCACTGGTTTCGGCATGTACCCCCTTGCAGTTTCATACTTCAGAGCGAGTCTCTCTAGATTGGCTACGTAGTCTTCCGGTCGCTCACTATAGAGAGCCTTCTCGTTGTGCCCCGATCCCCTCAGAAAATATGCCGCCTTGGGATGATCCGTTCCCGGCAGCGTTCGATAGGGAATACCATCCCCATCAACATCGCGATAACGAGCAAATTCCTCGATCTTCTCCAGATCTTCAGCCGTGAGAACCTTCCCGCGATCCATCGGCTGGTCAGGATAATCAAAAGGTTTTGACATCCACAGATTCATTCCCAAATCCAAATCACTGAGTACAAAAATCGGAGCCTGCAGTCGCTCAGCGGTGTCAAATGCTCTCCAGCCGAACTCAAAACACTCCTCGATATTTCCAGGGAACAGCATGATCTGCTGTGTATCGCCATGCCCCAAGAAGCGAGTAAATAGAATATCCCCTTGCGATGTGCGCGTCGGCAAACCTGTGCTCGGACCCATTCGTTGTACATTCCAGATCACGATTGGGATCTCCGTGTAATAGGCCAGGCCGGCAAATTCCGCCATGAGCGCGAGGCCCGGACCGGAGGTCGAAGTCATTGCTCGAGCCCCCGCCCAACCAGCGCCAACAATCATACCAATCGCGGCGAGTTCGTCTTCGGTTTGAATAATGGCATAGGTTTGCTTACCCGTTTCCTCATCTTTCCGCAGTCTGGGTAAGTTGGATTGAAGCGCTTCGGCCAGGCTGGAACCGGGAGTAATTGGATACCAGGCGAGGAAGCTGATCCCGCCGAATATCGCCCCGAGAGCGCCAGCAGTATTCCCATCGAGCATAATCATGCCCTCGGTTTGGTTATCCCGCTCCACGACGTATTTATCTTCTTTAACCAAATTCTCGCGCGCCCATAAGGCAGAAGCATCTACGATTTGCATATTGAGCTCGACAGATTTCTCCCTCCCTTTAAAGTGGGTTTCTAACGCTTTCCGGATCTCCCCGATTTCAATTCCCATAATCTCAGAAACCACGCCAACATAGACCATATTGCGCATGTAGTTCACGAGTTTAATCGGAGGATTCTGCTCCTTGATAATCTGCCTAACAGGAACGGGATAGAAGACAACGGCTTTCCGGGCCTCGGGAACTTCAAATTGGTCAGGGTAGAAGCACACGCCCCCCTCGACCAGGTCGTTTAGATCTTCGTCGAAGGTTTCTGGATTCATCCCAATGAGTATTTCCATCTTCTCGCGCCGCGCGGTAAATCCATCTTTATTAACACGCACTGTAAAGTACGTCGGCATACCCTTGATGTTCGATGGAAACAGGTTTTTTCCACTGACAGGTATCCCCATGCGGAATAAAGCCCGGATCAGAGCCAGGTTTGCAGTTTGGCTGCCGGAGCCATTGACCGTGGCAATGACCATGGAGAAATCATTGACGCTTTTTTCCTGTGCAGCAACGATAGTTTGCACCTTGTTTTCATCCGCTTTCTTATTCATATATTGTTTCTCCTCAATTCTCCGATGCTCTGGAGAATGTCCCCCATGGTCGATTCAACCTGTCGATTAGTGAAATCCAATCATCATCTGCGCAACATCGTAACATTCGATTCTGCTGCTCATGTCGAATCTCAACAAATCCCGCTGCACTGGCGGCTTCATGTCACTCCCGCAGTAAACGGGTAACACGTTCGAGTTCCTTTGCGAGTTTTTCAAGTATTGAAAGATGCTTTCCAGATTCGGAAGCATGGGCAGCGATGTATTTCAGGAATTCCGGGCCAAGGTTGTGCTTCATGGGATACTGCCAACAAGATCAAATTCACCGAATTTATACGATCTATACAACAAGGGGGGAGTTTACCACCCTGTCCAAGCATGGTCAACAATTAATCACAGCAGGCACATCCTGAGGAACCTCAGATGTCTTCCCTGGCACTCCCCACACACAGATAAATTTCCTGAACAACATCCTAGCGACCTGGCTCAATTCATGGAAAGTGATCCAAAATAAGCACCTGTAATGCGTTTCTTCGCAGTTGCATGACCCATTTGGTAAAATCATTCGGTGCTATTGAGAACCATGATAATCGTATTCAAGATTCTACTCTGGTGTTTACTCACTGTTTTTCTTCTCAGCCTTCCTCGATGGATCCTCAGTATGCACTACACCAATCGGATCCTTTCACCCGAAGAAGCTCGAAGCATGCCCACTGCGGTTGTCTTTGGCGCGGGACTTCGGCGCGATGGTCGCCCGACGCCAGTTCTGGCAGATCGAGTCTCAACTGCGGTTTCGCTTTATCAGCAGGGCAAAACAAACACGCTTCTTATGAGCGGTTCCTCAAATAAATCTGGCTACGATGAAACTGCAGCGATGCTTGAATTTGCCAAGCAGCTCGGCGTTCCAGAGAAGGATATTCTGGTAGATTCTGGAGGTGATCGGACATACCTCACCTGTGCCCGTGCGAAGAATATCTTTGGCGTGGAGCAAGCACTTCTGGTTACGCAGCGTTACCACTTGCCCAGGGCGTTGATCATCTGCGATGCATTATCAATCGAGGCTGAAGGTGTCGCTGCCGATCTCCGACCTTATTCTGCCCAAACTATTTGGTCCGCGCGTGAGATCGGCGCCACATTCCGTGCCCTCTGGGAAGTGGGAAAATTGAAAACCGCGGTATTATGGGACCAAATCTTGAAAAAGGATCACTCATAAGATGACCAACCGAGAGGAAGCCCTAGCCATTCTGGATGAATTCATTCAGAATGAAAATCTAAAACGGCATATGTATGCAGTCGAGGCTGCAATGCGCGATTACGCACTCGAATTCAGCGAAGATCCCGACCTGTGGGGTTTAGCGGGATTGCTGCATGATTTCGATTGGGAGATCCACCCGACGCTTGAAACGCATCCACAAGATGGTGTCCCAATTCTGCGTGCACGCGGCATTCCGGAGGAGATCATCCAATGCATCCTCAGCCATGTCGATTACACCGGCGTCCCGCGCTATACCCTGATGGAAAAATCCCTACATGCTTGCGATGAAATCACCGGTCTGATCACCGCTGCTACCCTGGTTCGTCCTTCGAAATCCATTCTCGATGTAAAAGTGAAATCGATCAAGAAAAAATGGAAAGATAAACGATTCGCGGCGGCAGTGGATCGCGATGAAATCGAGAAGGCCGCCGAAGAGCTTGGCGTGGAGCTATGGAACCACGTAGACCATGTCCTTCGTTCCATGCAGCGTATCGCGGAGGAAATTGGCCTGGGAGGTTAGGACACTTATATCTTGTGATTTGGGTTAACGCTCGCGAGAAATCCCTGTGATGCCGCTCGTAAGGATTCCTTGCATGAGATTGAGCACCATCCCTATGCACTAAAAATCCGCTCCTTAATGTCATGCTGAGCGAAGCGAAGTATCTCGTTCTACAATCAGAAAGGTGTTCCTGCCAGGAACGAAATTCTTCGTCGCTCCGTTCGTCAGAATGACATTAGCCAGGAACCCGTCATCTCTTTTGAAACGAGATGTTCCTATAGTGCAGCGTTTGATAGCCCCTTCAGTGCAACTCAGAATATCAAAAACGCCTTCCTAAAAACCTTGTTTGGGTGCTGCTGCCCATACTGGTATAATGGCTCGGCTTGGATGAAAGGGACAACCACTAAAATGAGCAACAGTAAAAATAACTCAGTATCTGCCCCTAGCATTTGCCCTGTATGCGGAGCAAAACTCGCAGCAGGCGTTTCCCGATGTGAAATCTGCGGCTCCACTGTGAAGAGCGCTCCTGCACGAGGGCGTCGAAGACAGGCTTCTCCGGTCACATTATCCCTCCCGGTTGCCTTAGGCATTTTATCCCTTTTCACCATCCTCGCCGTCGGATTAACCTATCTGGCGATGCGCGGCCTAGGAGTAGGGACTCCCGAGATTGCTGAAGCGACGCCAACACTAACTCCAACGGAAACCGCTACATCCGAGCCCACACCGACCAGTACACAGGTCTACACTCCCACCCCGCTTCCACCAATTGATCATATCGTTGATGCAGGTGATTCGTTGCTTGCAATCGCGGTTCGCTACGACGTTTCGATACAATCAATCCTTCAGCTCAACCTAGGCTTGAACAGCGAGAGTATCTTAACGGTTGGCCAGCATTTGCTTCTCCCCCAACCGACACCGACACCCTCGCCCGAGCCAACGTCAACCCTGCCACCTGCGGCAGCGACAATCGCTGCCTGTGATATCGTTGTCTACACCGTAGAAGCCAACGACACCCTCGGTGCCATCGCCGCCAATTACAATGTGAACCTTAGAGGGATCATGGAATTTAACGATATGACGAGCGAGACCGTTTACCTTGGTCAAATCTTGAAAATTCCACTTTGCGAACGAAATCCCACTCCAGGTCCTACACCTACACCGACGCCTCCGCCACCTTATCCCGCGCCTAACCTGCTCTTGCCGCAGGATGGTTCACCCTTCTCATTGGCTCAAGATACGATCACTTTACAATGGGCATCCGTGGGTGAATTACGGGAAAACGAGTTTTACCACATCAATGTGATGGATATCACTGAAGGCTCCGGCACACGGATCATCATCGATTACGTTAAGGATACGAAGTACATCATTCCAACGTCCTTCCGTCCTAACGAACCCATTCCACACATCATGCGCTGGTGGGTTGATGTCGCCCGACAGACAGGATTAACGACAGGTGGAGAACCCAGCTACACTTCGGGAGGCGCTGCCAGTGTGAAACGCGTGTTTACCTGGTCTGGCGCTGCGCCTGGGGCAACTCCAACTCCATAAATCACATCTGCTTCTACTAACACCACTCGTGGTAAAAAAAAGGGCCGACCTAAGTGTTGGCCCGTTCATATTTAAAATCAATCCAACAATATGTCATTGCGAGCCCTTCGGCTTTACTCAGGACAAACTCCGCGAGGTAATCTCCTCGTTTCTTGACGGGAGATTGCCACATCGCCCTATCGGGCTCCTCTCTATGACAAGCAGAGGCAACTTCGCATCCAATACCCCATTACCAGTATGGGGAGAGATATATGTCAGCACGCTTTACCTTTTTTATGTGTGAGCTGTATGTCTACGCGCAGTTTATTGGGGAATTGATGACCTCCTATGAACTCGATTAGGATGAAAACCAGAGTTTCCCCACATCCTCGAACTCGTGCGTATCACGATCGAAGGGACGATCTTCCACGCGAATCCCTTCCCCCTTCTCGACATTTCCGATTAACCACGAAGGAACTGCCTTGGAGACCGCCTGCTCGAGAAACACCCCCAGGTTCTTCTCCGGCACTGCAATCAACAACCCTCCAGACGTTTGCGCATCGAATAAGAGCAGCTGATTGTATTCATCGATGGTTTCCTCAAATTGCACCCGATCGCTTAGAAACATTTGGTTTTCTATGCTGCCACCAGGAAAGTTGCCCGCTTCGGCATATTTCCTGGCACCGCCCAGGAAAGGGACGGATGGGAGATATACTCGCAGCCCTACGCCGGAAGCATCCGCCATTTCCATTGCATGACCCAGCAGGCTGAAACCTGTGACATCGGTGGCTGATTTTACGCCAGATGCAAGCGCAAGGTCTAAAGCCTCGTCATTCAAGCGCTTCATCCAGTCCACAGCTTGGACAATATCCTTCTCCCGAGCTGTGCTGTTCTTTAGCGCAGTCGTCGTCACACCTGTCCCTAACGGTTTCGTCAGGACCAAGATATCTCCCGCCTCGGTTCTCGCCTTGGTGAGCAATTTGCCCGTCTCTACCAACCCGACCCCAACGAGACCATATTTCGGCTCATCATCATGGATGGTATGCCCCCCAGCAATGACTGCACCTGCTTCTCGTACCTTTTCTGCGCCCCCGCGGAATATCTCTGAAACAATATCAGTCGACAGGGATCCCGGCATCGCGGCGACATTTAATGTCAGGATCGGGTATGCACCCATGGCATATAAATCAGATAGAGCGTTTGCCGCAGCGATCGCTCCGAAATCGTACGGATCATCGACGACAGGCGTGAAGAAATCGATCGTCACCACCAGTGAACGCTTATCGTCTAAGCGCCAGACTGCTGCATCGTCCGGGGAACTTAAACCTACCAGAAGATCTGGGAAATCATCCGCGTGGAATATATCCTGCAGAGGGCGCAGAACCTGCGCCAGCGCTTCAGCGCCTAATTTCGACGCTCAACCCGCGCACGAAGATAGGCTCGTCAATCGAATTTGACGTCCTGAGACACTTCGAGGGCGGCCAGCATTCTCGTCCACTACTTCGCTCCTGAGAGAAACCGATTGGTGCAGATTGTTTGCGCTCGTAAGAACTAAACTTTAATCCTGGCGCACTGAGCTTCCAGGCAACGGATCACCGATCTCCTTAGGAGATGGTTTCACAAAGAAAGCTGAAATCACAAAACCAGAACCGATGGCCGTCATGACCCCTGATTGAATCATGATCTTTTGGGTTACCTGACGAAATAACGCGTTTCCCAGATCCGCTCCAATGGAAAAAAGCGCCGGTGTCACACCTGCCGGCAATGCTGCGCCGATAAGTCGCGGAACCACCCACCCGAGGATTGGGAGCGATAGCGCGCTGAGGATCAGACCCATAAGCCCCGTCAGCAGGAGTGGCACACCCCACCACAATAGCCAGTCGTGAATAGAACGAACAGCAAAGACCGTCAAAAGCAACAAGAACGCGAGTGGAATTAGAAATGCGAATCGCAGGTAACTTCGGGCGATAAAGAAGGACTGGATCGGATTATCCCCAAATTCCGTAATATCAGTTGAACCTGATAATTCGGAGAAAGGATGCTCGAACGTCATCTCTTCCGGGATAGCGGATGCGGCGGATTGAATTGCTACCCGCATCAGAGGTTCGACGACATCCATGAGAACTTCGGGGGGATTACAAAGCAGAAACTCGTCCATCTCGCCCTCAAAAAGCTGGGCCGCTCCAATCTGCAGGATTTGTTCGGCCGTACAGGGGGGCTGCTTTTCTAATAAGGCGAGCAATGCTTGATAACCGACTGGTCCTTCGAACTTCGTTTTCAAATCTACAAGAGAGATGGAGATTGGTTCCGGAGGAGCATCTGAATTCAGATTGTCGAATACCTGATCCAGGGCGCTCTCAACCGTCGTATGTAGCCAGTCAGGCTCTAGGAAAGTAGCAATCAAGGACTCCCAATCATCGTCCGACAGGATGCGCAAGTAAGCAGGCGGCCCTGCTTCTGGATCTCCCGATCCCGAATCGCCCTCACATTGTTCAGGAGATTCTAAACAGGGGTCATACGTCATTCCATGCTGAATTTGCTGCCCCACAAGCCCCGGTAAGCGCGTGTAAATGTCTTCTTCTATAAGCGCTATCTTATACGCCTCTGAATTCAACAACGTCGCATCCAGATTGTATAGAAGCATCGTTATCGAAGCGTTGACAATGAAGATGAGTGCGAAGACGCCTGCCATTAAACGACCACATGTACGCATCATCCATCTCTCCTTTGACCTGGCTTTCCGTCCAATCCAATCCCCAGGTTAAGGTTCTTTTATTTACTCTCAGAGATCGAGCTGGGTACCGATTCCTCGGTTGATCGCTCTGCGGTAGATCTCCGGCGCGACGGCCATATCATCAATCGCAAGCCCAAGGTTAATCGCCAAGATTCGCTCAAGCTCGTTCTCACGCCCTGCGATTTTCCCAACGACGATTTCGCCGAGGTCAGCATAGGGTTTGGGAGTCTGGTTGAAGTACCCCACAGATGCGTAATACTCGAACTGCGAATGGTCATCTGTGCTTATCTTGTCCATCTCAGCCATAGCTTGCGGATGCCAGTAACTATCGAAATCCACTGCGCTCCCAAAACCACCCGGCTGTAACCAACCCTTCAAAATCGTCGGGCTTGGTTGTTTGAGAATCGGCCCGGATGTGACAACGAGATCTGCATCCACAACGGCTTCTTCGGGCGCGCTCACACCCACGATTTCGATCCCAAGCTTTGCAGACATCTCCTGCACGTAATGATTTTGAACATCATGGTTGATGTCATAAGCGTAAACAAGCTTAATATCAAAGACCGCAGCCAGGGCTTCCAAGTTGGTGCGCCCTTGAACACCACATGCCAGAATTCCGGCAACTTCGCTTTCCGGCCGCGCCAGGTACTTCGCTGCAAGGGCCGTTGCCGCTCCGGTGCGATAAGCCGTAATCCACACGCAATCCATCACAGCATAGGGGATGCCTGTCTCAACATCGTTTAGGACCAGGAGACCGGTAATGTAGGGCAATCCCCGTTCTTGATTCTTGGGATATCCGCTTACCCATTTAATCCCCGCCGACTTGAGCGAGGGGATGTATGCCGGCATGGCATGTATAAAGGCATCCGGCTGGGTGTGGATCCCCGGCTTTGGAGGCATTTCAACTTTGCCCTCACCCTTCTCATGGAAGGCCGTTTCAAGTAGATCGATAATTGTACCCACATCTAGATCAACGCTCTCAACATCTGCTCTTGAGAGATAGAGAAGCTTGTTCGTATCCATGTTTATTCCTTTCCTATCTGTTGTCGATTGCAGTAAACACTAATGATATCTTGAACTACGTCAATCATCACCCCATCCGAGCGTATCCTAGCTGGAAGACAAGCAACATTATGAGTGAAGAGTTGGATTAATCGATGTTCAAGTAAGTCGGCACCTCGGTGAGCGCATGTGCTAGGTGCGTGCCATGCCAAGTCAATAATCGCCCGTCCAGCAGGAATATCTTGCCTTCCTGCACAGCAGGAGTGCCTTCGAGGCAATTAACCACTTGTTCGCGCTCTTCCTCTCCGAATGAATAGGGTTCACTCGGAAGAAGAATTACATCTGGTGAAAGGGCTTTAACTTCTTCAACGGTCACACGTGGATAACGGGTATCGCGTTCGCCAGTTTTTTCCGCTTCTGCCAACCCCAAATCCGCTTCCAACGGATAGCGACGCTCCCTCATCTTGAAAATATTCACCCCACCCGAGATTGAGAGGACACTGTCAACATACGTCTCCTGGTTGATCGTCATCCACCACAGACCCGCCTGTTCATTTTCTTCCTGCCAAATTGGGCAAAATACCTTCATCGAGGGGGACATGAATGAGGCTCTCCTCGTCCAATCCAACATTCGTTCGAGGTGAGTGAGTTTCGGTGCTGCCTCGTTTTCTATTTGGAAGATTCGGGCGATGGCCCAGAGAATTTTGATTGCATCATCGACGTTTTTCGGAAAGGTAACCCAAACCGGGATTCCCAGTCTCTCGAGTTCTTCAACGATTTCAAGGCTATTTTCCTCCTTATTGGCAAGCACAAGTTCAGGTTTAAGATCCAAGATGGCTTCAATATCCGGCGAACGTGTTCCGCCTACAGCGACAGCGAGGCCTGATTCCCTGGCCGGGTGAGGGCAATAATCAGTGATCCCAACAAGACGATCGCCTATTCCAAGATCGATGATGCTCTCGCTTATGGAGGGCACAAGACTTACGACCCGTTTTGGTGGATTTATAAACATCAAGTTAGGATTGTGCCCGTTCCCACCGATCATCTTATACCCAACCTTTTCCAAGCAGGATCTCAGGAGCCGTGTCGCTCCAGATCTCAACCTTCCCCTGTGGACCGACCCCGATGATCGTATCGGGAGCGATGCTAATCGCGTAGCTCTTTATCTGTGCTTCGATTATCTGCGTGACTCCCTCTTTCGACGCAGGAGTTTCTAAACCTGGAAGAAAGATTGCCTTCGGAAACCACCCGATTCCATCAGAAATCTGATCGCGCTCCGGATCATAAACCCATTCTCCAAGGACGGAAACCAAGCTTCCCATCGCAATAAACACCGAATTTTCGGCGACGATCGAGTCCGGATCGGCAGGCAATTGCTCACCCTCAAAGAGGGTAAGCCAGCCCTCGCGATTGCCGCCTATTGCCAGGACCATCTGCGCCTTTTGACAGATTTTCAGCATGATGGTCTGATCAACATCTACAGGATCGATGATTTTTAAGCTGCCGCCAAATCGCGTGTAAAAATCGTCGACGAAGGGTTGTGTGGACGATGGGATATCCCCTCCAGGAGCGAGAATTACGAGTGCTCCTTCACGTTTGAGTAAATTTACTATAAGGTCCGATGCCGATGATTCAGAGCCACTAACAGGGGGGGATTCGCCGGCGAGGATCACCCAGCCCCGAGAGCCACGGCGCTCGAATATCCGTGAAATCGCAGTCACGATTCCTTCTCCTGCAAACGCCACGCAACAGCCGCAAGAAGCCCTGCAGCAATCGGGAGAACGTTCTCATCGAAATCGAACAAGGAATTATGATGCGGCGCATCAAGGTTGCGATCCGGATTACTCGAACCAATGAATAGGTAGCAACCAGGGACTTCCTGCATAAAAAATGCCATGTCCTCCGAGCCCATCACGCGATGCTCGCGATCGATTTCGAACTCAGGGAAGAGCTGATGCGCGACCTCCGCTGCAAGAGTCGCGGTCTCGGCGTCATTGACGAGAGGTGGTGTAATTCGTTCAAACTCAAGCTCAGCCTGGCATCCTGCTGCAGAGCAGATACCGTTGGTGATCGCTTTCATGCGTTCGATTACTGTCATCCGCGAAGCTTCAGAAAAAGTGCGAATCGTACCTTCTAATCGAACTGAGGATGGAATCACATTCCAGGTTTCGCCTGCTTGAACAACTGTGAAGCTCACTACAACTGGTTCCAGCGGGTCGAGAGATCTTGAGGTGATCGACTGACAGGCCGTGATGAGCTGCGATGCGGCCAGAATGGGATCCCGCGCTAGATGAGGCGAGGCTCCATGTCCACCTCTGCCGTGGATCAAGATCTCAAAACGATCCGATCCCGCCATGACCGGTCCTGGCGCAATGCCGAGCCAGTGAAGTGGTTTCTCATTCCAGATATGCATTCCAAGGGATCTGGATGCGCCCAAATTGTCGAGGATGCCCTCAGAGATCATTCGTTCAGCTCCACCCTGCCCTTCCTCAGCAGGTTGGAATACGAATGCGATCGTTCCGGGAAGCTTTTGAGATTTTGAGCAAAGGATCTGCGCGACTCCTAAACCGATCGCCATATGGCCATCGTGACCACATGCGTGCATCACGCCTTCCTGCCTAGATGCGTAAGCAGCACCAGTTTCTTCCACGATCGGCAATGCATCCATATCGAAGCGGATGAGCAACGTCGGCCCCGGTCGTCCGCCTTTGAGCGTGCCCACTACGCCCGTCTCCGCGATGGCGGTCTGGACGGATAACCCCATCTCCCCGAGCGTTTCAGCGATGATCTTGGCGCTGCGATGTTCAGTGAAAGCCAGTTCGGGGTGCTGATGGAAATCCCGCCGCCAGGCAATAAGCTGTTCACGATTCGACTGTGCCTGGTTCAGGAAAGCATTCATCGTCTGGATTTTAACTATTGACGCAACACTATCCGTCGAAATCTCTCGACGTAACGGGGATCATCCGGGGGACTTTCAGGATCGAGCATACGTTTCCGCATTCGCTCCTCAAGCGCAGTGATATCTTTGATCTGACTGCGATGTTCGCTCAGTGCGGACACCTTCTGATTGAAGAATTCGGTGATATCTACAGTTATATTTGGGTGCTGGGCCCCAGCGACATAGACTTCTCGTACTTTATGTGGCGCCAATCCCTCCTCTTGACTCAGTGCAGGAAAGTAAAGAGCGGAACGGGCTGCTGGAAAAACCGCATCCAGGGTCGCCTGGCCTGCCGCCCGGTGATCAGCATGGTTGATATAAGTTTTGCTTGGGAAGAAATTCGTTGGATCACATGTGATCACGACCTGCGGCTTGACCTGGCGAATAACACGGACGATGTCGCGCCGCAGATCCAGGGTCGGTAAAACGTACCCATCCAACTCCTTTAGAAACATCACCTCATGCACACCCAGGACCTTCGCAGCAGCCCGTTGTTCAACTTCACGAATTTCCGCCAATTCCTGAGTGGATAAACTATCGTCGTCGGAACCCTTATCCCCGCGAGTCAATAAACAATAGGTGATTTCCCTGCCGGAGGCTGCCCAACGGGCAATTGTGCCACCGCAAAAGAATTCGGGGTCATCCGGATGAGCTAGAACTACGAGAACTCGATCGGATGTTGTCATGAGATATCTGCCCTCGCGAAACTCTAGGTTGACTTCTTGCCGTGATTACGTTCGCCATTTTCATTATTTTCGCCGGGGTTCTCGGTTTTATACTGCAAGGCTTTCAATTCGTCGTAGGGCTGGATCTCATCTTTGTGGAATTCAACCCTGCGTTCATCTTCCAGCTTGACCACAACCGTATTCTTGAGAGGAAGTACATCGATAACTTTTCCAACCCCTCTTGGTGTAATCACTTTCTTCTTTCTTTTCGGAAGATGCTTTCGAGCTTCCGCATATAGCTCGTACTCATATATAAGGCAGCAGCGAAGACGACCACACATGCCGGTTATCTCCTGGGGGTTCAGGGATATCCCTTGCGCTTTAGCCATCTTGATCGAGATGGGGCTGAATTCCGATAGAAAACGGGAACAGCATCGCTCTTCAAGTCCGCATGCTCCCATGCCGCATATGATCTTGGCCACATCTCGTGGACCCACTTTCCGGAATTCGATTTGTGTTTTTCTAATCGAGCGCTGCATCGCCCGTTTTAGAGGCTTGAGGTCTATATTCTCATCCCCCTCACTGCTGGTGATGAATGTTAGGCGCGAACCGTCATAGCAATACTCAGCCTTTACAATCTTGATGTCGGAAATTCCAAGTTCATGCGCTTTCTCTCGGCAATTAATCATCGCTTCCATTTCACGGCTCTGCCACATCCGTCCCATAACAAGCTCGCGTGGAGTGGCGCGGCGCTCAACAGGCTTATGCGATCCCCTGGGCGCATTCTTGCCACCCAGCAAACCTGCAACTTCACCCAGCTCACGCCCACGCGAAGTTGACACGATAACATAATCACCGGCCTTGAGATCATCAATCTTTGCTGCATCAAAATGATAAATCTTGCCAACGGGTTGAAAACGAATAGATGCGACTGTTCTTTCATTAGTTGCCATGGATAAAAACCCTTGATTAGAGAACGACGTTAGAAGCTAATCATACTACGCCCACAAGACAGGCAAAAGGGGCCGACTATCCATCAGCCCCTTGAGACGGCATTCATTTCATCGGCAAATTGGACTACAGGATCTTGTTAATCGGTGATCTCGATCTCAAGATCTTCTCTACCCTTCAGATTGCCAGAATCAAATCGAGTGATGATCGCCTCCGTAATCCCGTTGAAAGCTCTAGCAGCTGGTGTTTCCGGATGCGAGATAATAATTGGCGTACCCTGATCTCCCCCCTCCCGAACTGCGGGGTCGATGGGAATTGTACCCAGGAAAGGTACTCCCGCCTCTTGCGCCATCTTTTCCCCGCCCCCCTGCCCGAAAATATCGAGCTGCGTACCATCGGGTAGTTCAAGAAAGCTCATATTCTCGACAACTCCCAGCAATGGTATTTCCATTGTGCGGAACATTTCAAGCCCACGCTTTGCATCCTCGATCGATACTTTCTGCGGCAGCGTGACGATCACTCCACCGGAGAGCGGGAGCGTTTGCGCCAGGCTGAGCTGCACATCTCCCGTTCCTGGCGGTAAATCGACCACAAGGTAATCGAGCTGCCCCCACTCGACATCATTAATAAATTGCTTTATCGCACTATGTAGCATTGGGCCGCGCCAGATCAGCGGCTGTCCATCAGGAACCAGGAAGCCGATTGACATCAATTGGACATCGTAGGCTTCAGCAGGTTTCAGCTTGGGGCCTTCTTGAGGCGGCATCGCCGAGACCCCCATCATAGTCGGCACATTGGGTCCGTAGATATCGGCATCAAGCAGCCCGACTTTCAACCCCTTCTTCGCCAGCGCTACGGCGATGTTTACAGCAACGGTGGATTTCCCCACACCACCCTTCCCTGATGCGATGGCGATTGCGTTGCTTATTTTATTCTTCTGGACTTCCTCTGTGGCTGATTGCTCTGTCATCTGTAATTTAACCTTTTCCCATAATTTGGTATTGGTGATCGACCTGGTTGGTCAAATGTATGTTAATATCCATGACTGCATCATCAAACATCTGAACAAGTTCAGCGTCTTCCCCTCGGAATCGACGTATCGAGTGCATCGCACATTGTTCACACCCATGCAATGCACGATATGAATGCGTTCGGCAGGATAGACAATTACATAGACGGATGATAAGCAGATTGAATGCGAGGCAGTCTATGGACGCAGCTTCCGCGTTGCATGCTCGATCGACTAGATCTCGCCAAGCATCCCCGCGCATCCCCCTCAGCGTGGAGGCGACTCGCATAGGGAATAGAAGTTCAGTTTCGCGATGGTACATACAATCTGCACACCTTCAATGGCTTATCCGTTTTCAGCCGGTTTTTTCTTTGCGGCTTTCAAAGCCTCTTTCTCCGCCCGAGCTGCCTCTTCCCGAGCGTAATTCTTCGGCCGAATCTCAGCGTAGTACGATGCCGGCTTGCTTAAGCGCTCTTTGTTGTAAATGTGAGCTGACGAACGTTCGTACGAAGCGAGTTCATAAACGTGGTCCATTTTTATCGCATCAAAGGGACAAAATTCTGCACATAGTCCACAATTCATGCAGATATCAATATCGATGAAGAACTCAGTCGGCGCTGGTACCGGCCTTCCGGTTTCCGGATCATTGGAACGAACTATCCAGATACACTGGGGAGGGCAGACTTTGGAGCAGATCCCACAGGATGTACATCGATCTTTCCGTGTTCCGTCTGGATTTTCCTCAAAAACCAGAAAGGGAATATACCGGAATTCTTCCGGGACAGATAGTTTTTCCTCCGGATATTGAACTGTGAAAACCCCTCGCGCCTCCGTACCCTGGCGAATTTTCAGAGCATCTTCGTTGTAGTACCGACCGCGCCCGAACCAACGAAGATCGTCCACGTACGTCTCCACGAAGTGCTTTAGTGTTACCCCCAAGCCCTTAATCAATCCCATACCGTACATAGGTTCTCCGCGTTAACGAATCAAATTCTCAAAGGATTCAACTATCTATCCGTTTCACCTAGAACAATGTCAATCGAACCAAGAATGGCTACAACATCTGCGATTTTTTGCCCCTTGCACATCTCTTCTAGAGGTGTGAGGTTGATGAAAGATGGCGCACGCACATGATAGCGCCATGGATTCGGTTTTCCATTTGAGACAACATAAAAACCAAGCTCACCCTTCGGGCCTTCCACCCGCCCATACGCTTCCCCTACAGGAACTCGGACCTGATGCTGGGGCTTACCAGTCTGGATCTCACCCGCGGGGATGGATTCGACAGTCTGCTTTAAAATTCGCAGACTCTGACGTATCTCCTCCAGCCGAATTAGGTAGCGATCGTAGACATCACCGTTATAACGCACGGCAACATCGAAATCAAAGCGGTCATAGATTGAATAGGGATCAGCCCGGCGGACATCATAGGGCACCCCGGAGGCCCGCAATACAGGACCCGCAGCCGAGTTTGCCAGCGCTTGCTGTGTTGTCAGCACACCCACCCCTATCGCCCGCGCTTGCACGATCTCGTTTCCAGTAAGGTAGAGATCAAGCTCATCAACTTTTCGGGGCAGCCTCTCGTTCACTAGGATCTTGATCGTCTCCTGAGCATCCTCAGGTAGATCCCGCGCCACTCCACCAAAGCGGAAGTAATTGCACATCATCCGCGAGCCGGAGACCGCCTCAAATATATCCAGGATTAACTCCCGCTCATTGATTGCATAAAGCATTGGCGTGAAAAACGCGCCGAGATCGTTAAGCAAGAAGCCGATCGCCCAGATGTGGTTTACTACACGGGTTAATTCAGCCATGATGACGCGTATATATTCTGCTCGCTCCGTGGGTTTGATACCCATGAGCTTTTCAACTGCCAGCGCGTATCCGAAGTTATTGCTCATTGAGCAGAGGTAATCCAGACGGTCGGTGAAGGGCATGTTCATCAAGTATGTATTGCGCTCACCGATCTTCTCATGGTTCCTGTGCAGGTAGCCCATCACCGGTTTTAGCCCGACGATCTCCTCACCATCAAGGGTTACAACCATGCGGAAGACACCGTGTGTTGATGGGTGTTGTGGCCCGAGGTTTACAACGATGTGATCGGTCTCAATATCTCGAGTGTTGGTGCCATTGCCGTGTTCGATCTTACCTAAGCTCGAATAAAGCGCGGCATCCCCCTCTGGAGCCCAACCTTCCAGAGTGAATTCTGAGGGATAGTGAACATTCTTACCAAATGGATTGGTGTCCTCGACCCGACGAACCTCCCCTTGCGGCCACCGGCTCTTGAATGGCTTTCCTTCCGCCTCGAAGTATGGTTCCTGCCAATCCTTGCGCAAAGGATGACCGTGGAATCCGTCCCACAAAAGAATTCGTCTGAGATCCGGATGCCCCTCAAAACGGATCCCCAGAAGATCCCATGCCTCACGTTCCTGGAAATCTGCGCCGGGATAGATCGAGACTAACGAAGGTACTACGCTGTCGTCTCGCGGCGTCTGGATTTTAAGAGCAAGAGCTGGACCTCCAGCACTCCGGTAAAGATGGTAAACGACTTCCATCTTGCCATCCGGCAGATAATCAACGCCGGTAACCGAGGAAAGGTAATCGTAGCCCATCTCGTCGCGCAAACTCCTGGCAATCTCAACAAGTTTGGCGGTCTCTACGATGTACCCCTCATATCCTGGACGCTCATCACGGGTAATGGCTTCTGGGAATCGATCTTCCAAAGTGCCCTCGAGTTGTTTCGTCTCATGCTCTGTCATCTTGTCTGTGACCTATGTCTTAATTGGCGGCTGCGCTTCCTGCGTGGTATCCGGCTCTTGTGAAACTGCCTGAGCCTGTAGTTCCTTGAAGTTCGGGATATCGCGAGGGTCGATAAGATCCGGCCCGAGGATGGGAATGGGAATCGCTTCCTCAGCACCCTTCTTGTACCAGCTAACGGTTCGAATGGACTGCTTGTCAACCTTCTCCTGGAGTTTAATCAAGCCGTTTAGCAAGGCCTGAGGGGTTGGCGGGCAGCCGGGAATATATATGTCGACGGGCAGGAATTTGTCGATACCAGAAACAACGCTGTAGCCCTCTTTGAAAGGACCGCCGCCTGAAGCACACGCCCCCATTGCGATGACATATTTTGGTTCCGGTATCTGGTTGTAAAGCCGTACGATCTGCGGGACCATTTTCTTCGTTACCGTGCCGGAAACGATAATCATATCTGCTTGGCGAGGGGTGGCGCGCATCACTTCCATGCCAAATCGAGAGAAGTCATAACGGCTGGCTGCAACGCAGATCATCTCGATCGCACAACACGCCAACCCAAAAAACATAGGCCACATGGAATTTCGCCGTCCCCAGTTGTAAATTTTATCCAGCGTTGTAACCGTGACTTGTCCCTGGAGTTCTGGGGGAATATTAACTTCAGGATTATTAAGCTCGTCCGTCATCCACACCTCCACAAAAAAGGGCGCGTCCCTTCCCTATTCAAGGACACGTGCCCGAATGAAAATTATACTTGGTGGATAGTTGAAGTCAAGATTAGCACATTATCTGTCGTCTGAAAGTGCGAACTGGACTCCCAAGAAAATGCAATGTTAAAGCGCTTGTGGCGGGTTGCACAAACACAGCCCAGACCTTATAGAAAATTGCCGTTATTTCCGGCAATTGGTGGAGAAGATGTAAAGTTCCATTTGGAGAAGGTTATATCCTACAAAATTATTGGGCCAGATGACCCGGCTCTGAACTTATTGCATGACGAACTGCAGCGCCATGTCGAATGGAAAACTGAACTGCTGATCATCCCCCAGGCCGCCTACCGCCTACCGCCAGCCACCAGCCGCCGAGCGGCAGCGAGGTAGGCTGCATGGTGTTGTTCGCCTAAGTCATTTCTCCTTTTGTCCGAAATGCTTCAGAAACAACTGTTCCGATTTCTTGAACCCGTCCTCCGTTACATAAATGGACATCGCTTTACTCTTTGGATCGTCGATCCAGCCCTTTTCATGGAGTCGATTCATCGTTTCCCAATCGAATCCCTTCCAAGCCCTGGCGCCGAGGCCGTCCTGACGTTCCGTTGTGACAAGAAAGAGGAGGGCCAGAGTCATTTCATCAACTTTGTCCTGATCGTATTTCATTCGATCCTCTCCTTGGCAAACGAATGAGCTCAGTAGCGCGTACCCCAGCGTCCGCTTCCGAAAAACCTAGAGGTTTCCTGAGGAAGTGGGGGTTAAGCCGCATTTACAAACCCAACAAGAATAACCTTTGGCACATTCGCATTTTAACCCAGCGTGACCCCCATCATCGCTCAGAAAAATAAGAAATAGCGCGGTACTTGCTCCAAGTAGGCACGATACGACTCCCCATATCGCATCAAGCATACCTCTTCCTCTGCCAGTATCCCGAAATGCTGAAACAGCTTGGACATTATTAGCGTGAAAAGAGCTGGCCATGAGCCTATCGCTACACATATCCCTAGAAATATGATAAATAGCGACACGATTTGGGGGTGGCGCGATCTCTTGTAGATTCCCTTCGTCACCGGCTGACTCAGCGGAGTATCTTTGAAATTCAACATAGCCGTCACGAGACCAGCCAAGCCAATGGCATACAGAATCAACCCGACGATGAATGCACTTGAGTTGATTATTAAAGGTGTCAGGATGATAAAAATCAGGCAGGCAAGAGAAAAAACTTTACCTAGGATTAAAAAGACCCTCTGCTTAACACTCCATCCAGATCTGCTAAAAAGCCGGGATACCACATCTTTAGGAAAAATCAGCAGAAGAGAACCCTGAATCAAAAACTCAAACGCAAGGAGAAGCCAGCCATTTAGCCATCCAATTTCAATTGTAGGCATTAACTCCATGAGTCACCTCCGATATCCGCCAACTTGGGCAGCGATAAAAGCCATCGAGAGAACCAAGCATTGATTCTTAGACCGCGCGCGGCCTAACGTTTTCTTGCCGACGAAGCCTCCGATATTTTGGTGCATTACACTATTCCCCCCTAGTTCCCCCCAATGGGGGGACTGTGGGGGATGCCTTATCCCGAGCTCGTTGAGGGACCACTCCCCTCGCGAAGCATTCATGGCTCCTACGGAGTGCTGCGCGAAGCGAAGCGTGGAGCACACACCCGGATCAAACATCAAGTTCTCAGCTCAAACCAACAATGCAAATCCGATCTTTTGACTCCCGAAATAAAGCGTGGGCTGCTCATAGTTTTCCAACCCTACAACGCGGTCCCCCATTTCTATTTACAACTCACTCTGAGCCGTCATTGAGAAAGTTTATAAGGATTGGATTAACGGCATCAGGGTTTTCAAAATGTGAGAGATGACCACCGTTTGCAAAAGGATGGAATTCCACGTCAGGCATACTTTCTAGAATGATTTTAATCTCATCAAAGGAGATCGTGCTGTCCTGACAACCCCAGATGAGTTGAACAGGTCTTTTTTGCTCTCCTACGCGCCAATAGAGACCTGAGAAATCACCCAGCATACCGCTAAAAATCGTGGAAACGAGAGCGCGTTTAAAACCGCGATATCTCATTTGTACCTGGTAAGGCTCAAGATATTCTTTGATGTACTTGGCGGTGTTGGCGCTTGATGAGATATGTGTCTTAAGCAACCGAATAAAGTTAATGGAACGCGCCCCCACTGGCCCTAGTAGAGCCAATTTGTGCACTCGCTTCGGGTCCTTGTCAATAAAGGATAAGGCTATCGGCGCACCCATTGAAAAAGCGACCAGGGTTAGGGGTTGGCTGAGATTGAGCGCATCAAGCATTTGGAGTAGTTGGCGTCGGAACAGATCTATGTTGTAACGCAGACGCGGTCGATCCGAAAAACCCCGCCCGTACAGGTCATACCGCAGGACGCGAAAACCTGCCTGCGTAAGCGCTTTGAAAGTCGGCTCCCAGATGAAATACGGCGCTGAAAATCCATGCACTAACACGACGACTTGAGCATCTACGGGACCGCTCAACTCATAATGGGTATACCCATCACCTAGGCGAACAAAATCCCCCGCCGTTCTAGCCCGAAGGGAATCACCTATGGTTTCAGTTTCAATCACAAGCGAGACAAAGGGAAGTTCCTTACTCATGAGGACTTCATCTCTATCCAATCCTGCTCAATGGCTGCACAGCATCGAAGTCGCTGTGGGCTGGGGCTGTAGCGGAGGAGCGAGCGTCTCCGGCCGGGGAATGTTGCCGGATGATAGAAGGACC
Source organism: uncultured Anaerolineaceae bacterium (assembly GCA_964385355.1). GTDB lineage: Bacteria > Chloroflexota > Anaerolineae > Anaerolineales > E44-bin32 > E44-bin32. The sequence goes on from CAYLOO010000028.1 coordinate 23,748, forward strand.
CCGGTGACCAGGACAACCACCGCCAGGCCTGAGCAAGGGGGCAAGTTACACGTCGTCATGGCATCCTCCGTCGATTAGGTGCGAGAACGGCCTGAGGTGACGTAGATCAACCCCTCCTTTTGGGGGACTTAGCCCCCCGTTCCACTCAACGCCCCTCGCGAGGAATATACCAGATGCGGTTCCCTTCGCGAGATGTTATCCTTCAAAATAATCTTCCAATTAAATCTTGAATTGCCCTGATTCATAAAACAATTCACCATCAATTGTAATTTTCCCGCCGTCCTTCATATCGGCAAGCAAATCCCAATGGATGGCGCTCTTATTCTTTGATCCTGATTCTGGATATCCGCGACCAAGGGCTAAATGTATCGTTCCTCCCATCTTCTCGTCGAAGAGCATACTACGGGTGAATTTATCTATCTGGTAATTGGTCCCAATACCCAACTCGCCGATAAAGCTCGCTCCTGTATCTGTATTTATCGTCTCCAGGAGATATCTCTCATTCTTCTCAGCACTTGCTTTCACAACTTTTCCCTTTTCGAACACGAGTTCAACACCATCAACTTCAATACCCGCGAAGATACAAGGGTACGAGAATTTAACCTTTCCCTCTACGGTTTCTTCAACAGGACCTGTAAATATTTCTCCATCGGGCATATTGACAAGGCCGCAACAATTGATAAACGTCCTACCCTTTATCGACATAGTGAGATCGACCCCATCACCTTCAAGGTGCACGTGCTCCTTACCCTTAAGCCAGGTCACCAATTTTTCTTGATTCTTCCCAAGCTCTTTCCACTTTTCTATCGCATCGTTTGAATTTGCATACGTTGCGCTATAAAAGAAGTCCTGGTACTCTGGCAAACTCATTTCTGCAGCTTGAGCAGAAGATTGGCAAGGGTATCGCGTAGCTACCCAACGAAGATCGCCTTCCGCCGATCTGGTGAATAGCCGATCCGTAATTTCTGAGGAGGCCTGCCTTACCAGCTTATGTTTAACAGGGTCAATATTCGTATGACGCAGCAAATTTGACGAACCAGTCAGACGAATATCAACATCCATCTCCTTAGAAGCATAATTTATTAACATATTCGGCTCTAACAATTGGGCATCCGACGCTTCAGCAAGAAAGTAATAGGTGATATCTTCTAAGTCAATAAAGTAGTGTGGATGCCCACCTGCCTTAAGGATTTCTCTGAAAACCTCAGTCACCAGAGGAGCCGCAATTGGCTCAAGGGGAAATCCCCATATCAATACTTTATCCCCTTGCTGCACCTTGGTGGAGTAATGAACGAGGAGTTTTGCCAAATTTGAGATTCGTGGATCAGACATAGGTACATCCTTTTCCTTATATGCAGAGATCGACTGTATCGCAGGTTTGATTAAAAGTCATAATTGATAATTTTTAGCGGCGAGTATTTCCAAGGCGTATTGTTTCGTAATTACTTAAAAAGAACAGCAGCGCACATCCTTAACAAGAGAATTGCGCTTAACTGCCTCAGGCCAACGAAGATCCCAGTGATTTTGTTGAGTAACGAGTTATTAACCAGCAGTCCGTGCAGCTCTGTTCTCCATGGCTATGATGCCAACTGTATCTCCATGCCTGCGATTCATTCCTCCGCGAGTATCCGCTATGAGGGGGACACTGTCACTCCAACCACTCGAAGGACTCGCCGATCAGTTTCCCGTCCAGCGGAGGCTCCGGCAATTGGGCAACCACGTCATCGAAGAAGGGCAGGGGCTCGAAGGCCTTTTCGGCGGTCATGACTCCCCGCTCCCGGGTCTCACCGCTGATAATTCTGAGCACAGCGACAGCTAACGGGACACTGGTCAGTAACCACGCAGACTGCTCATTCCAAAGTGCAGGCGCCAGCCAGCAATTGAACCGTGCAGTGCGCCCACCCTTGCGGCCAATAGCGGTAACCCAGTCTGGGGAGAATGCAACGAATCCTTCTTTTACCGTCAGCCACCGGTCGGGATCATTCTCAACGGTCTCGTAGAAGGAGCTCATCGCGATTGCCGGGTCAATATCGCCGGCAGTCACGCGTAATGCCTGCTCGCGGAAAAGATCGTGCAGCTGCGACGGGAACGGAGTGAACCACACCTCGACCGGTCGCGCTTGTGCAAGGTCTTGGGGCAGCGAATCAAAGAGCGGATCATAGCTGCCATACGGATGTGCAATGACCATGCCGCCTCGTGGCAGTGGGACTTGTAGACCGCTCGTTAGTGGATCCACATCCACCCACTGACCATCCTTATAGGCGCGCGCCTTCCTGCTCTCCGTCTCTTGAGCGACCTGAAGCATCCACTCGAGAAAATCCTTGAACTCCCGCAACACGGCAAGGTTCTCCGCGGGATTATCAAGCCACATCTGGGGCGTGAGCGCCCGCGAGCCCTGGAACACCCAAGCCCGCCCACTCTGAAGCTGCTCTGTCACATCCAGTTGATTGGCCGCGTGCACGCCCATGAGGTTAGTGATACAAGGTGAGATGCCATTACAGATGATCGCCGTGATTCCAGCGCCCCTGGCCTCAGACGTGAGCTCCATCATCTGGGCGATAAAATCCTGCCCCCAGCCGACATCGCAGTAGTGTGCGCCGGCGCGGACCGCTGCATCTAGAACCGGGAGAGCAACTTGATTACTTACTGAGTTCACAATGACATCGTAGCCCGCCACGAGCGAGGCTAGCTGCTTCTCGTCGGTGGCATCAACCTGCACCGCTATCGCCTTGTCACCGATCTCTGCAGCAGCCTGTTGCGCGCTCTCCATGCTTCTCCCAGCAAGAGCGACCTCGCTAATCAGGTCACTCTCCACCAGAAGCTGTACACTTGGCAATCCAACCGCCCCATAGCCTCCCAGCATAAAAACTTTCATGATTATCCTCCATGTCCACCTAATCGCTTCGAGCTGACGAAAATTCCAGCGGTTTTCTAGGGTAGCATCTGGTTAGGTGGTCCCGATTTCAATCTATACAACCCCAGCGTTGCCCATGGCCTCTCACTTGACTCCCTAAGCAATCAACTAGCCCTACTTGTCGGGAGGAAGGTCTGTTCCTATCTTACCTCGATGGCTTCGACATCAGCCTTGGCGGAGCAGCTAACAATCCAAATGGAAGCAAGTACAACGATGAGAGAAATATTGACAATCGAGCGACGCTTCATGTTCCCTCCTGTACGAAAAACGAACCATGCAAGCCGTAAGAGATTGCGTGAAAAGTCCATAATTTTGTCAAGCGCATAGTTTTTTCTGTAGACTTTTTACACCGCCTGGTTGGTTTTTATACCTGAGATCTTGAAGAACGGTGAAAAGTTTTCTCGTGCTTGCTGCTCGAATCCCAGAACCTTTACCTATATTTGCGATCAGCTCTCACTAGGCTCTGTAACATCGGTGTCCCGTTCCCATCCTTCATTCTGGAGTACGATTGACTCTATCGCCACCGAAGCTCCGTTCGCATCAAGGGCTGGCAGCACCTGATACTCTGAAACCCAGCAACGATAGACTATGAATGCCTTAACGACAACGCCCTGCTCATTCAGCAATTCAATGGTAATGTCTTTCCGGAAATCCTTGAGAGACATCGCAGCATCACCAGCAACGTTAAAGCTGAGATTGGCCCAATCCTCAAATTCAGGATCATGGGTAACCCCTCGTTCAAGGGTAATCGGCTCAAACGTCCATCTACCCGTCGATAGACGGGAGCTGCTTGCGTCGCCACCCTCGCGATGTACCACCGGTGTGGTAGATCTCTTGAGGGCGCTTATTTTACTGACGCCAGCGACATATTTCCCATCCCATTTAATTCGGAATTTGAAGTCCTTATATGGATCAAATCGATGCGTATTTACGGTAAACTGTGCCATTGATTCCTCCCTTAATAATTGATCAAGTGCCCGATAAACATGAATGAGGCAGGCCTAAAGGTTTCGAGCTGCGAAGCCCCCAGTTCTCTTAAAGGCGCACCACCCCATCCCTTGTCTTGGGGGAACGCAGCCCCCCGCTCCGGCAAACGCCCCCCGCTGAGAATCCTGTATGGGCGAAGCGGATTGGTATTTAGGGGGGCGAGAGCGGCGTTCAAGGCACTCTTTACTGCCAGCAGTGCTCCAGCAAATACGCCGAACGTGGTGAAGAGAAGGAGTTTAGGATCAGACAAAGTAGACTCCGTATGGTGCGTGGTGCCTGCAAAATGGAATTCCAGGCACGATTACTCCCCGCTTCTACATTAAGACCCTAACACTTTACAGCGGAAACCCACGAACATCAATAGAGGACAATCCCCCGAGCGGCCAGGAGCTTCCCGCTGAGACACACCTCGCGGCCATCAGGGGCGCACGCCTTTACTGCAGTTTAAAGGACAGTCCCCAATTGCTGAAAAGAAGTTTCGAATTGGCTATAAAGTATTTGAAAATGAGAAGGGTCGAGCGTGGACCTTATCCCCCACGCAGAACGGATATGACCGTGCCAAACAGACCGACAACGAGCAAACCCATGATGGCCATAATGGGTGGGAACCCACCAGGAAGGTCCGCCTGGGTCTCATCGAAGGTTGTCTGCACAACGGGTTCTGCCGGCGTGAAGGTCGGCAGCCGTGTGGGCGGCGCACCACCAATATTGAACTGGGCGGCCAGCGTTGGATCGATCGTCGCCGTGACCCGCGGCGTCGGCGGCGGCGGCGGCTCGATGATCGGCAGCAAGCGCTGATCGGAATCTAAAACGACAAACGGAGCGTATACCCAGGCGAGATTCCCGGGGACACCCGGATAGTAAATCTGGATCCACTCCCCTCCCGGAGATCTACCCAGCGCAGGCGCACGCTGCCCGGCAATCAACACGCCGACTTTATCGTAGTTGGTGCTGGGTCCGGTGCGGACGTTAACCTGCTCGGGGACGAGAATCATGGGTCCTTCCGGCGTTCCGGTCACGGTCGGTTCCTGGGCGTACGGCGCGGCCGCCGCGCCAGATGCTATGCTCAGCAGGAGCAGTGCCGATCCGAGAACCATAAGCCATGCAAAAAACTTCAATCCAGTTCTCCCTACTTTACAGGTCGAATGCCGGCGGATTATACTACACGCACGAAAAGTGACCCGAAGGGACCCCTTCATGCAAAACAAACCCATGCAAAAGAAAACATTCCATGGACCGGTGAGCCCCTCCGATTTCGCCGATGCGCTTGTCGCTGAGTTCAATCAAGGCAACCTTGAAGCGAAGAGAATCGGCAGGGGAAACCAACGTATCGTCCAGATCGCTACCCCGCGCTGGAACACCTCTGGCGGGCGAACCGCGATCACGATTCACTTGAGCAAGGTGGAGGACGGCGTACACGTCCAATTGGGACAGCAGGAATGGATTGGCGTCGCCGCCAGCCTGGGCATGACCGCGCTCATGGCGCTGCGCCGTCCATGGTCGCTGGCGTCCCGCCTTGACGACCTCGCCCAGGACATCACTTCTATGCAACTCACGACCCGCATCTGGCAGACGATCACACAAACCGCCGAGTCCCTCGGTCTTTCTTATAATCTCTCGGAAAGACTGCGCCGGCTGTCCTGCGATTACTGCCTTACAGCTAATCCCGTCGGCGCGCCGAGCTGCGTGGCCTGCGGCGCTCCCCTGGGTCCCAACCAACCCGTGGCTTGCAGTGAGTGTGGATATATCCTTACGGCGGGCACAAAAACATGTTCTCAGTGCGGTGCGAAGATCAAGCCCTGAACCGCTGCGTTCTGCCCAATCCGCTCCGGATTGCAATTCGGCGGGAAAAGAGTCCGAGATAACTATAATTCTATTTTCACGGTTTTGTATGGTTGGTTTGAGCTGAGATCTTGATGTTTGATCCGGGGGGTGTGGGGGAGTGGAGTCCCCCACAGTCCCCCCGG
>CAYLOO010000029.1:0-29483 GCA_964385355.1 uncultured Anaerolineaceae bacterium
TTACAGGTTCCCGTGATGTCGGCTGATAGAGTCCAGGCACCCTGGAGATATTGTACGGGGCAGCTGCCAGCATTATCGTCCTTCACCCAACCTGAGACATTGATCGTGGCGATGTTCTCCATCGCGCCATCGTTGCTCACCTTCCCAGAAGGATCGATATAGAGATAAAACGTAGCACCTGGCTCTGACTCTGTCTTGAAGTGGATCTCCTCGCCCCTATCCCCCATACCACTAATGTTTAATTCGGTAGCGTGACTATAGCTGAGTGCATAGATCGACCACTCCTCAGGACACTCGCCCTTCTTCAACGCCTGCTCCTGCTGCCCCAATTCAACGTCCTGAGATTCCCCGCCAGTTACAGTTGGCTCTAGATCATCCTCACCGGTACCCGGTAAGTTGCAGGCCGCTAAACCAAGGATTAGAAAGCCGCAGCATAAGCCGATCCACAACCTTCGATTACCTTGTTTTATTTCCCCATACATCGTTTCCTCCTTACGTGTGCTAACACCTCAGATTCTACTCAGTACAACTTCGATCCTTAAGCTTCCAGGAGACAGACGATCGGGGTCCAACAGTTTTCGGACACACCCACCCCGGCATGAACTTGGGTTCATATCTATAACGAAGAATCCTCTCAATCTGTGACATATTCGTCTCCGGCGATTTCCTTAAGTGAATATAGCATGAAAACGCCCGGCTCATTCGACACGGACGGTCTCCCCCTGTGTGGTATCCTGTTCATATTCTCCAGCATTCTCTTGTGAAGGTAAAGCGCAGCGTGCCAAACGCCGGACTCATTCTCCCTATAACGTTTCCATCTGACCAACGCTCGCCGCTGCGCTGGATCATGTCGCACGTGTCACGCAACTGGCTGATGGTTGTTTTGGCGAGTATCGGCGCATTTGGAAATGCTGCGCTGGCTGCGCTTGTGCCCATCCTCACCGGCATTGCTTTCAATGCCATCCTTTCAGATCCTGCAGACCTGAAGAAGCTTCTACAGATTGTGATTTGGATCGCGGTATCCCAGCTCTTCCGAGGCGGTCTGCAATTCGCTCGCAACTTCGGGGCGGAATTAATCGGGCAGCGTCTCGAGAGAGATATTCGTGATGAACTGTATACAAGCCTTCTGGGGAAGAGCATGAGCTTCCACAATATACAGCCGGTAGGCGATACGATGGCGCGGGCGACGAACGATGTGCGTGAGATCAATCTGATGTTCAATCCCGGGTTTAACCTCGTAGTGGGATCTGCAAATTTCTTGCTCATGCCACTCATCGCCGCGCCTTTCTATCATCCGACGCTCATTCTCGTACCTGCGCTTTTCATGCTCGCCTACTTCCTCGCACTCAGGCGGTACCTGCGCGAGCTGCGGCCAATTTCCGATTCCGCTCGACGCGCATTTGGCCAACTTAACGCCCGCTTGACGGAAGCGATCGATGGTATCGAAGTTGTGAAAGGGGGGGCTCAGGAGAAGGCGGAAGTCGCCCGCTTCACCGAGAATGCCCGTGTATTTCGCAATGCATTTGTCCAGCAGGGTGATGCCGAGGCTCGCTACCTACCGCTCCTTCTACTCGGTTTGGCTCAGGCTGGAGCGTTCCTGCATGCTCTCCTTCTTTTTCAAGAAGGCATCCTGGATGTCGGTCAGGTTGTCGCTTATATGGGCCTCATTCAGCTTTTCGGGTTTCCGACTTTTGCATCTTTGTTTGCTTACTCCCAGGTATCACTCGGGATGGCCAGCGCTCGGCGTATTCTGGATCTCATCAAGCGTGAGACAAAGCTCGACCAAAACACGCGTGGATTTTCGCAGACTTTGCGCGGGGAGATTTCCTTCAAGGATGTCACCTTTGCTTATCTGGAAACGGAGAATAGCCTCGAAGGCGTCACGTTTCACGTAAAGCCCGGTCAGACGGTCGCGCTCGTGGGACAAACTGGCACCGGGAAAACGACCCTCGCCAAATTAATCAACCGTACCCATGACCCCTCATCCGGCCAGGTCCTGGTTGACGGCGTGGATGTGCGCGAGTGGAACCTGGCTTCGCTACGCAAGCAAATTTCCATCATCGAGCAGGATGTTTTTCTTTTCTCGAGAACACTCGCTGAAAACATCGCCTTCGGCAGGCCGAATGCTACGCAGGCGGAGATCGAACAAGCGGCTAAAGCCGCTCAGGCTCACGATTTCATCCTCGCTTTTAAAGATGGCTATGACACTGTCATTGGCGAGCGCGGGATTACGTTATCTGGCGGGCAGCGCCAACGAATCGCTTTGGCCCGCGCCTTCCTTACCGACCCGCGTATTCTGATCCTGGACGATTCTACATCTTCAATCGACAGTGCCACGGAGGATCAAATCCAGCGGGCGATCTTCCGCGCAGCTGAAGGGCGAACAACCCTGATCATCACCCACCGCATCTCACAGATCCGCTGGGCTGATCAGATCATCGTTCTAAGACGCGGACGGATCGCTGCCGCAGGTCAGCATGAGGAGTTGATGGAACTTTCGGATACGTACCGTCTTATCTTTACACGAGACGAGGAAAAATAGCAGATGGGCTTTTTCTCCGGCCTCAACGCCGAAGCGTATGACCGCACTTACCGAGACCGCGATCTCGCCATGCGTATGCTGGAGTACTTCCGCATCCACAAACGCCGCATCGCATTTGCCATCATCGCCATTCTCCTGATAGCCGCCTCCAGTGCGGCCACACCGATTCTGATCTCACGCAGTCTGGATCTGATAACAGAACAAGGCTCCTCACAGCTCATGCTCACCTTCGTTGGTGCAATCTTTGCTCTCGGTATATTGATCTGGGGGGCAAACTGGGTTCGGCGAAGACTCATCAGCCGGGCCGTTGCCGACGTGATGCTCGATTTGCGGCGCGACGCGTTTATCGCCTCAGCCGAACACGATCTTTCTTTCTATGATGAATTCGCATCCGGCCGGGTCGTCAGCCGGATAACCTCTGACACGCAGGACTTCGCCCAGGTTGTCGTGTTAGTAACGGATCTGGTCACCCAGCTCGTCCAGTCGCTCATCCTTGTCTTGGTATTAATCGGCATCGACCTCCACCTGACACTCTGGCTTACTGCGATGATGCCGGTCGTCTTCTTGATCGCAATCGGGTTTCGCAAAATTGCCCGGCGCGTCACCCGTTACGGTTTCCGTGCGATGGCGAATGTTAATGCGGCCATCAAAGAGGCTGTTACAGGAATCTCCGTCGCCAAGAATTTTCGTCAGGAAAACCAGATCTACGAAGGATTTCGAGAGGTCAATTTGATCTCCTACCAGGCGAATGTACGCCGCGGGCTGGTGCTCTCAAGCGTCTTTCCAACGCTCAACGCGCTGATGGGAGTCGGAACGGCGATAATGGTTTACGTTGGCGGAATTAGCGCAGCGCAGGGTTTGGTCACAGTTGGTGCCTGGTATCTCTTCATCACCGGTTTGGATCGTTTCTGGTTCCCGGTCCTGAATTTATCGTCCTTCTGGACCCAGGTGCAGAACGGTCTATCGGCTGCAGAGCGAATTTTCGCTTTGATAGACGCTGAATCCGCGGTCATACAAATCGCCAACCAACCCGTCGATAAGCTGCGCGGAAAAATCACCTTCGAAGACATCTTCTTTCACTACAAACCTGGAGAATCTGTGCTTGAGGGATTTAATATGCACATCGAACCGGGTGAGAATCTCGCCCTGGTGGGTCACACAGGCGCAGGAAAATCCTCAATTGCAAAACTCATCTCCCGCTTCTATGAATTCCAGAGCGGCCGACTGCTCATCGACGATCAAGACATCCGCAGTTTCGATCTACAGGATTACCGAAGACAGCTTGGGATTGTCAGCCAGACGCCGTTCCTTTTTTCAGGGACAGTCGCGGATAACATCCGCTACGCTTCACCTGAAAGTAGCGATAATGAGATCGAAGAACTCGCCCAGAGGATCGGTGATGGCGAGTGGATTGAGACCCTTCCCGAGGGACTCCAATCAGAAGTGGGGGAGCGCGGCAACCGGCTCTCGATGGGTTTGCGCCAAATGGTCTCACTAATGCGAGTTCTCATTCAGCGCCCGGCGATCTTCATCCTGGATGAGGCCACAGCCAGTATCGATCCCTTTACGGAATCACAGATCCAGGCAACCCTGAATTTGATACTTGCGGACAGCACGTCGATCCTTATCGCTCATCGCCTCTCGACGGTGAAAGCATCGGATCGAATTATCGTGCTGCACGAGGGAAAGATCATCGAAGAAGGGAACCATCAAACCCTGATGCAGGCAGATGGACACTACTCCGAGCTATACAATACCTACTTCAGACATCAGTCGTTGGAGTATGTCGACATCGCTCGGGAGTTCCTCCGGGGTGAAGAATAATGGTCTGGCATCAGATCTATTTTCGTAAGTTTTTTCCGTGTCGCCATGGCTGGTAAAACATGCCCGCTGGCTTGAGCAGGGTGGTCCGTAATCCTCGATAACGATCGCAAAAAAGCCCAGTGCCAGTCCGCCATCTTTTCTCTGTTGACCCTCTGTGCGTTGATGGCCGCCTTAATCCTCCGCCAAACCATATAGCTTTATCACTCTTCACGATTGGGTTTCGTGTGGGTCGGGATCGCATTTTTCATTTAACCGGCCGGGGGTCTTCCCCTCCCATTCGCCCATATCTACTGCGGCGCGCGTCTCCCCCATCTCGGTCTCGGCCGATACAGCTCCTGAGACGCGTCGCCAACAGGTGCCCTGGAAAAGAGACACTGCGAATGAGCATGTGGAAGCAATGGCTACAAGGGGGAAGTAGGCTTTTCCCGGCGTGACTGCCTAGTGCAAACACTTAAAAAAAGCCCTGTCTTTTCGGCGAATGCGGCAGCTTTCTCCTCTAGCTGCATTCGTTTTGTATAATAATCGAGACTATTCGAAGCGGGGATTAGACAACGACCTCCCCGTCCGCCAGGCGGATGGTCCTCATCGCCCGACCTGCCAGTTCATCATCGTGGGTAACCATGAGAACCGTCTTTCCGCGCGATATCAGATCCTCAAAGAGTCGGATAATCTTGGTTGAAGAATGGGAATCCAAGTTACCGGTGGGTTCGTCGGTTGCGATAATCGGGGGATCATTGGCAAGCGCTCGAGCGATCGCTGCACGCTGCTGCTGCCCGCCAGAGAGCTTCGCCGGAAGCGCATCTGCCTGGTCGGCGATGCCCACCAAATCCAGAAGATGCCTGGCGCGATCATTGCGTTCTTGTCGATCGAAGACGCCTCCAAAATCCATCGGCAGGCGCACATTCTCAAGGACGGAAAGCGTAGGCAGAAGCTGGAAAAATTGAAAGACTACCCCTACGTTCTTTCCGCGCCAGACAGCGATTTCCCCTTCGTCTAACTCATGTACGGCAGCACCGGTGACGTAGATCTCCCCATCGCTGGGTCGATCGATGCCGGTCAGCATGTTAATGAGGGTCGTTTTCCCACTGCCTGACTTCCCGACGATGGATACGAATTCGCCTTTGTCAATGCACAGGTCTACATCTCTCAATGCGGTGAAAGATCCTGCCGATGTTTCATAGATCTTGGAGACCTGATTGAAAGCGATCAGGTGGCCGTTCGCTTTATTCCTCCCAGCTGCTGAGCCGTTAGAACCTGACTTATTCCAAAATATTTTCACACGATCACCACTCTCACCTATTCGTAATCCAGGACCTCGCGCACGGTGAGCCTGGCGGCCCTCCTCGCCGGCGCAAGACTTGAAAAAACAGCAATTAACCCAATGAGTACTAACCAGAGAAGCAGCCCGGCAAATGAATATGTATAGCTGAGGTCGGCTTGCATTACCGCATTCACGACAGCACCGGCGAGAGCTCTGCCGGATGGTCCCGAGAGCAGCGCACCCAACACCCAACTGATCAGACCAACGACGACGCCTTCAATGACGATGACTTGCCGCACGGATACGTTGGAGGCGCCAACGGCACGCAGGACACCGATCTCGCGTGTACGTTCAAGAACATTGATTCCGAGAGTCCCCGTAAGCCCCAATCCCCCTACCAAAGCCAGAAGCCCGGCCATGATCATCAAAACAACGAGGATGAGATCGAACACATCCGTGAAATCGCCAAAGATCGCGTGGCGGGTGATGCTCGAGCTTTTACTCAAGCTCGCATTTTCAAATCGAGTCTCCAACCGTGATGCAATAGCATCCTGTTCAGCGCTACTGCCAATCGTCTCAAGATTTCCGCGGACGCGGATCATATCAACCTGGTTCGGTCGATTCGTTAACTGACCGAATGAACCATATTCCATGTAGATACGAGGCCCAGAAAGATGCTTCGAGGTCACACCGACAACTTGGTAGGTTCGTTCCCGGTTCCCGATTTTCAGGGTGAGATCGCTTCCTATGCCTATCCCCGATTCCTCGTCTAGCAGGTCATCGTTTACAACGATCCCGTGGGTATCATCGGCTTCTAACCAGTGACCCTCGAGCAAGAGCGGTTCGATTGTGACTGCATTATAGGGAAGACCAACGATTTCGAGTTCCCCGCTCTCGCTTCCATCCTCCCTGAGGATGACGCCAATCGATTGAGCCCACCCCTCCGCTGCCGAGATTTCAGGAATTCTCTTCGCCTCCCGTTCAGCGGTTTGCTTTCTTGATCCATACGGCAATCCAAGCGCAGCATCGAAGGCCACATAACGAGCAACATTATCGATCTGAACGGTCAACGAAGCGCGTGTGCTGAATACAGCGATAAACATAGCGCCTGCTAGCGTAAGTGTAAGAAGCGTGAATACCAGCCGCGCTTTGTTGCGGAAAGTATTCCGCAGAGAGAGCACAATTGGCGGAGCGAGGTTTCGAACCTTCATCAACACCCGATCTAACCAACCGCTGCCATCGGACCCAATTCCGTATTGATAGATCGCATCGTAAACAGACATGCGGGTTCCGGTGAGAATGGGATAGATCGCCACGCCAAGCGGCATCAGCAAGCCCAGAGTGATCTGAAGCGTCATGACCTGCCAAGAAATATTAACTGTGGTGAGGTCAAAGTTGACGAAGCCAGCCGCGAATTCTGCGAGCCACCAGGACCCCAATAACCCGAGTGGCAGTGCCACGGCAAGACCAAGTACGCTGTACGCGAGAACATTGAAGAAGTACATGGCGATGAGCTGTCCTCGAACCGCACCAATAGAGCGCATGATACCGATCTGTCTGATCTGCTGAATAAGAATGGCGGAGACCGTGTTCACCACAAGCCCTCCGCTCAATAGAACCGCCATGACGCCCATAATCTGCAGGATGAGGAGAAACCCACCGATCTGGTCTTCCGCCCAGTGCTTACCCGGGTCGGAACCCAACCCGGGGACCCCCATGCTCCCGACCCTGTACCCGGAAGGCTCGATCACCCGATCGCGGATGCTGTTGCCGACCTCAAGGACGTGTTCTTGGTCATATTTATTCTCAGCCACAACGACATCGAGTTTATTGTAGAAAGAGAGCGCACCCATCCATTCCAGGCTTTCAAGGGTTACATAGCCCGTAACTTCCCCCAACAGCGCATAAGGCATCCCGTAAAGGTCATGGACGATGCCCACAATGTCCAAATCATAGGCGCGGTCACCTTCCATCTTGACTGTGATTGTGTCGCCGACTGCGAGTCCCAGCCCTTCGGCCGATTGTTTTTCTAGGGCAATCTCGCGAACACCGAGCGACATCCGCCCCTCTACTAGGTCCACCCGATTTACTTTTAGATCGGTCAGATCCGGGAAGGCGTTCAGCGCAAGATCATCCCAGTCCCCCTCAGCATCCAAAACCGATGCTCGCTCGACTCTCCTCGCCTGAACGTCTTCTACTTCTCGCATCGCGTTGACCGCGCTGGTTAGGTCTCGCTGAAATGGTGATACATATATTTCCAAGCTCGCTGGATTGCCTTCAGCGAAGGATCCATAGAGATCCCGCTGCACCATGATCCCCGCGTTCGTGATCATTCCGACCGAGGCGACACCGATGGCGATGGAGAAGATGACCAAAAGAGACCGGGAGCGGTTGCTCCAGATGTCTTTCAGGATTTTTATCCAGCGGGTCTGGATGTGCATTCTGTCCTCTTTCTCCCTAATAATTCTTTAGAGCGCTGCCTGAATTCGCTGCGGCACAAGGTTAGGTGAGGGCGCTGCTTCGCTCACGGAACGCCCATTTGAAGGTTCATCGATTGATCTGCTGATGATGTGCCCATCGGAAATCTCTAGAATGTGGCTTGCTCGTTCAGCGATCTCCTTATCGTGAGTCACGATGACCAGCGTTTTACCGAGAGAAACCAAGTCTGAAAACAGGTCATAGATGTCGTCCGCGGTTTGCGAGTCGAGATTCCCCGTCGGTTCATCGGCGACAACCACATCAGGGTCATTCGCCAGCGCACGGGCGATGGCAACCCGCTGCTGCTGCCCGCCCGATATTTTCGATGGCACCTTAAACGCATGCTCACGGATGCCCACCTGGTCGAGCAATTGCAGAGCACGCTCACGGCGTTTCGCAAGCGGGTATGTATCGCAGAAGTCCATGGCCAGCGTAATATTCTCAACCAGCGTTAACGTTGGCAGCAGCTGGAAAAATTGATAGACAACACCCAGATTACGCCCACGCCAGCGCGTTAATTCGTCATCACTCATGGAATGGATAGAGACTCCGCCGATCTGTACTTCGCCAGAGTCTGGGCTGTCGATGCCTGTGATCATATTGATCAGCGTGGATTTACCTGCTCCCGATTTCCCGAAGATGGCGAGGAATTCCCCTTCGTGAACCTCCAGGTTGATTCCCTTTAGCGCTTCGACCCCGCCGGCAGCGGTCGGGTAGACTTTAACCAAATCCTTTACTTTGATGACTGTACCGTTTTCACGCCCATTCGTACCTGATATCTTGGCTATTTCCATTAACAAAAAACCTCGCCGCTAAGTAATGCCGTATTGAGAACGTCAATGAACCTGTACGGCGTGTTTGCATCGAACGACGATCAACTCAGAAGGAGAAATATTACAAGCTGATCGCCGACAAGGTGGCCATGTTAACACAGGATAACCCGGGTTTGTATTAGAGTTTCATTACAGTTTCCTTGCGGTTTTTTAATCCATTTAACGATTGGGGATGAAGGGCCCTTCTAAATTATTTCATTTCGAGGAGCCCGTCGTGGCAAGGCAGCCTTCTATCCTCAAGAAAGGAGGAGATTGCTTTGTGGAGTTTGGCCTGAGTGAAGTTGAAGGGCTCGCAATGACAGGTTCCAGCATACCGTCATTCCGTCGCTGTTGCACGGCTCGCCCGAAATGACACAATCGGGAGGTTCCTTCTCTTTTTCTTTGCTCATCAAAATGGGTCTTGACAAATGCCTTATCACAGTGTAAACTACTACCAAGTACTTTGTATCACAAAGTACATTAGCGTATAAAGTATTCTAGGATAGGAGGTTCTGTCATGTCTGAATCGATCAACTTAAGGGATGTCCAAAAACGCACCATGCAGTTGAGCACCTTCGAAGATGGGCTCTGGGACCTGCTGCTCGGGGCAATCTTCATGCTTTTGGCGTTTTATCCGATCACACGCGAACTGCTCGGTCCTTCCTTGAATATAGCCCTCTTTCTGTTCCTTCTGGCATTTCTGGTGGTTGGACAGCTAGGCGCCAGGCATATCATCAGTGGACCACGCATGGGTTATGTCCAACCCCGTCGAACACCAAAGATGCGCCTGCTCTTGGTCGTGACAGCGGTGTTTGTTCTGCTGACATTCGGGCTGGTGCTCTTGACTTTCTTCAGTCCAGAATGGCTCTCATCTGGCAGTGAGCCTTCAACACCATCTTTGATGCGTTCCTACCTCGTCGAGTTGATTGTGGTCTTCGTCATAGGCGGGATCTTCACTACGATGGGTTACTTGTTCGGCGTCGCCAGGTTGTACTTCTACGGCTGGATGCTTGGCTTCGCCAATCTGGCCTCCGTCTATATGTCACATACTGCCGGGTGGACCTTCCAAGTTCCAGGGGCGATCGCAGCCGGGATCATCCTCATCATTGGCTTTATGCAGCTGCTCCGTTTCTTGCGCAACTACCCGGTTCGCACAGAGGAGGCCTGAGGTGGCGAAAAAGACCGGAATTGGATCCGATCTGCTAGGCCTCGCCGAGGTCGACCGCGTGGTGCATGAACCGGCGCGGTTGATGATTCTGATGGTCCTATATGGTGTTGAGAGCGCCGATTTCACCTTCCTCCTCAACGCCACCGAGCTGACCTGGGGCAACCTCTCCTCCCATGTGACGAAGCTAGAAGAGGTGAACTATGTCAAGGTCGACAAGGCCTTTGTGGGGAAAAAACCTCGCACGATGGTTCAACTCACCCAAACTGGACGCCAGGCGGTTGACTCGTATCGCCAGACAATGCAAGGGGCCATGAGAAGACTTAGGTAGATAGGGCTCCCATACTTTACAAGGCCAGACCCACTGACGATTCAGTGGGTTTTGTCTTGCCAACGTTGATGTCGATGCGATGGAGAATACCTTGGCCGAGTTTAACCTTACCGAAACCGGGTAGGCAATGACATTAACTGAAGAAGCTTAGCGGCCTTGATTTGAGCATACAGGGCATTCCTCGTAATGGGGCAGCGTGGGGTTTGCGGTCACTCAAACGCCTACAAGCTTCTCATTCAAGTTCTATCGGTGCCGATTTGTTTCCTTCGTATCTGAGGAAAAAACCTTCCTGTCACTTGAGTATATTGGATATATTCATCACCAAATTTCTCAACCATGGCTTCTTCTTCTCGTCTTGTTCTGAAAGCAATCACAATACCTGTTGCGATAAAAGGTATGAGAAGGTACCAGCTTGTCGATAAAAGCCCAAGACCGATCCCTACCACGATGAGCGCCGAATACATGGGATGTCGAACGTGACGATAAGGGCCTCGCGTTACCAGTGTCTGCTCTTCACGAATATGCAAAGTTGTTGAATAGTTCCTGCCAAGAAAGACCTGTGTAGTAAATTCAAAGGCTAGCCCCAATGCCGTAATTATCGCCCCGACCCATCTCACCCATGATGGAATCGGAAAACGAGTCCATTCCATAATCGATGGCGTAAATATATACATAAAAGTTCCGATGACCCAGAATTGCGCAACGAGGAATAGAAGGATCACTCCTGTCAATTTTCTCGGGCTTTCCCTAAATTTCCTCGCTTCGCCAGATAATCTCATTGCTTTTGCTTGAAAATAGCCCCGCTCAAACAAAAACACTAGAAAGAACACACTAAATACTGTATGTAAAATCTTGTCTTCTACGTCCATAAGAGTATGTATTTTCTATACATCCGTAACGTATATGAAAAAGACTTTAAGCCGCATAATCCGGGAATCTATGGCGATGATTCGCTGTCTAACGTGAGCTGAAGATTGCTCTCAGTCGATACAGGGAAGCGCAAGTAGGCTTCGGTGGCGTTGGTTAGGTCCGCGTAGACACCGCGGTAGGAGGGAGGCAGCAGCGCCGCTATCTGGTACATGATCTCGCCAATCATCTGCCGCCGCACTTCCCGCGTCGCCGGGATGCCATTCGTTTCCAGGGTGAATGGATTCCCTACCTCAATCTGGAAATCTGTGCGCCGCAAATGGGTCAAGTTATCCCAGAAATCTTCATGCCGGTAACAGGCCATTGGAAGTATAGGCGCCCCGCTGCGCAAGGCCATGGTCACCACACCGGGAAGACCCTTTCTAAGAATCCCATTACCGCTGCGGGTGCCCTCCGGCGCTACAGCCAGAATCGTACCGTTCTCCAATGCCGCCAAACCAAGGCGGATCGCTCCAACATCGGCGGCACCTCTTTTTAGAGGGATGCCGCCCCACATGTCGAATAAACATCCTATCAATTTATTATCCCATGTCTCAACTTTCGCAAAGAAAGTCATCGGGCGAGGCAGCAGGTGAGTATACACAACCAGCGGTTCAATAAAGTTCACGTGGTTTGATACGATTATCAGCGGTCCCTGAGCTGGAATGCGCACCACCTGTCCATCGTCGACACGGCACACCATCCGCACTAGACGTTTTATTGTCGCGTTGACCAACCGGTTCGTTAGCGTCATGTATTGCTGTCCGCTTTCTGACAAATGATCTCGATCTGACGTGGAAGGATTTCCACGCTGAGCTGCTCCCCTTCCGTGCAGAGCGTCTCTCCATCGGCGTGTGCAGGTAGACTTCCTTCAAGGGCGGTGACGACAATGCTGCGGGTTCTGCCAGTTTGGATTGAGGGCTGGGAGGCTTGCGTCCCTGCCATAAAACGAGGAATCAGGGCGAAGATTCTCGCTTTGCTAACCTGTTCAGCGATACAGAGGTCCAGCAGACCGTCATCGATGCCTGCCTCCGGCGCCATCATGAATCCACCACCCATCCGGCGTCCGTTCATGATAGAGACCATCAAGGCATATTGGTCCATTGTCTGCCCATCGAACTCGATTCGGACTAACGGGGCTTTGAAGTAGAGAAAGATCGTTTTAACAGCAGCAACAATGTACGATAAGAAACCTTGAAGACGTGTCATTTTCAACGCCTCAAATCCGACAACAGCGTCGAAACCGATGCCTACCCCATTTCCAAAGTAGCGCCCCTCAGGATACAGACCACCCGTCACTAACCCCACATCCATACCGGAGCGGAAATCTTCCATCAGCACCCGGCATCCCTCTTCCAGACCTGGGGGCACATTTACCCCAAAGGCGAAGTCGTTGCCACGACCGATAGCAATCACACCCATGGCGACACCATCTGTGCCGGCTTGTTTCGCGAGCATCAAGCCATTTAACACTTCATTCGCAGTTCCATCCCCTCCAGCGACGACGACAACGTCGAAACCATCAAGTGCGGCCTGCTTCGCCAGCTCTACCGCATGCTCAGGTCTCTCAGTGAGGACAAGATCGAACTCAATTTTATGCTCACGCAGAAAGCGATCGAGGTCCGGGACGGCTTCTTCAGCGGTTCCCCGGCCAGAGGTGGGGTTGAGGATGATCTTGTATTTACTCATCTTGATGAGCTCCTTTTAGAATAGCGCCCGAACCAAAGCGAATGGGTAACGATGCGCAGATGGGGGTGCACTCGTTTCAAAAACTTACATTGGCTATTATATAACCTGATTAGTCCAAAGAAACACTCCCCGGACCACCCGCGATCCTACGGTCCGGGGAACACGATTCTTAGTCTCAACTCTATTACAGCACAAAATCGCAGCAGCAAAAAATCCCGAGCGTTTGCAGGGGCAGCGAGGGTCGCCTGTAGTGGAGATCCATAACGGGTCAGTCCCCCAGCGTAGCCACCATTATGGCCTTGATCGTATGCATACGGTTCTCCGCCTCATCAAAGACAATGGATGCTGGCGATTCGAAGACCTCATCGGTCACTTCCAAGCCCTCGAGGCCGAATTTCTCCTTCATCTCCATACCCACTTCGGTGTCGGCATTGTGGAAGCCGGGCAAACAGTGCATGAATTTGACATCCGGGTTGCCCGTAAGCTTCATCGCTTCGGCGTTAACCTGGTAGGGTTTGAGCAGATTGATGCGCTCTTCCCAAACCGAGTCCGCCTCGCCCATCGACACCCATACATCTGTGTACAGGTAATCGGCGCCCTTGACGCCCTTGGCTACATCATCGGTGATGGTCAATCGAGCGCCGGTCTCCTTGGCGATCACTTCACACGTTTTAACCAGGCTCTCATCAGGCCAGTTCGCCTTTGGCGCACACAGACGCACATCCATGCCCAATTTCACACCGCCGACCATGAGCGAGTTGCCCATGTTGTTGCGAGCGTCGCCCATATAGCAGAAGGCGATATCGGGCAGATCCTTGTAGGTATGCTCGGTCATCGTGAGCACATCTGCCAGGATTTGTGTAGGATGGAACTCGTCCGTCAATCCGTTCCATACAGGCACACCGGCGTACTCAGCAAGGGTCTCGATAATTTCCTGGCCGAATCCTCGGTATTCGATCCCGTCGTAAGAGCGCCCTAAAACACGGGCTGTGTCTTTCATGGTTTCCTTGTGACCTATGTGAGAACCGCTAGGGCCCAGGTAAGTTACGTTAGCTCCCTGGTCAAACGCCGCGACTTCGAATGCAGTTCGTGTCCGTGTTGAGGCTTTTTCGAATATCAGGGCAATATTCTTACGAAGGAGTCTTGGTTTTTCGTAACCACCGTATTTAGCAGCTTTTAGATCTGCAGACAACTTGAGTAGAAATTTGATCTCCTCAGGTGTGAAATCCAGGAGTTTTAGGAAATTCCGGTTACGAAGATTGAATGCCATCTTTACCCTCCCATATAGCTTTGTTCGTGCGGTTTAATAAACCTATCCCTATTCTAATGACAAAGTAGGGTTTTCATCAAGGAAGCCGCCCTCCTCCGATGATACCCCTAGATTCCAGTGCCATTGTGTTCGAACGACATCGAACCTCAGCAGCAGGAAAATCACACCATGGAGGACATGGAATTAAGCAGTCGATTTTGTTAGTGGTATCGGCGGCGCAAAATCCGTATAGCCAATCGTCGTCAGTTTACCGACGACGAAATAAAACGAGTCGATCCAGGATCAACCCTCCAGCCAGTGATATGGGGGTGCTCCGCTTGCGATCACGAGAAATGTAGATAAAAAGATCGGACGCGTTCTCCGGTCGAACAGCAGATCGAGGAACAGTGCCCTGCATAACGGGTATCTTGTGATATTTCGTTGGCTGATACTATCTACCCTTCTTTTGGCATTAGGAATTGTATTTGCATGATGGTAACCCAGCTCGAAGTCAAAGGAAATTCTCGGCTCGGGCATCTTATAGCATCAAGTCTTGACGCCCCTCATCCGTGCCCAACCTGATCGTCTTGACGTTTATGGGCGCAACCGGAGGTAAAACCCAAGGCTCGGATTATCTTATATCCGAATGGTGGACATTGCGGCATGACGTGTGTGTTGATTATTTGTGTTAAATATGGAATGTGATGCCATCGTTCTATCACTTGATAAGGTTAGATCGGATGAACTCCATTAATGCCAATAATTCCATTCCCCGCATCGCTCAATATTAGTGGCTGCCCCTCAACCATGGTGTCTTCGCCTCCACATCAAAATGTTTCCTCATACGTTTAACTCCCATCATCAGTAAAGCACATCAAATGTCCAAACTCACATCCTACTCGTCCATGCAATCAATCCCCGCTGCAATAAAAAAGAGATTCTGGGACCAGAGCTTGGTTGCTATCCGCCGATCGATATGTTAGATTCGATGCACCTCTCGTTTATTGAGGAAGGGGAATGGCTTCGACTCCAAAATCTACGCTCGATGATGCTCTTATCGATGGCCTCCTTTGCGCGATATGCGGCGCGGATGCACTGCATGTCGTTCACATGGAGAAACTGCCCGATTACGTCGGTTGTGATAGCTGTAAATCCGCGTTTCTCTCTGAAGACGGCGGTGAACGTGTCTTTTACGGTCAGATCGGCGAAGGCTACCCGTTGACGGAGCGGTTCGCACTCAAGCAGTGGGTTTGGTTGGAGGCGGTTGAGAACAGAGCACGCGAAGAACGCATTACGCCCGAACAGGAAACTCCAATCTATGCTGAACTTGATCTAGAAGAAATCACCCCACTCGAAACCGAAATCGAAAGCCCTGAAACACCCATTTCGGAGATAGCTGCTGACATTCTGGATGCACCCGATTCCGTTGACCTCATCGAAGAACGACTCGGAGAGCTAGATCTTGGTTTAGAAGCGGCTGCGATCCCAGGCGTGAGCGATTTCGAGGGAGATTCAGCGGATCAAATCTCCGATGAAACGGATGATCTCGCCTCTTATTTCCGGTCAATAACCCCTGATGAAGAGACCGATCTCGAGCCCTCCCTGCCAGAAGAAGGAGAATTGCCCATAAGCGCAGGAATCTTGGGCGGAATCGGGCTTGAACTCACTGACGAGCAGGCGCTGCCAGAGATCGCAGATGCTCAAAGCGAAGAAAGCCTCAGGGAACCCGACGATGCCTGGGACCAACCCATCAAACAAGAAATCCCTGAAGCGGGTGAAATCCCTCTCCCAGACTGGGCCCAACCCGCAGATGACAATGTCGAGCCCTCGCTCGAGGGGTTCGTCCAGGAAATTGAAACACCCCTCGACAACCTGCTCTCACCCGAGGAGCCCGAACAAGATTTCCTCTCGGATCTGCGTCAATCCGCCGGCGTCCCGCTGGAATCCGAGCCCATACCAGATCTGCACATCTCCGAGGTTCCTCTCGAATCTCAGCCCATCTTCCCACCTCTAGCCGATGCTGTGGCCGTCGAGAGCGTTTTGGAACCAGAATCCTTCGCATCAAGAATCGAATCGCTTTCCCAGACACCGCCAACGGACTTGGAACCGATCGAGCAAACGCCGAGTAAACCGGAAGCACCTTCTCAAGAGCTTGACGTGGCTATTGCCGCAGCGGTCGCAGAAGAGGAGGCTGCTCTCCTGGATACCGATCCGCCTCAGGGTCATCGTTATAGGGTTGTAATCCGTGGCGAAAAAGCTGTCTTCCCAGGCGGCGATTGCGCCCACTGCGGTCGAACCCCGGTTAAAGGACATCTCACAGTTCTCGGATCGCTGCCCGATGGCCAGAACATCACACAGCGAAAAGCTACAAACTTTAAGATCCCGCTTTGCGCCGGATGTCGTAAGCGCGCTGGTCAACTCAGTGATGAGGCTAAAGAGGCAAGACTGCAGGCCCATCTGCTGTCGGCGATCGGTGGGATGCTGCTGGTCGTCGGCGCACTTGCAGTCGGCATCATCAAACCAGCCGATTTACAGTTCTTTGATATTCTCATCCTCGTCATTCTATTCATCGTTGGCTACACCGCACCGGCCCTCTTCCTACTGGGTCGTGTTGGAAAATATCCGCCGCCGGATAGTGCAATGTATGTACGCTCCACGCTACTCGTTCCCAAGGAAACACAAGGGCTCGAGACAGCCTTCGAGTGGCGCAACCCTGAATATGCCGAACGATTCTTTGAAGCGAACGAGGCTCACACACTCGGCAAGCTCTCCAAGATAAAGGACCGGGCTGCTCCACCCAGAGACCTCGGGTGACTCGATCGCTTGACCCTGGATCATAATGTTCTCACCATCCAATTCCCCTGATGAAACCGCTCCTTGTCCAGTATGCGGTGAGCCTATGCAGCTGCTGCCTGCACTGAACGGCGCCCAGGTCGCCCCTATCTGCCTGCAGTGTTCAAAAAAGAGTGAATCCGGACTTAAATCCTTTGGGGCTAACCTGCATCCCACTCCATCTTCGAAAGATGACTCCTGCAGCCGATTCAGAAAAATCCTCGCGGAGGAGCAGAGAACTAAAGATACCCCCCTTCCCACTTGGATGGTGGATGAGCTTCCCGATGAAGCCCGGCGCCTCCTTTCAGGTCATGAACTTCCCGCCGGACCAAGTCTGGGTCCTAAGTTGAGCAACGACCTCGCTAAAGCCCTGCGCGACCAGGGATACGTCATCCATGAAGACGAAAAAGGTATGCATCTCGGGGGTGCTCTTGTCAGTCGAGGCGGCACACCCACGGCGATGAGCCCATACGACGTTATCCGCATGGCCGCGGATATGGAAGGCGGCTTAGCGACGCCAGATGAACTCATTCGCTGTAAGAAGTGTGACGCTTTAATCCCTCCTGGAGATGAGCGCTGCCAGTGGTGCGGTGAATCTGTAGCGTAATTTGAATTCACCCCACATCCCCGATGCCCACTCTTGAGAGCCTGAGCCCTCACATTTTTAACAGGCATCTTATTTCCGTCAGTCTCTTAAACCACCCTGATCGCGGCCTCGTGTATTCTTTCCCCGACAAATCGAATAAGTATTTCCAAGCGCCTGATATAATAACGATTCGTCTATTCCAACAACGGCCTGGGTCAAAAACACATGGCGGAAGAGAAAATCACAGTCGTTGGCGCCCGCGAGCACAACCTCAAGAATATCTCAGTCGAGATTCCCCGCGACAAGCTCGTCGTCATCTCCGGCATTTCCGGTTCAGGGAAATCATCGCTTGCTTTCGATACAATCTTCGCCGAAGGACAGCGGCGCTATGTCGAATCGTTGTCGGCATATGCGCGGCAATTCTTGGGGCAGCTCGCTAAGCCGGATGTTGATTACATTGATGGGCTCTCCCCGGCAATCTCGATCGACCAACGCGGTGTTTCCCATAATCCGCGTTCGACTGTTGGGACCGTTACAGAGGTGTACGACTATCTAAGATTGCTCTTCGCCCGCGTTGGTCTACCTCACTGCCCTATCTGCGGCAAGGAAGTCAAACAGCAATCTGCCCAGGAGATCGTCGACGCCGTCTCTACAATGACCGACGGCAGTCGCATCATGCTCCTTGCACCGATGATCCGTGGCCGCAAGGGCACTCACCTGACTGTCTTTGAAGAACTCAGGCGTTCTGGATTCGTAAGAACCCGTGTTGATGGAGACGTCAAAGCGCTTGATGAGGAATTTGAACTCGATCGCTATAAGAAACACGACATCGAAGCTGTCGTCGACCGTCTCGTCATCCACCACGATGCGACCGAGGACGGAGATGCCTTTCTGACCAGACTAACCGATTCGATCGAGACCGCTTTACGCTGGGGCGAGGGCATCCTCTATATCACCGATTTGAGTTCTGATCCGCCGGTCGATATCCCCTTCTCTGAACACCTTGCCTGCCCCGATCATGGCACAACGCTAGCTGAGATCGAGCCGCGCACATTCTCATTCAATACGCCTCACGGTGCATGTCCAGAGTGTCAGGGGTTAGGCAATAAACTCGAAATCGACCCCGATCGAGTTATCCCGGACAAATCTGTCTCTATCACCGAAGGCGCGCTGGTCGCAATGGAGTGGTCAAAACAAAGTCGTGATCATAAGGGATACTACTGGCAGATGCTGGAAGCCACCGCGAAAGCCTTCGACATCGACCTGGATGCCCACATCGATGATCTACCCGAAGACAAGCTTAACATCCTTCTCTACGGCACCGATGGGAAGGAAGTCCCCGTTCATTATGAGAGTCGTGATGGTCGCTCCTCAACATGGTGGACCGCCTACGAGGGCGTGATTGGTAATCTCGAAAGACGATACCAGGAGACGCAATCCGATTACATCCGCAGCAAGATCCAGGAATACATGTCTGAACGCCTGTGTCCATCATGTCAGGGTAAACGTTTGCGAAAGGAAGCGCTGGCGGTTACGGTGGATGGGAAAAACATCATCGAGACCACAAACTGGCCCGTGTCAGAAGGGTTGAATTGGATCCGGAGGCTAAGTGGCAAGAAGAGCCCGCTAAGCAAGCGCGAGAAGACCATTGCAAGTCGAATCTTGAAAGAGGTCGAAGACCGGTTAGGCTTCCTGGTGGATGTGGGCCTGGAATATCTCTCGCTCGACCGCACTGCCGGCAGTCTCTCCGGAGGGGAAGCGCAGCGCATCCGCCTCGCAACCCAGATTGGTTCTCGTTTAATGGGGGTCTTGTATGTGCTTGATGAGCCCTCCATCGGCCTCCACCCTCGCGACAACACTCGACTAATAAAAACACTGGAAGGTATGCGCGATCTGGGCAATACGATTCTGGTCGTCGAGCACGATGAAGCGACAATCCGAGCGGCGGACTGGATCATCGACCTTGGACCTGGCGCTGGAGCGGCTGGCGGACGGTTGGTCGCGGAAGGTACGGTCGAGGAAGTCACCCAAAACAAGCGGTCAATCACCGGTCGTTATCTGGCGGGGAAACTGCAGATAGGAACTCCCAAATCTCGCAGAGAGGGGAATGGGAACATCCTGACCGTGATTGGCGCTCGCGAAAACAATCTCAAGGACATCACAGTTCATTTTCCACTCGGCGTCTTCGCCTGCATCACCGGCGTTTCTGGATCAGGGAAATCTAGCCTTATGGTTGAAGTGCTTTACAAAGCCCTGGCTAGAGCTCTCCATAAGACGCGCTCCAGACCGGGTGACCACGACCAAATCGAAGGTCTCGAACACATTGTCAAAGTGATCAACATCGACCAGAGCCCCATCGGTCGTACGCCGCGCTCTAACCCTGGAACGTATACCGGGCTCTTCGACCACATCCGCGCGTTATATGCCGAGCTTCCAGAATCAAAGGTTCGTGGATATAAGCCCGGGCGCTTCTCCTTCAATGTCCGCGGGGGGAGATGCGAAGCATGCCAGGGACAGGGGCAGCTGCGCATCGAGATGCAATTCCTTCCCGACGTTTACGTGCCCTGTGAAATCTGCCAGGGTGCGCGCTTCAATCGAGAAACCTTGCAGGTCAGGTTTAAAGAAAAAACCATCGCCGACGTCCTGGACATGCCCATTAGCGAAGCGTTCGAATTCTTCTCGGCTTTCCCGAAGATGATCCGCCAGTTAGAAACGCTCCAGGATGTCGGTCTCGGCTACTTGAAAATCGGCCAACCTGCGCCGACTCTTTCCGGTGGCGAAGCCCAACGCGTTAAGTTATCGCGGGAACTTTCCCGAAGAGGGAACGGGCATACGCTGTATGTGCTCGACGAACCTTCCGTCGGCCTACACGCCGCCGATGTCCACAAACTTATCGATGTTTTGCAGCGCCTCGTCGACCAGGACAACACCGTCCTGATCATCGAACACCATCCCGATATTATTAAAGTTTCCGACTGGGTCATCGATCTTGGCCCAGAGGGCGGCGATGGGGGTGGTCGGGTCGTCGCCGTGGGCACACCGGAAGAGATTTCGATGAATAGCGCTTCCTATACGGGGAAATTCTTAAAACCTCACCTTAAGGAATAATAGTTCTCCTCCATTTACTGTGGAGAGGTGATATACCCACGTATACCTCAGATGTAGATTCTTACGTTTGCCGGAAACAATTCTTGACACACCATAATCTGACTGAGACCTCAATATCTGTCGGTCGAACGATCTGGAGTCTGTCCTAATTTTCTCTCTATTATGTAGAGTCAGGAAGCTCTGCTTCCGGTCGTTGGCGCAGCCTGCGCTTTGAGGTGTACGTGGATGAACGAATAGGTCGACTATTTCACAGGTGTGATGTATCTCTTTTTCTTTTCTTCCCCCTAAATCCCCCAAAGGGGGACTGTGGGGGACTCCACTCCCCCACACCCCCTGGATCAAACATCAAGCTCTCAGCTCACGCAAACAATGCAAATCCGAGTATATGGAAATATCGTTATCTCGGACTCTTTTTCCCATTGAAACGCAATCCAGAGCAGATTGGACAGAGCCCACCCTTGGAAGTTGGGTCCACATGGAATCGCAAAGGCAGACATTCGGAAGGGGGTGCGGGGGACGATGCAATAATCCCCTGCAGCCCCCCATAGGGGGGCGAACGGGGGGGATAAATATTGCATCAACTCTCGATACAATATCACCGCCGGCGTTGTGATAAATCCGATTATATAGGATGTACATCGTGTTTATTCCCACGCTGGTGAGGGGTTGAGGGTGGTCGTTGCCGTAGATACCCTTCTGGATATAAGATTAGGAGATATCGCCATAGGAGATAAGAAGCATGGGTCAAACCTACGACGTCATCCTCATCGGCGCCGGCATCATGGGCTGCAGCACAGCATTGGAGCTCTCAAAACGAGGGTTGAAAGTCGCTGTACTGGAGAAAAGCATGATCGGTAACGGCTCGACCGGTAGGTCCTCGGCAATCATACGCCAGCATTACTCAAATGAAGTCACCGCCCGAATGGCGCATCACAGCCTGGGCGTTTTTCAAAATTTCGCGGACGAAGTGGCCGGTGATTGTGGTTTTGCACAAGCCGGTTTCCTAGTTCTGACCTCCGCGAGCGATGTAAAAGGGTTGCAGGAAAATGTCGCCCTGCATCAAAAGCTGGGAATTGAGACCGAGATCCTCAACCGTGATGAAATCCAGAAGCGTTGGCCCTACATCGCACTTGGCGAAACGACCCTCGCCGCGTACGAACCGCAGTCAGGGTATGCGGACCCGAACATCACATTAAATGGCTACGTAAAAGCTGCAAAAGATCATGGGGCGCGTTTCTATCAAGAGACTCCTGCTACAGGCATCCGTTTCTCCGGGGGGAAAGTGATCGGAGTAGATACACCACTTGTAAGCTTCGACACCGCGGTCGTCATCAACTGCGGCGGTCCCTGGTCTGCCGGGATCGCCCGATTAGCCGGAGTTGAGCTGCCCATCAATTCCTGCCGGGTGCAGGCTGCATTCTTCCGCCGGCCTTCTCCTTACAGAGACCATCACCCTGTTGTAGCGGATTTCGTTCACGCCGTGTACTGGCGCCCAGAAACAGGTGATCTAACACTGGTCGGCTTGATCGATCCCGAAGAGGAGAATTACATTGTCGATCCTGACGTATACAACGAGAATGTCGATTTCGACTTCATCGCCGACGCCGGTGAGCGTTTGGTGAAACGATTCCCCGCACTTGAGGATAGCGAAAGCGCAGGCGGGTTCGCGGCGTTATATGCAATCACACCCGATTGGCATCCCATCATCGATGAGTTGATTGAAGGGAGCGGGCTCTACGTCTGTGCAGGTTTCAGCGGCCATGGGTTCAAGCTTGGTCCGGCCGTGGGCCTGATGGCCGCGGACATGGTCAGCGGTGTGGAGACGCCGGGAATGGAACGGCACCTATTTCGTCGAACTCGCTTTGAAGAGGGCAAGCCCGTCCGCGGGCAGTATGATTACAGCATTGTGGGATGATTGGCAGTTGTCGCAGATTCCAGGAGATGAACATGGGATTGGAAATCACCCTGGGTCTGCAAGCGCTGGACTCCTCGTTATCTCTTTCGCTGGGTTCCGGGGGTTTCGGGCCAAACAACGCCCATACCAACGCTGCCGATCACATCTTTCTTAAACCATGCGGGTCGGCCTCAGGGTCGACCCGCTGCTTTTTCACCGCAAGGCGAATGGAAATTCCAGCTCTACTCGTAACGCAGCGCTTCCACCGGTTCAAGATCGGCAGCGCGCTTGGCGGGATACAAACCGAAGAAGAGGCCCACTGCGGCGGAGAATAATGTCGCCATCAGAACTGCGTCAATGCCCACAACAGGGTTGATATCCGCATTCGATGCAGCGGCTATGGCACCTACGAGCATAGAGAGCGCCCATCCCAGAACAATGCCGATGAGCCCTCCAAAGAGGCTCAACAAAGCTGATTCAGTCAGAAACTGAAGTAGGATATCCCGTTTTCGAGCACCTACAGCTTTACGCAAGCCGATCTCGCGCGTGCGTTCGGTCACCGACACCAGCATGATGTTCATGATCCCGATCCCGCCTACGAGGAGCGAAATACCGGCAACGCCGCCGAGAAAGATTGTGAACACATTTGTGATTGTCTCCGCCACTTCCAGAAAGCTCTGTTGGCTGAAGGTGGTGAAATCGTCCTCACCAATGTCAGAACGGTGGCGATTGCGCAATATTGCGGATATCTCTTCTTCAGCGGCGGTGACAGCATCGGCGTTGAGGGCCTGTACTAAAATCATGTCCACATGATCTCTGCCCGACCGCCGAAAGAGTCGAGTTTGCGCCGTGGACATCGGGACATAAATCTGATTGTCTTCGTTGGTTGGCCCCTGCCCACCTTTCGCGATTGTAATACCGATGACTCTAAAAGGCTGTCCTTCGATGCGGACCGTCTCGCCAACAATGCTCTCCGTTCTGCCAAATAGGGTTTCGGCGACATCTGGTCCTAACACCACCACAGCTGAACGACCCAATACGTGGATTTCATTGATAAACTCACCTTCGGCAATTTCGACGTTGCGTACCGACGCATGTTCGGGGGTAACGCCAACCGCGGCTACAATATCACCCTCTCCTACGAACGTGATCTCCGCGCTGCCCTGAAGAACCGGGGCCACACCAATAACCGATGGCGCGGCGAAGGAATCGCGCATCGCCTCAGCATCACCGAGTGTGAGAGGTTGGGGATTACGAACTTCATCATTACCCCCTCTCATTACGAAGAGCAGATTGGTTCCAATCCCGCTGATCGATCCAGTAATGGTGTTTTGTGCGCCGGCGCCGATAGCCAGCATGGCAATCACGGCCCCTACCCCGATCACAATGCCCAATACTGTTAGGGCGGAACGCACTTTGTTACTTGCCAGACTGTCCAGCGCCTCTAGGGCGATTCTCCACAAATCCATTTGCATACCTTTTTTCGTAATGCCGATGCCATTTGCCACTGCTGCAGTAGCAGGGGATTACTTTCCCACAATTTTATCTTCCGTGATCAAGCCATCGAGCAGGTTGATAACCCGATTTGTATGTGCGGCGATCTCCGGATCATGCGTGACGAATATGAGTGTCGTACCTAAGTCCTTATTCAGTCCAAGGAGAATCTGCATAATCTCAACGCCCGATTTTGAATCCAGGTTGCCTGTCGGCTCATCCGCCATAATCATGGCCGGGTTGTTGACCAGCGCGCGGGCGATAGCCACACGCTGCTGCTGCCCACCGGACAACTCGTTAGGACGATGCTTGACTCGATCCCCCAGGCCGACCGCTTCAAGCGCTTCCAGAGCACGCTTGCGACGGCCGTTCGCTACCCCGGCATAGCGCATGGGTAACTCGACATTGGTCAATGCAGTTTGCCGCCCGAGAAGGTTGAAGCTCTGGAACACAAAACCCACCTTTTTGTTACGGATTTCCGCCAGTTGGTCATCACCCAACTCAGCCACCTGGCTGCCGTCTAAACTGTAACTTCCCGAAGTGGGCCGGTCCAGGCAGCCCAGAATGTTCATCAACGTAGTCTTGCCAGAGCCGGAGGGTCCCATAATGGAGACAATCTCGCCGCGAGCAATACGCACATCAACCCCTCGCAGCGCATGAACTTCGATGTCGCCCATGCGGTAAACCTTGGTGATTCCCTCAGCGGCGATAACCCAATCGTTCATCGCATCCCACCAACGAACGCCGGCGGTTCTCCAGCTTCAAATATGACAGATGGTGGGTTTAGAATGATTTCCTCACCCACAGTCATGTCACCCTCTACGACCTCGCTGTAGAGGTCGGATGTTGCGCCTAACTCGACTGGGGTTTCTGTAATCACGCCATTCACGAGCAGGTAGACCACCCGCTCCCCATCCTGAACCCGGACAGCGCGATTTGGAATAAGAACGACGTTTGCGATCTTCTCGACGATGATGTTCACGGCGGCGGTCATCCCCGGCTTGATAGCTTCATCGGCATCGATGACTTCAACAGTCACAGGAAAACTTACAACTCCCTGCAAGGAGACGCCAACCAAGCCAATCTCCGCGACGACACCGCTGTAAACCCGATCCAGCACGGCATCGAAGTTCATAGTCACAGACTGCCCCAAGGCGACACGGTTGATATCCACTTCAGAGACTTCCACGTCAACCATAAGGTGGGAGAGGTCGTTGATTCGAAAGGCAGGCGTCCCTGGGGTTACAATATCTCCCACCATCACATCAACCGATGTGATACTTCCCGAAAAGGGGGCAGTGATGCGCGCAATAGCCAACGTTGCTTCCGATGCGGCTACACGCGCCTCAGCTGCACGAATATCGTCTGGATTAGGTCCATCCTTCACCCGCTCCCACTCTCGCTGCGCATCCGCTAGACGCGCCTCGGCGATGGCAACATCGGCATCGAGTAATGCTTGTTCACCATCGGTTGGGGAACCCAGGTACCAATTTAAATTCCTTTGAATTGAATCCCGTCTCGTTTTCGCGGCGGCAAGATTCGAAAAGGCCAACGCCCTACTGGCATCACCAGTGGCATGATCGTAACGCTGCTGAGCAACATCCACCTCTTCGTTCGCCAACAGAAGATTCGCCTCTGCAGCTTTGATTGTGTCTGAACTGGCGCGATAGCCCTCCTGTCGCACGTACTTTACATACTCTGCATCCTCAAGCACATCCACCGCCTGTGCCAGCGCCAGCTGAGCCGCGGCGGAAGCCTGCGTGGAATCCTGCAAATCTTCGAGCGCACGCTTCGCAGAGACGAGTTCAGCTTCGGCCAAGATGATCTGTGAGGAAAGAGAGCTCCTCTTTAATGCGGCCAGCACTACCCCTTCTGATACTCTCTCGCCCAGTTCTGTGTAGACGAAATCGACCGTGCCGCTGGTCTGGAAACTGAGCAGTGCCGTTTGATTCGAGCGCACGCTCCCCGTCGCACCTACCGTTGCCGTTAAATCACCTTTATTGATGATTTCCGTTTGGAGATCCTCAATACTCATCTGAGCTTGTGCTTGGCGGTATGCTTGTACGCCAAAGTATCCAGCGACTAAAGCTCCTGCCACAATTAGAATAATTACCCAACGCTTCATGTAACAATATCCTCCATACGCCAATCGTCAATCTGGCGTGATTCAAATAGTATGTTACGCACTTGCCAAAAATCCCCGGATAGTCATGCGCGCAGAATGATAATATATAAATATGAAGCTGCTATGAAGGTTTACTGACATAATTCTGACGGAGGGCACATTCAAGTCGCGTAACCACGCTTCCGTATCTTTATCTAACATTACAGATCAATACAGTTCCGAGAAGCCAAGCAATCCCTTCAACACACTGTGCAGATGGCTATTTCCTGCAAACAAGATGAATTCTACCGCAATATTAATATTTTATATCTTGTGACAACCGTCACAGACTAGAGTGACGTTTTCGACTAATATCAGACCACTTTGGTCTGTAAAATTTTTAGAGTCCAACCACTGCTTTAAAGATGGATAGGCCCTATGTCGGTACCTGAAGGCTCAGAGCAAGTAATCGATCGGAAAGCTCGTATGAAGCTGCCCTACGTGGAGGTTGAAGCGCGCCCCCCCGAAGTTCGGGTGTATGATTTTGAACCCACCTTTATCACGATGACGCCCGAAGAGGCGATGCAAGCAGCCGAACGCTGCATTCATTGTCCGGATCCTGCCCCATGTGTTGAAGCGTGTCTGTTGCATAACGACATCCCCTCGGCGATGTGGCTCATTGAGCAAGGCGATTTCATCGGCGCAGCCGAAATCTATCGCCAGACGAGTTCGATGCCAGAAATCTGTGGGCGCGTGTGCCCGCACGAAGCCTTATGCCAGGGTGCATGCCCTCGCAATAAACGCGGTGAGCCGGTTATCACCGGCGCCCTTGAAGCCTTTGTTACCAGCTACCAGAGGGAGAATGCTCCGACAAAGATCCCTGTTGGGAAATCCACTGGCAAGAAGGTTGCCATTGTTGGTTCTGGACCTTCCGGCCTGGCCTGCGCTGAACAGTTGATCCCCAAGGGGCATTCGGTGTCGATCTTCGAAGCCGCACCTGCACCCGGCGGACTACTCCTATATGGCATCCCGAATTTCAAACTTGCCAAGGACGTCGTCAAGGCGGTTGTGAATGATCTGAAAGAAGCCGGGGTGAAGTTCATCCTGAACACCCGCATCGGAAAAGATAAAACTATCGATTCCCTCTTCGAGGATGGTTACGAAGCTGTTTATATTAGCGTTGGCACTGGGATCGATGCCACGATGGATGTCCCCGGGGCTGAGCTCCCCGGAGTCTACTTAGCGACGGAATTCCTGATCAGGGCGAACGTCGACCCTGATCAACTCCCAGAAGATAAGCGCGGCGAGCTTGAGATTGGCAAAAAGATTGCCGTTATCGGCGGCGGCGATACCGCCTCAGATTGTCTGCGCAGCGCATTGAGGCTAGGGGCAGATGAGGTTACCTGCCTGTATCGACGAACCGAGGCTGAGATGCCCGGCGGGAAGAAAGACCGCGAACTCGCCAAAGAAGAGGGCGCAGTCTACCGCTTTCTTACCCAGCCCATTCGCTACATTGCCGATATGGACGGGAAGGTTTCGGCTGTAGAATGCCTGCAATGCGAGCTCGGCGAACCCGACGATAGCGGACGCCGACGACCCATTCCCATCGAGGGCTCTAACTTCACGGTTCCCGCTGACACAGTCGTGCTTGCTCTGGGCTACTGGCCGGATACATCCATCGGCGAAACAACACCTGACCTTGAAACCCACAACTGGGGTCTTATTGTTGCCGACGCGGAGAGTGGGGAGACTTCACGCGATGGCGTGTATGCAGGGGGGGATGCAGTGACTGGACCTGACCTCGTTGTCACCGCTACAGCAGCAGGTCGCCATGCGGCTCAATCAATTTCCGAGTATCTATCGAAGTAATCAAAGCAGCGAACGTGAACCGATGGGAATGCGATTGCGAACGTTATCGCATTCCCTTTTGTATTCTCCCCTTTGAACTAGACATGGAATCGAGGTTTAATAAGGGCGATGAAGGGTCTGGATAAGCCACGAAGAAACAGTATGGACAAACGGGTTGAGCTTACGCGGTTTGTAAAAGAAGAGGCGCACCGCCTCGGTTTCACGCTTGTCGGCATTACAACACCTGATCCCCCCTCACATTTTGACGTTTACCAGCGTTGGCTTGAAATGGGAAATCACGGAGGCATGAGCTACCTCTCAACGGAGCGTGCTCTCCATCGCCGCTCCGACCCGAGAACTATTCTCCCTGAATGTCAATCCATCCTTGTATGTGGAACGATGTATCTCCCCCAGGACTCCTCTGCCAGCACATCAACTTCACCTGTTCAAATCTCTTCCTATGCCCTGGGAGAGGATTACCACACTGTCTTGAAGGAGCGCCTGGAGAGCCTTGTCCACATAATCGAGGACCGGTTGAACAAACCGATGAAGCACCGCATCTATACAGACACAGGTCCTTTGCTCGAACGCGAGCTTGCCCAAAGGGCGGGCTTGGGTTGGATTGGCAAGAACACCTGTTTGATCCACCCTAAACTCGGCTCATACTTCCTGCTCGCGGAGCTGCTGCTCGAGATTCCACTCCAACCCGATTCATACTTTCCTTTCGATCGTTGTGGGGCGTGCACTCGCTGCATCGATGCCTGCCCAACCAACTGCATCCTCCCGGATCGAACGCTGGATGCCCGACGCTGCATCTCGTATCTAACGATCGAAGAGAAGCAATCGATCGACCGCGATCTACGCGGCGCAATCGGGAGCTGGCTCTTCGGCTGTGATATCTGCCAGCAGGTGTGCCCTTGGAATCAACGATTCGCAAAACCTACGGATGACCCGGCATTTCAACCGCTCCCCTTCTTGAAACAACCGACCGTCGCCGATTTTCTCTTGCTTAAGCCAAAAGAATGGCGGAAACCACTTATTGGGAGCCCACTCGAGAGACCAAGGCGGAAGGGACTGGTTCGCAACGCCATCATCGTCGCCGGTAACGCACGTGACGAGTCGGCCACCCCCTTCCTTGCGAAGCTTCTTCGCTCTGACCCTGAACCTTCCGTCCGGGCTCACGCCGCTTGGGCTCTCAGCCAAATTCCAGGACGCGAAGCACAATCTTCCTTACAGGACGCCGCTGACCATGAAACCGATTCCATCGTACAAGGAGAAATCAACCACGCGTTATCCACTTCTTGAGCCGAGAAGACCAAATGGTCGGTAAGCCTGCTGTATAATACGAAGATTGCTGGGA
>CAYLOO010000030.1:0-29347 GCA_964385355.1 uncultured Anaerolineaceae bacterium
GCGGTGATCCATCATCTGCTCTGCTTGAGGTTCTCGACCCCGAACAGAATCACTCCTTCTCCGATCACTATTTAGAGATCCCCTATGATCTCTCGAAGGTGATGTTTATCACGACTGCAAATACACTCGAACCGATCCCCCCGGCGCTTTTAGACCGGCTTGAAGTGATTGAGTTTCCGGGATATATCGAAGAGGAGAAACTGGCCATCGCTAAAAAGTATCTCGTCCCCCGCCAGGTCGAACAAACCGGGTTAACAAAGAAAGATCTATCATTCACCACTCAAGCCCTACAGTCTATTGTTCGTGAATACACCTGGGAGGCGGGCGTACGCAATATGGAGAGGGAGATTGGAAAAATATGCCGGCGTGTTGTTCGACGAAAAGCTGAAGGGAAACGGGTCTATCGCCGGATCACTCCCAGCTTATTGACAAAGCTGCTCGGACCAGCGCAAGTGAACCCCATCGAGCTCGAAGTAGAAGACCAAATTGGTACTGCCATGGGATTGGCCTGGACTGAAAATGGGGGCGACATTCTAGTGGTAGAGGCGCTGCTCGTAGGAGGGAAAGGCGGGTTACAAGTAACCGGACACATCGGGGAAATCATGCAGGAATCTGCACAAGCTGCATATTCCTATATTAAATCCCGGGCGAGCGAGCTGAAGATCGATCCAGACATCTTCGAGAAGATAGACATCCACATCCATGTTCCTGAGGGTTCAATACCAAAGGACG
The DNA here is from genome assembly GCA_964385355.1 of uncultured Anaerolineaceae bacterium. Taxonomy (GTDB): domain Bacteria; phylum Chloroflexota; class Anaerolineae; order Anaerolineales; family E44-bin32; genus E44-bin32. Next base: position 733 of record CAYLOO010000030.1, read on the forward strand.
GGCCCAGCGCCGGGATTACGATGGCCACGGCGATGGCATCGGCCTTAACGGAACGACCTGTGCGCAAAGATGTGGGAATGAGCGGTGAGATCACACTCCGCGGTCGGGTGTTACCCATCGGCGGAGTCAGAGAAAAAGTCCTTGCTGCTTACCGCCTTAAGTTGAAAACTGTGATCATCCCTATCAAGAACCAAAAAGACTTGGTTGACATCCCGCGCCAGGCGAGGGAATCCCTCGACATTCAATTAGTGAGGTCGATGGATGATGTACTTGCGATTGCACTCTTGCCTGAATTGAAGAAGGTGGTTAAAAACCTTAATAAGACTCGAAGGAAGGGGAAGTCGACAGGGTCCTCCCGCCCATCGGCATCCGCATGACATTAAAATATCTTCCAGAACACCGGCTCCTGCATAGACCGCAGCATCATCCCCATCAGAATTGGGGATTGAGGATTCAGCATCGTCTTATCCTTAAGGCGATCGTGGTTGTCTCGATAAGTCTGTTTTTTGTATCATGCACGCGGACGACGGTCCCTCTCCTGCCTACAAGCACAAATGCGACCGAAATTCCGCAAGTGAATCCTACTCCGTTCTTGATATCAACATTCGAACCAAGCGGAATGTATGCGGTCGTTGGGATTCCAGAAGGAGAGGTTCTTATTCTGCGCAATCCAGCGGGCATTGCGGGGAGCATTGTTGAAGAGCTTATGTATGATGCGCGGGGTATTACTGCAACGGGGAATGCGGCCAATTTAGGGAGCTCCATCTGGATGGAAATCCAGACGCCGAGTGGTTCGCGCGGATGGGTTAATTCAATGAATATGACCGAGGACGTCAGTCAAGAACAATTTTGCCAGGATGCTCGCGCCCTCATGATTCTGGATAGCTTCTTACATTCGATTCAGACACAAGACGGCGATCTGTTATCTCAAATTGTAAACCCCCGCCGGGGCTTGATTATCCGTCACGATTGGTGGAATCCTGAAGTCGTCATTCCAGCGGATTCGGTGTCTGGTATCTTCGATGATCGCAGTGAGATGGAGTGGGGTTTATTGAGTAGGGGTGAGTTCAAAATACAGGGACCTTTCAAAGAAATTATCTTACCTTTACTCGAGGATACTATTCTAAATTCCCCTATCGTGGTATGTGCAGATGTGCCATCTGGCACAACTTCAGGCCAGAATCTTTGGCCTACGGAATACTCATCCTTGAATTACTTTGCGATCCACCGACCCGCTCCCGAGGGTGGTAACGAATTTGCCTGGCGGACCTGGGCTTTTGTGTTTGAATATCTTGATGGAGAGCCGTACCTCACCTCGATAGTTCATTTTCATGGCGATGTGTGATGCCATTAACTTCTGAGAACTAAAGCTCCTTCTGTTTAAGAACAATCCCTAACAATCTCAACCTTTCGGGTTACCTCATCCCTAATTCTGTGATGAGCAGCTAGCGCCTGCGTTCTTGGAGAAGGGGTGTGGGGGTGTATTTATTAAACCACGGTAAAAGATAAGGAGTGGCGAAAGATAACAGAGACCACTGACAGGCAGGTCAGCGAAATCAGTTTCCTTTCTGCGCCTCAGCGGTTCCAACGCTATGAACCATTGAACCTATACATTATCCAGAATATGGTTAAGGAGCTGAAGGAGCTTCGTCTCCCAACCCCCTTCGATATCCATTGAAAGCCATAGCCCGCGTTTGCTGCGGCGAATCCCTTCCCCGAAAGCGTGAATATCAGGCACAGACCTCTTCTCGGGCAGGTTAATTAAGATCTGACCGCTTTCTGTCACAATCCTATCGATTCCTGCATTCGTGGCGATGATTTTCACCTTAAGTTGATATAGCAAATTTAGAACGTCTTTGGGGGTAGGGCCAAAGCGGTCATGCATCTCGGCATCAATGGTTTCCAGCTCATCAAGCGATCGAAGTTCAGCAAGTCTCCGGTAGAGCTGCAATCGCAGAACCCGATCTGTGATGTAGTCGTCCGGAATCACAGCAGGAAGCGGGATGTCGATGGCGGTGGGCGGAAACTCAGTGGTTTTCCTCACCTCCTCCGGAAGGACAAATTCATGTCCCATCTCGAGCCGCATGCGTCTTACGGCCGAGGATAATAAGCGGGTATAGAGGTGAAAACCTACGGAAGCGATGTAGCCGTGTTGACGAGTGCCGAGGATATCTCCTGCGCCGCGCATCTCCAAATCTCGCATGGCGATAGCGTACCCTGCACCGAGTTGGCTGTGCTCGGCGATGATTTCAAGCCGTTGTAAGGCCTCCTCGGTTGGCCGGTGACGGGCGGAGCGGAAGAAATAGGCGAAACCTTGGATTGCCGCTCGCCCGACGCGGCCGCGTAGCTGGTAGAGCTGGGCCAAGCCGAATCTATCCGCCCGATCTACGATGAGCGTATTGGCGTTGGGTATGTCGAGGCCTGATTCAATAATGGATGTACTCACGAGAACATCGATCTCACCAAGTGAGAACTGCTCCATCGTCTGTGATAGGCGTTTCTCTGGCATCTGACCGTGGGCGACCGTGAAACGAGCTTCCGGAACGAGGCGTTCTAGTTGGCGTTCCATCGTCGCAATTGTCTGCACGCGGTTATGGACGAAGAAAACTTGCCCTCCGCGGTCGAGCTCGCGGAGAATCGCAGACCGGACCAGCTGGGGGTCGTACAAACCAACATGGGTTCGCACAGGGAGCCGGTCCTCTGGTGGTGTGCTGATGGTCGAGATGTCGCGAGCTCCGGTGAGTGCCATATACAGCGTGCGCGGGATCGGAGTGGCTGTGAGTGTCAGTACATCAACCTCGGTCCGCATGCGCTTAAGGAATTCCTTATGCGTGACGCCAAATCTCTGCTCTTCGTCGATGATGAGCAGCCCAAGGTCCTTAAATTGGACATCGGGTTGAAGAAGACGGTGGGTGCCGATCACCATGTCGAGTTCGCCCGAGATTAGGCGGGCAATGATCTCAGCCGTCTCGCTTCGGGTTCGGAAACGAGATAGCATTTCAACCTTAATGGGAAAGGCGGCGAGCCTGCGCCGGAAGGTATTAAAATGCTGCTGCGCCAACACTGTTGTTGGAACGAGCATAGCGGTTTGTTTGCCGTGCATCACCGCTTTGAACGCCGCACGCAGGGCGACCTCCGTTTTTCCATACCCTACATCACCACAAATTAAGCGGTCCATCGGTTTGGGTCTTTCCATGTCGTGCTTAATTGCTTCGAGAGCTCGTATTTGATCTTCTGTCTCTTGGTGAGCGAAGGACGCTTCCAGTTCCTTTTGCCATGCTGTATCGGGGGGAAATGCCGTTCCGAGCACGGTTTGTCTTTCTGCGTAGAGCTCGAGTAGATCGCGTGCGATTTGCTCGACCGCTTCTCTCGCTTTGCCTTTAGAGCGAGCCCACTCAGAGGAGCCGAGGCGTGACAAAGAAGGGGATGAGCTGTCTGCGCCAACATAGCGAGAGATACGATCGGCTTGATGGACGGGAATGTAAAGTTGGTCGCCATCGGCATACTCAATGAGAAGGAACTCTCGTTGGATTTCATCTAAGCGTCGTTCGACAAGCCCGATGAATCTCCCGATTCCATAGTCGATGTGCACGACATAGATGCCATGCTGAAGATCGGCGAAAGACTCCTCGGGAGCAGATGGTCGTGCGAGCGAGCGCCGGCGAGGCCGCGGTCGCGACCAGCCAAAGAGCTCTGCATCCGAAAGCAGATGGATGCGGTCGCCTTGTGCAAGGTCTTGTATCCAGCCACCGGAAAGTGGTCCTTGGATAAAGATTATCTCGCCGGGAGGAAGTCCTCCCGTTATCTCTTGCCTGACTTCAGCGGCGTTATCATACTCGCTCCATAACTCACAAAGGCGCTGCGCTTGCCGGCTGACGACGACAACCGTTTCGTGATCCGTGCGTTTATTGCTCAGGTGCTTCAGGATGGGTTCGAGTTGTCCGCCGAAGCGAGGTCCTGGAGTGAAGGAATTCGCAAGCGGGACTGCATGCAGGTCTGCAATCCCCGCGTTCAACCCTAGATCCAATGTGTTGTAGTTCTCGAGGCTCTCTTCGAGATCCGATAAGGTCAGATAGGGGAGCGGGAAATCTGAAGAAATCCGCTTTTCTACTATGGCTTCCTCATGCATGCTTAAAGCCTGCTGCTCGATATCTGCCACAGCATTCGTGAAAGCGGTCCTATCGTCGAAAACTACCACGGTATTTTTTGGTAGAAAATTAGATACGCCAGAGGGGTGGGGATTCATCAGAGGCAAGAACAACTCCAGCGAATCTGTTAGAAAGGGGTCATCTTCACTTCCAATACCAGGTAATTGTTTCGACCAATCATCATCGAAGTCGCGCGGCAGGCCCTCGCGTGCCGGTGTGACCCAGACCCAGTTCATTTCCTTGATCGTCCGTTGAGAGGTTGGGTCGAAGCAGCGGAGAGATTCCACGTCGTCTCCGAAAAATTCGAGCCGGATGGGGAACTCTTCCGCCGGAGGCCAGAGGTCGAGAATCCCGCCGCGGCGGCTGAATTGTCCGCGCTCGGTCACAAGGCTTGTTTGCGCATAGCCGTTATTCATGAGGAGGGAGAGAAGATGATCGAAGCGGAAAACCGCACCTTGCTTTACATAACGTGAGTTTGCCAGAAACGTCCGTTTTGAGAGCGTGCGTGTCATCACGGCTCTGGATGAGGTCAGAAGCATCAGACTTTGGCTGGGGATATCTTCTTGTGGGCTGCCGGGTCCTTCACCTTGAGTCAGGAAAGCGAGTGCAGAGGTACGATCATTTCTGACGGATTCACTCCAGGGCGACAGTTCATAAAAAAGAGGATTCGGATTTGGAAAACGGTGAAGATCTACGTTTGGCGTCCAATTCGGAATCTCTTCATGAAGTGTGAGCAGGCGATTCAATTGAGGAGCGATATATAAAATAGGTCGATGAAGATCTTCATATAAAGCGCTGACCAGCATCGGTCGAACTGCTTTCGGAATCTCCAGAGCTTCGTCAGGAGAGGTTATTTCCTGAAGCTGATCCAAAAGTCGCTGGTATGCCGATTGTCCCCGTAGAGGAGCTAAAAGGGCGGAGAGATTCATTTATCAGCAGGTTTGGGATTGCAGGAGTTCATCGCTGCATCGATCCCATTAAAAAGCAACGTATGGATACAGTCCGCGCTGCGCTGGAGTGTCATTTTTAAAAGGTCGGCATCCTCGGCGAGGAAATCTTGAAGTACGAAAGTTGCGGGATCCATCTTCCCTCGTGGTCGACCGATGCCGATACGCATGCGCGGGATTCGATTTGACTGCAGGGCATCGATAATCGAAGTCATGCCTTTATGCCCGCCGGGGCCGCCTTCGGGGCGCATGCGAACGGTCCCGAGGGGCAGGTCGAGCTCGTCGTAGATTACGATTAGATTCGAAGGCGGGATGCGATAATAGCGGGCTAGCGAAGCGACCGAACGGCCAACTAGGTTCATGAAGGTTTGAGGTTTCGCCAGATAAATCTTTTTTTCATCTACGCGGCCGTCAGCGATCAGCGCTTCAGATTGCATGCGCGAAATTGTCAGATCCCATCTGCGCGCAAGATGGTCAATCAGCATAAAGCCGATGTTATGCCGGTTCTGTCGGAATTCTCGACCCGGATTTCCCAGGCCGGCGAGGAGATATGGCACTTGATGTTCTGACATTCTTCTACCTGCGTTTCTTGCGATTAGCGCTGCGAAGCATCTGTCGCATGCGCAGAACAGCCCATCTCTCCTGGGATCTTCTGCGGATGAAGAGATAAATGCCGAGTGAGAGCAGGACAATCAATCCAGCGATTATCCCCCCGGTGAAAGTTCGCAGCACCGTAGATGGGTTTGACCCACCAGGGAATGGCAGTGGAGTGGGGCGCGGGGTCCGCGTGGGCAGTGTAATCGTGGGTGTTGCCGTGATCCTGTCAGGCTGAGGCGTGGCCGTCTCAATCGCTGTGCTGTTACGAATGCGGAGCCCTTCAACGAATGACTCGAGCGTGATGTTATTGCTGAGATGCACACGCAATCGCAGAGTGTAGAAGCCGTCGGTGATACCCGTTGTATCCCAGAGCCCCAATCTTCCACCCGTGATGGATGTGTGAACGGCATCACCGATTAGGAACCAGGTCCCCGTTGGGTTATCTGAGTGACTGAAGGAAAGATCATACGAAACAAAGGATGGGTGAGATGCCGACCCCTCGATTGTCACCACTCCATCGATGGCTTCCCCGCCGAGAGGCTCACGGATGTCCGCGTACCCTGGTGCCTGGGCTGCAGCCTGGCTGACAATACACACAGCACCGAGCATCGAGAAGCAGAGAATATTAAGCAGCTGTATGGCCTTCGAAAACCCCATTTCTACACCTAGAAGAGACCAATCTATGAGTTTATCATGCAGCCTGTACAGGGTCAAACAGACAGGTTTCACACCTCCCGCAGGATAGAAAAACCCGCGGGAGGTAGGAAACCTGTGGGAGGTACGAAACGTATTGAAATACTTTAGTCGGATAGACAAACGTTGACGGAACGAATGTGAATCGGGTAGAATCTGTTTCGCATCGTCGAGGACGTTCACCTGGGCGGTTAGGTGGAGTCCCTTTTTTTGTTCCGGTAAAGGTGTAATGATGGCGGCAGACGAAAATCCAGGAAGCGATGAAATGCAGGCTGAGGTCATCCATCTTGATGGTGGGGTGATCCAGAATGTCGAAGCCAATACTGTCCGCATTGAACAAGGCGGCGCCAATCAGGTGATCGCCAAGAATGTCGAACTGAACAAGGGTGGCGCTCTGACGATCCAAGGAGATGTTGTCGGCTTAAAGCAGGGAGCAGCGTTTATCACCCGCAGCGCGGAGAGCACCAGCGAAGAGAGCACAGTGGGCGCCGTTATCGCGGAGCAGGCCGTTCTGCATGATTCAAGAGTTGGCATCACGATAACACGAAAGGCAGAACTAAATAACACTTCTTCGTTCATCCTGCTGGCTCAGGAAGTCGAAGGCAATGTCGAGACAGTACTCGACACTCGCGGTGCGCTTCTCACCGGTCTTGTTTCAGGCATCGCAATAGGTCTCGTATTGTTAGTTGGCAATCTGCTGAGGCGAGATTAATATAATAGTCGAAAACCGGTCCACCAGATGAAACGAAGGTAACCCGAGAGGGTGAGAGGCGTTTCGGAGGAAATAAAATGGAAGCTGTAACATTAGACGCAAATGTAAGAACAACGATTGGGAAGCAGGTGAAAGCCTTACGCAGGCAGGGGTTTCTACCAGCCGTAGTATACGGCGCAGGTGTTGAACCCCTTCCGCTTGAATTAGACGAAAAAGTGGCATCTCGTGTGCTTGCGAACGTTGGCGGGTCTACGCTTATCGATTTGAAAGTAGGCAAAGATACGCACAAAGTCTTGGTGCGCGAATTCCAACGCGATGTGATCCGTCGAAATATCTTGCACGTCGATTTCTTGGTCGTAGCCATGGATGTGGTCATCAGCGCTATCGTTCCTGTTGAGTTGATCGGGGAAGCCCCGGTTTTGGAAGAGTTTGGCGGCATTGTTGTTTCTGGACTTAACGAAATCGAGGTAGAAGCCTTACCGGCAGATTTGCCGGAACTCGTGTCAGTGGATATTGAGGTGCTTGCCACTATGAATGACGTCATCACGGCAGGTGATATTGTCTTGGGGGCGAATGTGACCTTGATCACTGATCCCGGAGAAATGATCGCCAACGTCATCGCCCAGATGGCTGAGGAAGAAATCGAAGTGGAAGAAGTCGAAGAGCTTGAAGAAGGCGAAGAACCCGAATTGGTCGAAGGAGAAGAAGGGGTGGAAGAATCCCCCGAAGGGGAGTAAGTATAAGACTAATTTCGAATCCCGGACCGGATATTCAAGGAGCATGGCTCGAATGCCTTGCTCCTTTGTTTATACTTGCCACCATTGATCTATAACCTCCTGCAGGTTTCGAACCTGCGGGAGGTTTACGCAAGGAATGAATCCTCCTCTGTGTCATTTCGAACCCTTCTTATCCAGAGATGGAGCCAGGAAGAGCGACATCATAAGGATTTCTCGCGGAGCTCTTCCACTCAATATCATGGGTAGGAACCCTTCGGGTGTGCGCAGGATAAACTATGTGATGAAGCAATCTCCTCCTGAACACGTGGAAGGGCGTGTTTGAGGCAAGCTCTGGGTCGTTCAACCGAAGGATATTGAGCTATCAGCCAGAGTATAACGGCTTATGAACTAGTTACAGCAAACATGAGCTTTAACAACTGAAGCACTATGCGAGTATTTCACTTTTCCGCAGTCATTAGGGGGGAACCTACAGTATTTAATCTGGAGCGATTCCTTTACTTGAGAAGCTCCAATAATTGGAGAAGATTCTTGGTGATCCTCGCTGTCGCTCCCCAGATCACCTCCCCCTGGTAAGGTTTGAAGGTATAAAGTGGTCCGAATCTTTCGGATATGGGTGTTTCTTGGAAGTGGGTCTCTATGTGGGCGGGATCCGACAACCACTCGATGGGAACACCAAACACACTTGCGACTTCTACCGGATTTAGCGTCAGCGTATAAGGCCAGGGGATCACGCCAACGATAGGAATGATTTGAAACTGCGTAGTGGTGAGCAGTGAGTCGAGTCTGCCCAGGATCTTGACCTGCGCAGGGTCGATGCCAATTTCCTCCTGTGTTTCTCGTAGCGCAGCGCTCTCAAATCCTTCATCATCGGGCTCAATAACCCCGCCTGGAAACGAAACCTGACCACGATGGTCCTCGACATTATCCGTGCGTTTTGTGTACAGGGCGTGCCAGGAGCCATCATGAAGGTAGAGAGGGATGAGTACTGCAGCCAGGCGAGCATCCAATTCAGTCTGGACAATGGCTTTTTGTGAGAGAAGATTCTGCTGAAGGCGTTTCGTAAAATCATCCATAGGTTGATAACAAAGCACGTTGGATCACGCTTCCTCAACAAGCATACTGCACGCCACAGTCTTCAAAGTGCTGGATCTGAGCCGGAAGGATGCGTCCTCCACACCGATAATATTTCAAGAGTGTAAAGAAACTAGCATAAATAAACCATAGAAGTCATTTCGTGTACATCCGCCGGGCAAAAACTAGGTATCCTGTGTGCGCGATCATACGGTCCGTGGGGCGTAAACGTTCTGCAACTGGTTTATAGAAACGCAGCAGGATTTCGGCTACATCGGCCATATCGAATTGTTCTTCCTCGATTTTACTCAGAAAGGCGGAAACCTGGTTGGTCGTCGGCAGGATCGTTCCCAACACACCTCCATTAGCCAGAACCTCATGAATTTGAGGGAGATACAATTCAGGCTTAGGAAGATCCAGAAAAACTGCGTCGAGGTCCTTATCGACAATTCCATCGGCGATATCAAGCTGGCGGAAATTCACACGATTAATTAACCCAACACGATCGAGATTTTGCTTGGAAAGGTCCTGCATATCCTCACGGCGATCGTACGAATATACTTGCCCATGCTCTCCCACCATCCAGGCAAACGCGGTGGTCAGTGCGCCAGAGCCTGTACCCGCTTCGAGGACCCGCGTTCCCGGTCCAATGGATAGCCGCAGGAGGATATAACCGATATCTTTAGGGAATATGATCTGCGACTTCCGGCGGGTGTTGCGGATGATATCGTGCAGAGTGGGGGGGATAAATAAATAGGAGGCGCCCAAATGTGTTTCGACGATACGCCCCCATGGTGAGCCAATAAGATCGTTGTGGAAGATAGATCCCTTATGTGTTTGGTACTCACGATCGGCTTCGAGTTTGAAGATCGTCTGTTTATTATTTGGCAATTGAAGCATGGCTAGATCGCCGATCTCTGCGATACGCATGACTGCAACCTCCTGGTTAAGTTGCACCTATTCTAATAGTAAATGCCGCCTGCATACCTATTTTGTCCGCCAATTAATCAGGCTTCAACCCTACAACGCGCAGCACACGCGCTCGTTCTTGTTCGATAATTTCAAATCTTGGTCGAAAGCCTGCCTCGTGTAGTGGGATTTTCCACTCCTCTTGCGGCTCGCCTGACTGTCCTGTGAACCGGTATAACCAGGCAGCAAAGCGGTCTGCGAGAGAATTCCCTGTGATCTGAATGAGTCCTACGATGACGAATTCTCCGCGCGGCTGTAAGACACGGAATGCCTCCGCAAGCGTTGCCGGATCGACGATATATTCACTTGGGAAGGTGGCGATGATGTCAGAGAAGTGATTTGATAGGAATGGAAGTGCTTGCGCACGACCCTGGGTGAGCATCGGTGTTATACCCCTGTGAACAAGATTGCGTTGTGCGCGCTTGAGCATTTGCATTGATGTATCTATCCCGACACTTCTAAGAACGGATCGTGAGAGATCAGCAAGCAGGTGTCCGGGTCCGGAACCCAGCTCAAGAAGGTCGCCGGTTTGCGACGATGGCGCTGCAGCGGATTGCCAATTCCGCCACTGTCCCATAGACGTTGTCCAGGCGACGAAGTCATACGCCCAGGCGATGGTTGTATACAGGTGTTTGAAGAAGAGACGCAGGAAAGAAGAGAAAAGATTGAATGCTATATTCCACATCCCGTTCGGTAGGTGTGTAGTTCGATATTCCCTGAGGCGATTGCCGTATGTGCACTCTGGTCTGTGAGAGCGGCCAGTTCCTGCTCACGGATGCGGTGATAGCCACTTTTCTGCTCGAGCGATTCATCGGAGTAACCAGGATGGCACATGATCTCGCTCACACCGTTGGGTAGTTCTTGCAGGAGCTTGATCAAATGGTCCAAAACCGCGTACTTTCCAAAGAAGCTGGCAAAAAAGTATTCTGGGTGTGGAATGGCGAGGGTCTCCAGTTGTTCCTTTGCCTGCGTTCTGCTGAAGTCGATCATGCTGGCAGGATAAAGCTCTAACATATCTTCTTCACGAATGTCATGCGGAAACGGAGTGCGGACGCCGCAACCATATTCAACCGCAAGTTCGGTTAGTAGAATCCAGATCTCTGTGCTGGCAATACCCACATGGTGATGACTGTCAAGATGGTCCAACTCCGTCTCGGTTTGAAGAAAGCGCTCGATCTGTGCTTTATATTCCATCTTGATTTCAGCGAGGTCTAGCAATTCCGGGTTGCTGAAGATTTGATTCTTCCCGTGAAACCACCCGTTTGCGTCTATAAGTGTGGGTACTCGATCAGGGGGTGTGAGGGGTTTACCGCAGGTGAGATTTAGGTGGACACCGAAGGCCAGAGTGGGAGCACGTTCAATTCCTCTGCGTACGTCTTCGAGGGCGCCGGGCAAGTTGATCATAGCGGTTGTCGTTGTGACGAGACCGTTTAGATGAGCGTCGCAGATTCCCCGGCTGACGGATGCGGTGCGCCCATAATCATCCGCGTTTACGATCAACCTGTGGCTCACGGTGTGTAGATGTCCAATCGAGCAGGGAGCACTCGGTACCGAATTGTCGTTGCCTCTTCGGCTCTTATCTCCCCATCCGCCTGTATAGGTGTCCCTGGAGAGCAGGTGATCTCGAGCTGCTGTGTGTGGTGCTGGTGGATGGCAGGATCATTAATATATTCACCGCTGATTGTTCTGGGGAGCAGGGAGAGCATTTTCCAGTGTGTAGGTGCATGCCCATAGACGAAGGTGAGTAAACCGTCAGCAGGATCTGCATCGGGCGCCATCTTGAACATACCACCTGTTACGGGGCAGTTCCCTACCGACACCAGGGAAACAAGTCCTTCGTACTCGCCATTATCCCAGCGGATATGCATCTGGTATTCTGGTTTGGCAGCTATCGCTCGCAGCGCGGCGACAAGGTAGCGGATCACACCCCGCAGCCAGGTCATACGAATGTTATAAATCGTCACGACAGGCTCTAATCCAATCGCGGAGTTGTTATCAAAGACCCAGTCGTTTACCTGACCTAGGTCGATCCGGCGCGTCTTCCGTCCGAGGACTGCCTGTAGAGTGCCTGTGATATCCAGTGGAAGCCCTAAATTCTTTATTAGATCATTTGCTGTCCCCAGGGGGATGATGCCGATAGGGCCAAGCACACCTTCTGGATTGGCTTGGTAGAGTCCGTTTATCACTTCGCCTATCGTTCCATCCCCGCCGGCAGCGATAATCGGATCTCTTCCCTCCCGTGCAGCTTGTTCCGCAAGTTCGGTCGCATGCTCCGGCCCCTGAGACAGCACGACCTCACAATCGAGGGACAATTGCTTGAGCGCATCGATGATCTCAGGTGCTTGTTTTCCTGCCTTCCATCGATTTGAGTACGGATTGAGTATAACTATGCCAGACATTGTCACCTACCCCATGTAATTTATAAAAACGGAAGCAAGTCCCAGGAAAAGTGCAAATCCTGCACTGTCAGTGACCGCTGTTACAAGAACAGTTGAAGCGAGAGCAGGGTCTGCCCCCAGCCATCTCAGGATAAGCGGCACGATTGTTCCAATCACTGTGGCGATGATCATGTTTCCGACAAGAGCGAGGCCAAGGACCAAACCAAGGAATTGATCCCCCGTCCATAGGGAGACTCCTATGGCAGCTGCTGCGCCGATCAAGAGGCCTTGAAGAAGACCCACTGCAGCTTCTTTTACTAGTGTTCGCCAGGTATCCCGTGATTCGATCTCATCTAGTGCAATGGCGCGGACGATGATTGCCAGCGTTTGCGTGGCTGTGTTCCCACCCAATCCAGCCACGACAGACAGAAACGCGGCCAGCAATGCAACCTGGGCAATAAGAGATTCAAATTGGGAGACAACCCAGGAAGCAAAGAGAGCAGTAATGCCGCTCAAAAATAACCAGGGCAGTCTCCTGCGGACGGAGAGACCAATCGGGCTGTCATAGGAAAGATCGGAATCGGGGACGTTCGCAAGGCGGTAAATATCCTCAGTCGCCTCGTCTTCGATAACGTCCATCAGGTCATCGTAGGTGATCACACCGCGCAGACTGCCGGCATCGTCAATGACAGGCATCGCCGCCAAATCGTAGCGGACCATAAGGCGGGCGACGTCTTCCTGATCCAGGTCTGTCTTGGTGGAGATTACATCGGGATCCATGATTTCACTGATCTTACGATTCGGGTCAGCGATGACTAAATCACGCAGCCCTACGACGCCGAGCAGTTTTGAATTTTGTTCGACAACATACAAATAATAGGGGGTGTCGGATCCCATTGTTGTCTGGCGCAAGTATTCAATCGCCTCAGCCGTAGTAATTTCCGGCGACAATGTGAGGAGATTGGTGTTCATTAGGCCGCCGGCGGTTTCATCGTGGAAAACGAGCAGAGGAATTACGTCTTCGGATTCCTCCATTTCCGCCAAAGCATCCGCGGCGAGTCTGGGTGGTAGGTCACCCAGGATATCTGCTGCCTCGTCCGGCTCCATTGCATCGAGGATGTCTGCGAGGAAGGGTGTCGAAAGCGTCTCGGCTACGTCGGCTGCTTCCTCATCGTTGAGTTCCTCAAGCAAGTCAGCGGTGTCATTGATATTGAGTTGGGGGAGGATTACGGCCTGGTCCTGATCGTTAAGATCGGCGAAGGCCTCAGCTCGATCTACAGGGTGTAGATCAGTGAGCGCGGTAATTGCTTCCCCAATGCGGTTTGCTTCGAGGGCTGTCCGAATCGCTTCTAACGTGGCGTTGATCATTGAAGGTTCCACGCTATACTCCCTGGAGGATTGACCTTTCCCCTTGACCCTGGTTTCAGCAGTTCCAAAGGTTTTGGGACATATCTCTCAAGGGGTCGCATGGAACTCGTGGCGAACTCTAGAGGGCGTTAAACCTTGGGCCAATTAGATATTAATATTTCTCAACATACTTTCCATTTCAATTTTCGGGAACCTGCACTTCCGATCCCATGTTAGTTTCTGTTCTACAAGGTTGATCGGCTATGGCGTTTCCCTGCATGAGTGGATTGTAGCATTCTAGTGGATGGTCGTCAAAAGAGAGCCGTCTAATTGTTGCTCACCCTGTTTTTTATTCAGCGGTCTTCGTCAAATCAGCGTTTCAGTGATTCAGAGTGTTGAACCGATAGGGGAATACGCGAGGATGTTACCTTTCCATAGGTATATGGAGGAGAATAAAATTTTAATACTAGTTAGCCCTATGGGAATCAGCGCCTGCGACTGCTTGAACCTGAAACTCGCATCACCCAATAAAGCAATTGAAGGAGTGCTGTTGCCAGTGCGGCGACATACGTAAACGCTGCGGCTCTTAAAACCGCGTTAACGCCATCTTGGTCTTGTTGGGTCTGGATCAGTCCGGATTCTGCAAGGAGAGCTTTTGCTCGCGAGGAGGCGTTAAGCTCAACGGGCAGCGTGGCCAAGGCAAAGAGCGCACCAGTCGCAAAGGCAGCAACACCAAGCCAGGAGATATTCGTGACTTGCAGCATCAATCCAATGATGATCAGGATCCAACCAAGAGAAGACCCGATATTTACGACGGGGACGAGTGCAGATCGCAATTTTAGGGGGAAGTAGTCCACCTTGTCCTGCATCGCATGTCCAAGTTCGTGGGCGGCAATAGCCATAGCAGAGACAGAGGCCGGCTCATATACACCGCGGGAAAGGTGTAAGGTTTTGCTGCGAGGGTCATAATGATCGGTTAAATTTCCGCCAGTGGGTTCGACACGTACGTCGTATAAGCTGCCGTATTGGATCAAGCGGTTGGCGGTCCCCGCGCCGCTAATGCGGGCGCTATTCTCGATCCGGCTCCACTTCTTGTAGGTTGATGAAACCCACCACTGAGCGAATATCATCAGCAGGAACGCTGGAGCCATTATGCATAGGTAGGTTGGATCGATGTACATTTAAACGACCTCTTAAAGTTGGTGATTATTCTGTGAGCAGCTCGATTGCCTTCTGGAACTGGGGATCGATGCCGGTATCGAAGTCCTCTTCAGTGTAAGAGATCTCATAATCAGGTTCTAATCCCTCCCCGGCGATCTGTCTCCCCTCTGGAGTATGCCAGCGAGCGACGGTCACACGCACAGCGCCTTCTTCTCCAGTGAGGGCAATCCAATTCTGCACCGAGCCTTTCCCGAATGTCGTCTCCCCCACGAGCAGGCCGCGCCCATAATCCTGTATTGCACCTGCTACAATCTCTGAGGCGGACGCGGATCCGTTGTTTACAAGAACGATGAGAGGCAAATCGGTCGCCAAGCCATCCCCGAGGGCTTCGTAGACCTCTTCACTTCCATCGCCGAATCTCTCTGTCATGATCACGCCATCTTCAATAAATTCTGAAGCCACTTCGATTGCCGTGAGTAGGAATCCACCGCCATTGCCTCTCAAATCGAGAATTAACCCATTCAGTTTAGTCTGGCGTAAATCACGGATTGCGCTCCGTAGATGGTCGGAAGTGTCATTGGAGAAATTGAAGAGTTGGATATAACCGATATCCCCTTCGAGAATCTCGCTCTCGACGCTGGGAACGAGTATCTCCGCTCTGACAATCTCGAACTCCAGAAGTTCAGGTTCTCCCTCGCGCCTGATGGTCAGTTGAACCGTCGTCCCCGCAGGACCAAGGACGCTGCGAATTACGATGTTAGCATCGATGCCGATTACTTCCTCGCCGTCGACGGCGACCACCTCGTCTCCGGGCTCTAACCCGGCTTCTTCTGCCGGGGAGCCGGGCATGGGTGATACGATCGTCAGGAGTTCTGTATTTGTGTCCACCCAGGCTCCGATCCCTTCATAAGAGCCTTGGAGAGGGATATTCGCTTGTTGGTAGGTAATCGGGTCCATGTAGGACGTGTGGGGATCGCCAAGGGCGTCCAATGCCCCAGAAATAGCCCCTCTCATGAGGGCGACATCGTCAATCGGCTGGTCAACATACTCCTCGTGTACGATATCCCAAGCTTGCCAGAAAGGAGCAAATAACTCATCGGAGCCTTCCGGCGGTTCTGATGTGTAGCTCTTCGTTTCTACAACCAGCGACGATTGCTGAAGAGAATCATCCAGCCAATCTGGTAGATATTCGTAACCAATCATCTGGCCGATTACGACGCCTATAGCCATACCGCTTGCGAATATGCTTGCTGATAAAAGTGATCCTATGAACAAGCCAAGTAATACGAATTTTACTTTTGATGTCATATTGCGGAATCCCTCAATTATTGTTTTAGTGGCGTATAGGATAACACACCCGGTTGTTTGGGGGTGAGCGTCCACGAATCTATCGACACTATGTCAGGTTATGACGTTCCAGCCATGTATCCAGTAGCGGTTGATAGCTCTCGCTGCCGATTTGTTCCACATAATCGAGGATTGCCAGACCATCTAAGGCATACAAAGGATGGCATGATGTAGGCCATGCTCCGTTAGGGAGCTCAACAACCGCGTCAACAACAATCCCAACGATGTCTGCCTTATCAAGACGCGGGACTACTTTTTCGGCAGTGATGATGACCTTGTCTGCGACCAGAGACAGCTCGCGATCTACGCCTTGATTGGCTCCTATGCAGGCGTTCCCGTCAAGGTCCGCTTCAAGGGCGTGGATCACAGCGACGTCGCACTCTATTGCCGGGAAGGCGGTAAGCACCTCGCCTGAATAGGGATCTTCAATTGTTTTTACGTCGGGGCGCAAACGCAGCAAATCTGTCCCTTGCCAGGCGATTGAGGGCATAAACCCAACCCCTGCCATCGCCGCTCGGATCCCGAATGCCAGGCTGGCTTCTGTCTCTTCAATAATCTGGATCGATCCATCTGCGGCGGCTGAGGTGAAATTTGGAGCTAAGCCGAAAACCTCCAGGCCAAAATAGCAGGTGCGGGTTTTTGACACCATTCCTTCACCTACCAGTATGTCGCTTTCCACACCTGAAGTGAAGTTGATTAACGTGATATCGGAGGGAGTGTTCTCGGTGCGAAAACGATCCAAAAGAGCCAACGAAAATGCCATGGGTCGACGGTAAAGCGTGAAGCCTCCGAGGGAAAGCCTGCAGCCCTCTGGCTTGACCATCGCAACTGCGTCAGTGAGAGAGACGAGTTTACTATCTTTTGTTTTGCTCACTTCGTACCTCCATCTCTGCCCTTCAAGTCATCAACTCGCTGACGCAATTCTTCGAGCGCTTCATCTTCTTTCTTCCAGGGGTTGATCATCTCTCCGATAGATTCACGAAATACCCCCTTTGGCCTTGATTTCATCCTGCGGATGAAGCTGAGCGCTAAACCGATGTTAATGAGGATTACGAATACAAGAATAGTGATGACGATCAACCAACCGTTTATCTCCATGGATGCTATCCTACTCGTTTATGCTGTAACCAAGTGGGGGACCGCTGTCGTCAGGTCGTGTATTTGTTCGATCTTGTAATCGACAATTCCATCATAAACTTTATCACCGACACCATCACCGACAAGAACCGTCGTCATGCCGAATTCAGCCGCAGTCGTTAGATTTGGGTAACGGTCGTCAACAAGAAGGCACGATGCAGATGAAGGATTCCCCACAAGAGAAAGAGCGCGATGGTATGCCTCTGGGTTTGGCTTATTCCTGAAATCCAATGCCAAAATGTCGATGATCTGGTCGATGAGATCCGAGATACCAAGCTGTTTCAGAACGCGGATGGTGTAGTCGAGGTGAGCATTTGTGAATATCACCTTGGGAACAGTGATTGAAGCCAACATGCTTTGTAATTCAGGGTCTGGTGGTATGAGATCTTCAACTGGGACATCGTGGACGTAGTCCAAATATGCTTTTGAATCGATTTGATGGTTATACATTAAACCTTTCAGGGTAGTTCCAAATTCGGTGAGATATTGAGCGCGTAAGTTGGATGCATCCTCGGTGGAAATGCATAATTTCATCTCCATGAAACTTTGAATTCGACCACCAACAGCTTCCCACAGACCACTTGTGTGAGGGTATAGTGTGTCATCGAGGTCTAGGAAGAGCGTAGAGAATTCCATAAGCTAAGACCATTTCCTTCTACCCCTGCATGGATGGTTCACAACGCTGGTATTGGATTGGGCATCCTCCGTTTCGTAACGCTCTCGAATCTGTTTCTAGTTTCTGTATTTTATCCTATAAGGCTTAGTGAGCCGCCAAGTGCTTCCTGGTTCAAGTAGCTTCTGCTACCTCGAGATAGATTAAAAGGGTACAACATTGGCTGGTACGCTATCCGCTGTTTTTGAACCCTGCGGCAGTATAGAATGCCGCATCCTTGAGTGTCAACCGGATGGGGGGCATGTATAATTCAGACCACTGTGGAGGCGCATCGTGCCAATAAAGATCCTGCCGGAAAAAGTCTCATCTGCTATTGCCGCCGGCGAAGTTGTTGAGAGACCTGCATCTGTCGTCAAGGAGTTGGTGGAGAACTCACTCGACGCAGGCGCAAAAAGCATTCAGATAGCCACGGAAGAGGGGGGGAAGCTCTTTATCGAAGTGGTCGATGATGGCTGCGGAATCGCTCAGGATGAGGCTCGACTTGCGGTGGCGAGATTTGCGACTTCGAAGCTGCAGACTGCGCAGGACCTTTTCGCAATCGACACTTTGGGCTTTCGGGGAGAAGCTTTATCCTCTATCGCCGCTGTCTCGCGTCTGGAGATGGTCACCCGCGCTCAGGATGAAGAAATCGGATCGAAATTAATCGTGGATGGAGGAGAAATTAAGCCGCTCGCATCCATAGGATCCCCAACGGGAACTGTAATCCGCATTCGAGACCTTTTTTATAATGTTCCGGCGCGCAGAAAGTTTTTGAAAACAGAGAATACGGAGCGCCGTTGGATCACACGCTTCGTCAGCCGTTATGCCCTGGCCTATTCAGATGTTCGTTTCCAGCTGCAACAGGAAGGGCGGTCTCTTCTGCAAACATCGGGAAATGGGAATCAGCGTGAGGTTCTCACGAAAGTCTTCGGCCTTGAAACCGCCCGTCAAATGATCTCTATTCCGCTTTCTCCGGGCGCGGAGCTATCGGTCTCCGGCTTTGTCAGCCCACCCGAGTTAAATCGAAGCAATCGCCGCGAACTGACTTTCTTCGTGAACGGTCGGTGGGTTCAAGACTCAAGCCTATCAGCTGCAGTGCTGCAGGCATATCACACGTTATTGATGGTTGGACGATACCCCATCGCGGTGCTCTTCCTACGGGTCCCTCCCGAGCAAGTGGATGTGAATGTCCACCCTTCGAAATCTGAAATCCGCTTCAGGGAGCCAGACCGCGTATTCGCAGTGCTTCAGAGGGCGATCCGAGCGACTCTGATGGGGCATACTTCCGCCCCGGGTGTAGACCTTCATTCAACGTGGTCTCAGGATGATCGAGCAAGCAGCCCTGGTGCTATGAGCACGGATTGGGGTTTCGCAGGGGAATCGTCTTTTGACCCATCATCATCCCGTCCCCTTTCTCTTCAGGGGGTGCTTCCCTCCGGAACAATTCCTCTGCTTCGAGCGGTAGGTCAGATCGGGGCAGCATACCTCGTCGCTGAAGGTCCGGATGGGCTCTATCTAGTCGATCAGCACGCTGCGCACGAGCGTATTCTTTTTGAAAAATTGATGGCAGCAAGAGACGCCGGGGCGTTGGAATCCCAGAATCTGCTTGAAGCGGAGACGATCGAGTTTACACACTCTGAAGCCGTTCTGCTGCAGGAGAATCTGAAGACGCTTGCCGAATTGGGCTTTGACATCGAGCCCTTTGGTGAGCGATCCTTCCGGCTGCGCGCAATCCCATCCATCGTTACAGGGAAGGATCCGGCATTCGCCCTGCGATCCGTGGTTGAGGAATTTGAGGAGAATGAAGAACCGCTGGCAGATGCGCTTGAGGCCCGGCTTGCTGCTCGTATATGTAAGCGTATAGCCATAAAGGCCGGTCAGGTATTGTCTGTAGAAGAGCAGCGGCAACTGCTCAGGGATCTGGAGTCATGTTCAATGCCGCGAACATGTCCTCATGGACGGCCAACGATGATTCATTTATCTGTAGATGCATTGGAGAGGCAGTTCGGTCGCCGTTAGTGGAGCGCGCTTTCCTCACTCAGACCAAAAGGTAGAATGACCTTAAAGGTCGTGCCTTCGCCGACCTTGCTGTGAACTTCGATAGTGCCGCCGTGATTTAGTACAATACGTCTGGCGATTGCCAAGCCCAATCCCGTGCCACTAATGAGACCATCCTGATCTGGTACCCGGTAGAAACGGTTAAAAAGGTTGGGTATATTCTTGGCTGGGATGCCCTTTCCGTTATCCGAAACCACCAACAATGCATCGTTACCTTTACGCTGCAATGCGATTCGCACCCAACCCTCTTTTTGGTTGTATTTAATCGCGTTCGTTATCAGGTTTAATAGAAGCCTTTTTAATTGACTGCGATCACCCATCAGCGGGGATAGTGTGCGATCGATGTCGGTTTCAAGGTTGACCCCCACAGAATCCGCTTGAAGCCGCATAATTTCAAGGCATTCACGAACGAGACCTTCGAGGAGAACGGGTTCGCGTTCGAATCGAACTCTGCCTGATTCAAGCCGGGAGAGTTCTAAGAAGTTAGTCGTCAGTTCATTAAGGCGCTGTACCTCGTTGAAAAGGGTCTGCCTGATCTTGCCGCGTTGTTCATCTTCTAATTCTGGTCGTTGAAGGAGGTGGACGGCTGCTGACAAAGCAGATAGTGGTGTTCGCAGTTCGTGGACCATCTCTGCTACGATGTCGCTTTGTTTGAATAGACGTGTGTTCTCGATGGCGATTGCGGCCTGGGCGGCTAATGCCTCCAGGACATGCTTATCTTGTTCGCTGAATGACCCTTCGAGTTTATTCACCGCTTCGATTACACCGATTGTCTTATCTTTGGTTCTCAGGGGCACGCCGAGGATCGATTTTGAGCGGAACGATATTATCAAGTCAACCTCGCGGAAGAAACGAGAACCTTCTAGAGCGTCATCCACAAGAAGTGGTTCACGGTGAGTGAATATCCATCCGGCGACACTATTTTCAGGCGGTATCGCGATTAACGTGTCGTCAGAGCGGAGCGGTACGGTTGCTGCTTCGAAGTAAAGTTGATTCCTTTGTGAATTGTAGAGGAGTAGAGCAGCGTCTTGGGAGTCGGTCAGCTCTTTAGCAGCGTCAACGATCATTTGCAGGAGTGTGCTCAGTTCTAAAGTTGACACCAGATCCGAGGTCATCTCCAGGAGGCGATCATATCGCTTTAACAGCGCGTCTGCGCCGTTGTGGTTATTGGTTGTTGATAAGTCGGTTTGTTTCTTTGGGCTCACGTAGCACCTCTTGAAGGATCATCGGCAGCACAGCCGCTACATCTTCGTGGATGACGAAATCCGCGCGTACGTCAAGGTATGTCGGTTCGTTATTGATGATAATGAGTTTAGCGCCAGCGTTCAATGCAGGGATCGGCATCGAAGCTGCCGGCATGACTTCCAAAGATGAGCCGGCGACCACGATCAGGTCCGCTTCATCGATTAGGGCTTGCGCCTTGCTAACAATACTTGACGGCAGCTGCTCGCCAAAAAGGATGATGTCCGGTTTGAGCAAACCGCCGCAATGATCGCAATATGGCAAAGCGCCGGTGTGGGCAAAGTCATTGATCAGGCTTTCTGCGTTGTGCTTTTGATAACACAATGTGCACGTTGCCTCACGCAAATGACCGTGTATTTCGTAAATACATGTAGATCCTGCCTTGCGATGGAGGTCATCGATATTTTGAGTGATGATGCCTTGCAAAAAACCAGCATGTTCCAATTCCGCGAGCGCGGTGTGTGCCGGGTTGGGATCAGCATCAATCATTGTTTTCACAAGGGGTCTAACCCACTTGAAGAAGTCTTCTGGGTGATAACGGAAGGCGGTGAGAGAGGCTACCGTCATTGCGTCAAACTTTTTCCAAAGACCAGAATCATGGGAGCGAAAGTCGGGGATTCCAGAGCGGGTAGAGATCCCTGCGCCAGTGAGGGCAACCACCCGGCGGGCGGAGCGGAATACGGCCGCGCTCTTCTCAATAGATTCGGCGAGTTGAGAGTGAGTCACAAACGCCATCAACCTTTGGGAGGATGAAGGTACGTAGCGAGAGATTCAGCGAGTTTGCGGATTTGTTCGCTCACCAAAGAATCAGCGTAGGAGTCAACAAGTGGCGATCCCGCTTGTGAAGCTTGATGAGCTTGCTCGGGGGCAGGGGAGACGATCCCCGCTAATTCAATTCCAAGGTCACTTTCCACCTGTCTCCAGGGGACTTGTAGGCTTGTTCCCACGCGGTTGATAAGCGCAAGACCAACCTTGCTAGTATTAATACCGCTCGTTTCTAGTTCTTGCAGTAATGCACGTCCCATGGCATCCGAGGGGTAGATTGGTTCCACAACCAGGATGATGCGAGCGCATTGCTGTAAAAGGGGCTTCGTGTAGGGTTTCAGCCCTGAACCAAGGTCGAGAATGAGCAAGTCGCACATTGAGGCTAGGTTGGATACAACCGCTTCAATCTGGGGGACGGCTTGTTCAAGTTCTGTTTCCCGGGGATGGAAAGACGAAAGTAGCAAGCGGACACCACTCGAGTGATTGACGATCTCTGCCTCTACAGATCTGAGATGGATGTCCTTCAAAGATCTGGAGAGTACGTTGGATAGACCGGAGGGGTCCTGGATATCCAGTTCCAAACCCATCGAGCCGTGACCCGGGTTAATCTCGGCGATGATTACATCATAGCCCTGATCGAGAAGTGCGACTCCGGAGTTTAAGGCCAGTGTTGTCGTTCCAATGCCGCTTCGAGATCCGAGGAATGCGACGATTTGAGCATTAGCCTCAGGCGCTGCAACTGCTTGTGCAGAGCGAGCAAGCACCGCTTTCACATGAGCCGTAAGTTCAGCCGGGTGGGTGGGTTTCGTCAGATAGTCGTCGACTCCAGCTTCAAAGCCTGCCACCTTATCGTCTACCATCGTTTTTGCGGTGAACATGATGATGGGAATATGAGCAAGAGCCGGGTTGGAGCGGAGACGCTTCGTGACCTCATATCCGTCGAGATCTGGCATCATTACGTCCAGGAGGATCAACTCTGGCTTGTCCTCCGCAGCTTTAGCGAGCCCAATCGTCCCGTTGCTGGCGACGGAGATCTCGTAACCCTGGCGTTCAAGCATCAAGCCAACGAGTTTTAACGTGTCGACGTCATCATCTATGATTAGTACTTTATTGGTCATCAGGAAAGCACCTTAGCGATGATCCACTAGTCATCGCAGTTTAACATAACAGTGAACGATATTGCAAGAAGATAAAGTACCCCTAAAGTACTCCTAAAGTACTCCTAAAGTACCCCTAAAGTACCCTTCAGGTGTAATTAGGGAAGCCATCAGTATCAGAAACCTCATGGAAATTCTTCCGTCGCCGCTGCGCGGCTCTTCCCGATCCGGTCATTGCGAGGAACGAAGTGACGTGGCAATCTCTGCATAAAGATCTAGGAGATTGCTTCGCGGAGTTTATCCTGAGTAAAACCGAAGGGCTCGCAATGATATTAAGGATGGGGCATCCGGCGCAACGGAATGGAACTCGGTTCCATAGATTGAGCTTCAAAGAGAAACCCGAAGACGAAACGGGTGTATCTCAAGCAGCATTATGGAGATTTCTTTAAGGATTTCTCCTGAGCCTATCGAAGGGCTCATCAGAAGGACGTCACCGAAACTTGCGCTCAGATTGGTGAGGGAAGAACCTAAAGGTGATAATTGGGTTTTGATTGCGTGCAACGCTGCTATATAATCTTATTCTATATGGATATCAAAGGTACCTTACCTAGATGACGATTGAGTTATGGGGATTTTCGGGGAGCCCCTCGATTGGATTACCGCTACGCCCATCCGGCTATTTCCTCCTCTTGGGGGAAATCGCGCTGCTCCTAGTGTTTTTCTTAATTCACCAAGATTGGGCTAAGATCCGCCGTCAGGTTGAGGGTTGGATTCGAGAGCCATCTTTTTTGCTTCTCCTTCTCTCCGCTCCACTCGCCGCTCAGCTCTTCATGCTTCGGCTTCCGACACCATCAATGCTGGTCATTCCCGGAGTCCCTCAAGGCGTAGAGGGACCTGCCTTCTCGATTTTTGGAGCATTCCCCTGGCTGTTCGCGGCTGGTTTCTTAGGGGGGGGACCGGCGATATTGATCGCCTTTGTGGGTGGGCTAGCGCGTAGCGCCTGGGAGACACACAGCATCCTCACTCCGCTGCACATGGCTCTTGTGGCTACACTGGTTTCCCGGTTATTACGGCAGAATTATCGTGAGTGGCTGGGGCGTGCAGGGCGCAACCCGCTCATCGCCGCTTTAGTCGGTGGCCTTGCGCTGGGGACATTGGGCAGTGTGGAGCATTACATATACAGCGGCGGCAGTTTTTATGATGCCTTAGATTTTACATTTTCTCTGCTTCAACCCACGTATTTTGCGGCTTTAATTGAGACGAGTATCGCCGGCGGGATCTGCCTTTGGCTGCGCAATTCAAAACGGATACCCTGGCATTCACCGCAGAGACTTGTGGTTGGACCTTATAACCGATCGCTTGCTGCGCGGTTGCTCTCAACCCTAGTCGTAGTAGGTGTTATCTCAAGCAGCGTGCTGCTCATCGGGGATTGGGTCCTCGCACAGCAAGCAGCACAAGACCTTATTGAAAAACAGATGCTTCAGACCTCCGATCAAGTGTCGAGTACCATCCCATACTTCATCCAAACTGGAAGATCGATCGAAACGCACATAGCCGAGGAGCTGAGTCCAGCGGTCGCAAACAAGAGTGTCTCCGAAGAACAGATGAAGTCGTTCCTGCGGACAATCGCCTTCTTCCGGACACTTGCCGTCTTCGATGAGGAGATGAATCAACTCGCTGTGTATCCCGCGGAGGGTATTCTGTCTGAGGGGACCCCTTTCGAATTAGGGGCAGCTTTGGATGCTGTGCTCCTGGGCGTCCCTGAAGAGGTGGTCCTGCGACCGGACAGGGAAACTGCCTCGGCTCGGTTGGCTTTTGTAACACCTGTCCGCTCTCCGGAAAGCGATGAGCCGATTGGTGCGGTTGTGGGCGTGACGGATCTGGATACCAATCCCTACCTCCTGCCGGTTATGGACATCATTCAAGGACTTGCCCCTGGGCAGGCTTTCATCATCGACGCAGATGGCACAATCCTTGTTCACAACGATCCGCGCCGCTTAATGTTGACATTTGAAAGCAGCGAAGCTGGCATCAATCAGGTGGTTTTAGAGACAGCTCCCGACGGTACTCGCCGGTTGGTCAACTTGAATGAAGTCGCCGGTTACCCTTGGCGGGTTGTTATAACAGTAGCGCAGAGTGAGGTCCAGAAGCTGGCCTTGCAGATTGCGGCTAACTTGTTTTTCGTCGTCCTGGCGGTCGGCGTTGTTATGCTCCTCGCCGTTTATCTAATCAGCCGGCGATTAACGCAGCCCCTGCGAATGATGGCGAGTGTTGCCCAGTCGATCGCGCGCGGGAACCTGGCGCAGCCGGTGGTAGGTGAAGGGCAAGATGAAATAGGCCGCCTGGCTCTTTCTTTCGAGCGCATGCGCAGACGTCTTAAAGCTCGCCTGGATGAAATGGGCTTGCTTCTCATCGCGAGCCAGCAGGTGGCGAGTTCCTTTAACCTTGACGAATCGCTGCCGCCAATCCTTTCAGGAATAAAGGATCTTACTCGTTCGGATTTTGTGCACCTTGCCCTCAGCCCGGATGAAACTATTAACTTCCGCATTGAGACCTACACTGCTGGCGATGATCCCGGAAACTGGTCTGCGCTCGACGCTCAAATTCTCGAACTTTGTGAGACCTCTGGGAGGTTCACGCTTGAGAACCCGACACGGGCGAAAGCAGTGCTGGATATTCAATCCCTCAATACTCCCCTTGAAGCGATGACCGCTGTGCCGCTGCAGAATGAGGATGTTTTTGTTGGAGTCCTGTGGATGGGTTACCGGCAGCCTCAAGTTTTTACCCCAGATACGTTGCGGCTCCTGTCTATTCTCTCAGGACAGCTTGCGGTTGCAGTAGTGAATGCACGGCTGTACCAACAGGCGGAGCAAGAACGTCTGCAGCTCACTGCTGTGCTTGAGACAACACCGGATGCAGTTATCTTGATCGATACGGATAATCGCATCTCGCTCGCTAATCCGGCGGCAGAAGTCGTCTTAAAACGAAGCGCAGAAGAATCTTTAGGTGAGTTGGTGGAAGAGTGTATCGAGTCACAAGAGCTGCTCGATTTGCTTGAAGAATCAGAGACCGAATCGCGTTCGGTTGAAATCCGTTTGGATCAAGGGAAAGTAATGTTCGCCTCCATTTCGGACATCCACTCACCTGATGAAGGCACCTCGGGCCGTGTTTGTGTTCTATGGGACATCACGCATTACAAGAAGCTCGACATACTCAAATCGGAGTTTGTCTCAACTGTGAGCCACGATTTGCGAGCTCCCTTAACGCTGATGCGTGGTTACGCCACCATGCTTAGCATGGTCGGGGCGATGAACGAACAGCAGAAGGAATTTATAAGTAAGATTCTCACAAGCGCGGACCAAATGGGAGAACTTATAGGGAATGTGCTGGATCTAGGCAGGATAGAGGCTGGTGTCGGACTTGATGTGGAAACTATTTCGCTGAGTTCCATACTTGATTCGGTCTTGGACACATATCGACCACAGGCCGTGAATAAGCAGATCACATTAGACGTAGAGCTTGAAGAGGAGATGGAGCAGGTCGAAGTCGATGCGACACTCATCCGCCAGGCGATTGCGAATCTGGTCGATAATGCCCTGAAATACACGCCAGCTAATGGTTCTGTTACCATCCATGCCGAGCAGCAGGATGACTTCCAGATTGTACAGGTAAAGGACAATGGCCTTGGCATCGCTCCCACGGATCAGGCACGCCTGTTCGAAAAATTCTATCGGGCCCGGGGACGTGCAACTTTAGAAATCAAAGGTTCGGGTTTAGGTCTGGCAATTGTTAAGTCCATCGTCCAGCAGCACGGCGGGAGAGTGTCTGTCGAGAGCAAGCTTGGTGAAGGCAGCACATTTACCATCTGGTTCCCAATTCGCCAGCCGGAAGAGTCGGAAGCAGCTGCAGAGGAATGAGGAAGCGAAGGCCGAAAAATTGACGCTGCATTCCATTCTCTGCTATAATCTTGCACAACAACCGAAGAGAAAAGGCGTACATCATCGGGAGGAGTAAGCCGATAAGCGCTGACAGAGAAGGAGAGGCCAGAGACTGAGAGCCCTCCGCAGTGGCAGCGGCTGAAAGTCGCCCGATGCGCCCGCCGAAGAAACTGTTTGAAGGTCGACAGGAGTAGAGCGGCGCGGGTGAGCCCGTTACAGCGAAGCCCGGATGCTGGTCCAGGGCAATAAGAGCGCTCGTACAGGGATGTGCGGCGAACTGAGGTGGTACCGCGGAGGTTTAACCCTTCGTCCTCATGGACAAAGGGTTTTTCTTTTTAATGGACCCTTAATGGGCCATTGAGATCGAGGGATGAGAAACCACCCTCTCGAGGAGGTAGATTGAGCGATGTCTGATTTCAAGCTTGCCAAGACCTATAATTTTCAAGATGTGGAAAGCCGGATTTACCAGTGGTGGGAAGAATCTGGATATTTCACGCCGGAGATTCAACCAGGGGTGAAACCCTATGTCATCTCCATGCCTCCACCGAATGTCACCGGAGAGATGCATATCGGACACGCCATGTTTGTCGCCATCGAGGATTTGATGATCCGTCATAGCAGGATGACTGGCGTTCCTACGTTATGGCTGCCGGGGACGGATCACGCTGGAATTGCCACTCAACTTCAGGTCGAAAAATACCTTCTAAGGACGGATGAAGTCACGCGGGAAGAAATCGGACGCGAGGCGTTTGTCCAGAAGACCTGGGAATGGAAGGAAAAATATGGGGGGATCATCACGCAGCAGCTGCGCCGTCTCGGGGCTTCCTGCGATTGGACACGAGAAAGGTTTACGCGCGATGAGGGCTTGTCCGCGGCAGTTCTGGAAGCCTTCGTCCGGCTGTATGAGAAAGGGTATATTTACCGCGGAACTTATCTGATCAATTGGTCGCCGGGACTCCAAACAGCGGTTAGTGATCTCGAGGTGGAATATCACGAAGAACAGGGTTTTCTGTATTACTTCAATTATCGTGTGGAAGGGTCTGATGAGAATATCCCTGTGGCAACAACCAGGCCTGAAACGATACTCGGCGACACAGCAGTTGCGATTCATCCCGAGGACAAACGGTATCAGCACTTAATCGGAAAGACCTGTCTCGTGCCCATTCTCGATCGTCAAATTCCGGTCATCGCCGATGATTACGTCGACCTGGAGTTTGGAACAGGCGCGTTGAAGATCACACCCGGACATGACCCGGCTGATTATGAGATTGGTCAGCGGCATAATCTACCGGTTATCAACATACTCAATGCGGATGCCACCATGAATGATACAGCCGGCCCGTACGCCGGCATGGATCGATTCGAGTGTCGCACGAAGCTCTGGGCGGATATGGAAGCGCAAGGGTTAACACTGAAGACTGAACCGTACACAATGCAAATCCCGCGTAGCCAACGCGGCGGCGAAGTCGTTGAACCAATGGTATCGACGCAGTGGTTTGTCCGCATGGAATCGCTCGCCGCGCCCGCTCTGGAAGCCGTGCGAAGCGGACAAATCCAGATTGTCCCGGAGAGATTTGAAAAGGTTTATTACAACTGGTTGGAAAACATCCGCGATTGGT
>CAYLOO010000031.1:0-29303 GCA_964385355.1 uncultured Anaerolineaceae bacterium
CCGCCCGCAATTGCCCCGTGCGCACGATAGCCTGGGCTATGATGTCCTGTGCTGCTGCCCGCTCCTGGGCCATTACCAACTGGAACTGACCCAGCTTTTCCAACCTCGATTCCACGTCTACCACCATGGGCGCAGCCGTCTGGTTCAGAAAGCTAACATCCGCCACGTAGAGAAAAGTCAGCTCGTCGCCTTGTTCCTTTGCTAGAGCGATGACGGCATCTTGGGTGGGGTAGCTGGCCTCGCCCCCGCGGGTGGCGCATAAAATCATACCCATGTTGTTCCTCCTCAATACCGCACCAGCAACCATACAGTTGCCAATAAAAGGGTGGCAATCGCTACCGGCACACCGTCACGCATAAAACGGCCAAATCCGAGACGGTAGCCAGCCTGGCCCAACAAGCCGACGGCGACAATGTTGGGTGCGGAGCCCAGGATTGTGGCGTTACCCCCCAGGTCGGCGCCCAAGATGAGCGCCCAGTATAAAACCCCATTCTCAGCGCCTGGTATCGTTGCAGTTAAATAGTCAGCAATAGGCAGAGAGGCAACGGTGAAGGGGATGTTGGCCACGATGCTAGAGGCTACGCCTGGTATCCATACCATCAAAGTCGTTGCCATTTTCAGGCTATCTCTGGCAAGATCGCCGATGATTCCGGCCATCCAGGCGATGACCCCGGTTGCCTCAAGTCCGCCTACGATGATGAAGATACTGATAAAGAATATCAGCGTTGTCCAATCGACCTCGTGAAGCATACGGTGCATGTCAGGCCGCACCCAGGCGACCAGGATCGCCGCACCGCTTAGGGCAATGACGCTGGGTGGAATACCACCGAAGTAATCTCCAGTAAAAAACAAGATAATCATCAGCAGTCCCACCAGCCCGGCTTTGCGCAGCAGAGGGAAGTCGGTAATGTGAGCATCGGCTTCCAGTCGGGCCATCAGAGCCGGCGAGAATTTTTCCTTAGCACCGGCAAGATCACGCCGGTAGAGAAAGCTAATTATTATCAAGAAGGGGATCATACACAGGATGGCGACGGGCGCCATATGGACTAGATAATCGATAAAACTTAACCCAAGGTGCGAGCCGACGATAGTGCTGGGTGGGTCGCCGATGATGGTCGCTGCTCCGCCGATGTTGGAGGCCAGCACTTCAGGGATAACGAAAGCGAAGGGATGGATGCCTACTGTCTGAGCGATCTCGATGGACAACGGCACCACGAGCAGGATGGCCGTCACGTCGTTGAGAAAAGCCGAGAGCACGGCAGTGAGAATGACCAGGCTCATCACCAACAGCCAGGCATTGCCCTTCGCCATACGAAAAGTGCGGAAGGAAATCCAGTTAATGGCGCCGGTTTCGCTGAACATGGCCATAAAGATCATCATGCCCATGATCAGCCAGATGACGTTCCAGTCCACAAAGGTCATAGACTCTTCAAAATCGATGATGTGCAGGGCGGGGAAGAAAGTGCCGCCGATGTAGTGAACAAGCCAAACGGCCGCCGCGCCCAGTAACGCCGCCGCTGTTTCGTGCATCCAACGCAAACTGATGGCGGCAAAGACGAGCAAAAAGATGCTGGTGGAAATGAAAAAGGCTGGTCCATATCCCCCATCGGTGGGCTGGGCAAGCAGCCACCAGATGCCCCCAACGAGACTTATGATTCCCACAACGGCTAGACTATACAATATGGTTCGCTTCACGTACTGCCTCCATAGGCCAAGTCATGGGTCTGTGTCGGCACCTATTTGGCACGACAGGCTGCTCGTTCGGCTTGCGGAATTACATTTCTTTTCTGACTCTTTGGGATTTCCCGTTATTGTTCGTTTGAATCCCGTATATTTTACTCATCTCATCGCTGTTCTTGGTGCTTGTTAGCAATTCAATAGCTAAGACCAAGAGTGAAAATATGTCAAGGGACCGCAATACTTTCTGGATCCTCTTCTATAGGCAGCGGACCACGCAACTCACTGACAAACGTCGCCGATCGACACTATGCCCGGGACTCCATCCTGTCTGATCGGCCCGGATGTTGGAATACGGTCAGGAAAAGACCTTATGGGCTCGTTAGTGACTCCATTTTCTGACCGCGCACCATCAGTACTGGCACATTGGCGCCGCGCACCACACGATCAGAGACGCTGCCCAACAACCAGCGGCTCAGTCCTGATTGCCCGCGTGAGCACATCACAATCAGGTCCACCTGGTTAGTTTCGGCATACTGGATAATTTGAAAGTGCGGGCGTCCCCCGATAGTAACCATCTGTACAGGGATACCATGCTCTTGGATGTCGGCGGCGACGCGATCAAGGTACTCGCGGGCAAGAATCGCCATCTCCTCCGTTGCCCTCTGTAGAGCCGCTTCTGTAGTTGTGGGGGGACTTGGTAATGGGATGAGGACTCGCATTAGAATCAACTCTGAGTGGTAGTGCTTGGCTAAAGCAATGGCATGCGGTAGGGCCTGTTCTGCCAGAGGGGAACCGTCCAGGGGTAATAAAATTCGCTTATACATAAATCAAGCCTCCGTCCATGAACATAACCCTTTTTCTGAAGATTTAGCTCATTAGACCCCGCTTAGGGCGGGTTAGCAAGCAGATCGAGCGCATTCGCTTCTTGGAAACCCAGGGCGATCCTCCTGGTGAGTTAAAAGAACACAAAGTTCTTTGCTGTTTTCTGCTTGTATGCCGCGAATCCCTCCGGCCACTTTTCCTGGCAGGAACGTTCTTCCACCGTTGCTACCCACTGATAGCCTACAAACCAATATAGGGCTATGGCAACAATTAACCCAGAGCCGCCGGCAATACCCATTCCCAGGTAGACCAATGCTGCGCCAAAATATCCAGGGTTTCGTGAGATTCGATAAACGCCGTGATTAATCAACTCGGCCGGGGCAGCAGTGGTGTAATCCCAGATGCTCTTAAGTCGAAGCGTTTGCCCGGCGGTAAAAAGGAGCAGCCCCGCACTGAGTAAAGTTGTATTCGTGGTGAAGGGTACGAAGATGGCATATAGCGGAAGAAGGAACTGTGGGGACATCACCATCATGTAGGCAACATGTTCTGCTTGTGACAACGGGGGAAGTTCGGTGGCGCGCCTTAACCCTGTTTTCCCCCGCTCTCCCCGGGCGAGATTCAGGAGAACTGGGGCAATGAATATAATCAGAGCCAGAATCCAAAGATTGAACCAACCGATTTCAAAGTGAAACCACAGCATATGCCTTGTTCCTATTAAAAGTCGCGGTCTCTTGATACAGATAGTGTACTAGCGATTTTAGGCTACATGAAGCGCGGCAGATCTCCAGCCATCTGCGAGCAAGCGGAGTTGTGCGGACAGAGAAACAGGGCGCGAATCATCTTTGGCGCTCCACTGCCCGAAATCTCGTTAATCAGCCGATTCCCCCAATCGTCCTTTGAGACTTGAAAGGAAGTTCCTTAGCTGCTCTTGAGTCGATCCGCATAGTGCTTTTGAAATTTGGCGACCTTTGGATTGATAACTGCCTGACAGTAGCCCTGGTTGGGGTTATTGCGGAAGTAGTTCTGATGGTACGCCTCCGCCGGGTAAAATATCGAGAATGGGGCAACTTCGGTTACGATGGGTTCTTCCCAGGTGCCATCGTCTTCGATCTGCCGGATCACATCTTCAGCGGCTTGTCTTTGCTCTTCATTATGATAGAAAATTGCAGATCGATACTGCGATCCGACATCTGCGCCCTGTCGATTCAGCGTTGTGGGGTCATGGGCGCTGAAGAACACCTCCAAGATCGCACCGAAGGAGACAAGTTCGGGAGCGAATGAGATCTGAACGACTTCGGCGTGACCGGTTGTCCCGGAGCAGACATCCTGGTAGGAAGGATCGGCGACGGCTCCACCAGCGTACCCCACTTCGACAGCTTTAACGCCGGTCAGTTCATCGAAGATGGGATCCAGGCACCAGAAGCATCCGCCGCCGAGTGTAGCGATTTCTATCACCTTCATTGCTGGCTGGTCGTTTTCTTGTTTATTAGCCATTTAAATCTTCACCTATCCTCTGCTCTGCTTGCTAACGATGGACAAAACGCGGAGGATTATTATAGCTATTGGATATTAAGGGTGTGTTAATGCAACTTGCGAGTTTATTTGGTGAGTTGCTGGGAAGGTGGTTGATAGACCGAGTTTGTTTTGGGTGAGGGGAATCTCGCCAACAGCGATACCTATCCCCGCTTGTTGAGCGCTATTTTGCAGGCAGGGTCATCGTGAAATCGATCCCCCGTTGAATCCAAGAATGTACGTCACTCTCCATACTGAGCCTCGGAGGATCGATGACAACCCAGCCTCTCATTGGCCGGCCGGTCATGTCGAAGACCCGCGTGTGTTGTTCTTCAAGTGCGGATTCGTAGGCATCAGGACCAACGCGCACGATCAGGTTATCGTCGATCATGCCGCACGCCATGTTGCCATGCAGCATAAAGCCAAATCCCGCCGAACATCTCTTTCGCAACCCAGCCGGTCTCACTAGAGATCGTGTTCCGCACTCGCTCTGCCAGGGCTTGATCGTATGCCATCGTTCCCTCCCCATTGGGTAGAGAGCCTTTCCAGAGAAGGAACTATAGAGCAAAAGCCTTGAGTGTAGTTCTGG
This sequence comes from uncultured Anaerolineaceae bacterium, assembly GCA_964385355.1. Lineage (GTDB taxonomy): Bacteria > Chloroflexota > Anaerolineae > Anaerolineales > E44-bin32 > E44-bin32. Next base: position 4,604 of record CAYLOO010000031.1, read on the forward strand.
TAAACCATGCGGCATGTGGGTCTATGTGACAAATATCACAATTAAGAAGGACAACATACTCTGCAAATCCAGCACCGTTCGCGGTTTAATATTGGGTATATGTTCTTATGCGCATATCCGGATAAAAGAATATGACCAACCACACATCACCTTTGAGCGAGGAGCTCTCACACCTGCACGCAGATTTCTGCTACGCATTGGCGGACCAACGGCGGCAGTTGTTGATTTATGCCCTTGCGGAAAAATCAAGGACCGTGAAAGAGCTGACGGAGGAACTGGGGGTCAGCCAACCTTCAATATCGCGCCACTTGAAGATTTTACGTGAGCGAGGTTTGGTTCAAGGCAAAAGAGATGGAGCATCGATCGTATACCGATTAGCTGATCACCGGCTGATCGAAGCCCTGGATATCCTACGGCAGGTGATGCGAGATCAATTGCAGCATCGCGCAAACATCACCCGTTCCGCTGATATTGAAGATTAATACCGGTCACTGCCGATCCGTTTATCCGCGGTGGAAGAAAATTCAGAGATGAGAAAGAACGCAAGTTTTGAGGAATGAATATGAAGGATTTCAAATTCATCTGGGTTGTTGGGCTTGTTTTTATCTTGGCTCTGGTCATAGTGCCCATTGTGATCTTCATCCCCTGGGATAGGTCCTCTGCAGTGGATCCCTGGGATTTTGTGCCCGTGCGCGCACCACACACAGATCACTCTGATCTCATGCAAGGGCCTTACGAGAGCGGCTCCGATGTCACCCGTGCTTGCCTTGAATGTCATGAAGAAGCTGCCTGGGAAATTATGCAGACTGTTCACTGGACATGGGAGAGCGAGCCGTACGAGATTGAAGGGCGCGATGAGGCAGTGACGATCGGGAAGAAGACTTCGTTAAATAACTTCTGCATCGGCGTCCAGTCCAACTGGCCCGGATGTACTTCTTGCCATGCCGGTTACGGATGGGAGGATGCGGATTTCGATTTCTCCAAGGCCGAGAATGTGGATTGTCTGATATGCCACGACAACAGCGGGCTCTATGTAAAGGGATATGCAGGCTACCCGGTCGAGGGTGTTGATCTGGAGGCAGTTGCCAAAGGGGTTGGAGTGCCGAACCGCGACGACTGCGGCAGCTGTCATTTTGTTGGCGGCGGAGGGAACGGCGTGAAGCATGGTGACCTCGATGCGCATCTCTCGCACCCTCCTGAAAGTGTGGATGTACACATGGGGCGCTATGACTTCCTCTGCATCGACTGTCATAAAGCCGAAGATCATGAGATTCGCGGTAGGTCGATCTCTGTGAGTCTAGACTTCGAGAACCAGGCCTACTGCACGGATTGTCATGCAGAGGATTTGCATGAGGATGAACGCCTAAATGCCCACGTCTCGGCGGTTGCATGCCAGACCTGCCATATCCCAGAGGGAGCTGTGAAGGATCCAACAAAAATGTTCTGGGATTGGTCAGCTGCAGGGCAGGATATTGAAGAAGATGAACACACGTATTTAAAAATAAAGGGAGCCTTCGTATACGAAAGCGATTTCACGCCAGAGTATTACTGGTATGCTGGCATCCGTGATCGCTATCTCCTTGGTGACACCATTGACCCGAGCATTGCGACCATTATGAACCCTCCCGAAGGTGACATCGGCAACCCAGACGCACTGATCTTTCCATTCAAGGTCCACCGTGCCACACAACCGTACGATACCGTCTATAACTACCTTCTGCAGCCGAAGACGGTTGGTGAAGGGGGTTACTGGATTGAGTTTGACTGGGAACAAGCCTTACAGCTTGGGTCTGAGGCCGTCGGCATGGAGTTCAGTGGGGAGTATGACTTTGCCGATACGGAGATGTATTGGCCGATATCACATATGGTTGCGCCCGTTGGACATGCACTTAATTGCGCAGATTGCCACGCTGAAGGTGGGCGTTTGGATTGGCTCGCACTGGGTTATGACGGTGACCCGATCGAGTGGGGCAACCGCTTCCAGGAAGGCCACGTAGCCAAGTGAGGGATATCGACACGATGCAACGCATTACAAAAAACCTCAAGTCGAAACCGCTGATTTACATCACCAGTCTTTTTCTCCTGGTGATCCTTGTGATGGGCGGCGTGGCTGTCGGGCGAGCCGCTGGCCCAGAACCGCTACAGGCTTCTCCCATTCACCCGACTTTCCCACTCCTGGATGATCAGGGTGCGAATGTGCTCGAGTCTGGGGGTGCGGTGTCGACGATGAATACGTGCGGTGCCTGTCACGATACAGATTTCATTGAGGGGCACAGCTTCCATGCAGACGCGGGTTTAAATGACTTCCACGCGCCGGGCGAGGCGCCTGATGCACGCCCTTGGGATTTGAGCCCCGGCGTTTTCGGGAAATGGGCTCCGTTTTTCTATCGCTACATCTCGCCGGAAGGCGATGAACGATTGGATCTTGGAACAGCAGCATGGATTATGTCTCTCGGTGAGCGTCATGTTGGTGGTGGTCCGGCAGTTTACAGCCGAGATGGCGAACGTCTCGACCAGAAAGAGGTTAGACCGGGCGACCCGGAGACACATGTCTTAGATCCGGATACAGGGGTAGTCGTCCCCTGGGATTGGCAAGAATCAGGTGTCGTTGAAATGAACTGCTTCCTTTGCCATACATCGGGGCCGAATAACGAAGCGCGGATTGAGGCATTACAGCAGGGAAGCTTCAAGTGGGCGAACACAGCTACGCTCCTGGACAGCGGGATAGTCCAGCGTGTTAGCGACCGCTACGTTTGGTCGACAGATGCATTTGATGATGATGGCAGTCTCCTGTCGGAATTTGTGAACATTCAGGATCCGCAAAACGAAAACTGCGGCGTGTGCCATGGTCTGGTACACGATGATCTCTCGGGTCCGCTTACCGTTATTGGTTGTTCTCCACAAAGATTCCGGACCGTCACGACAGGTCAAATCATCTCCTCTCAGCGTCTTTCAGATACGGGTATGAATCTGGCCAACAAGGGAGACTTATCACGAACCTGGGACATTCACGCCGAAAGGCTGCTGGATTGTACAGATTGCCATTTCTCGCTCAATGACCCCGTTTATTTTCGCGAGGACGAATCGACCCGTCCCGAGCATCTAACCTTCGATCCAAGGCGGCTTGAACTTGGCGAATATCTCTACCAACCTTTGCATCAGTTCGCCCGAGGGGCAAGCGCACAGAGCACGGTGGCCCCTGGTTTAAAGGACACAATGCGGCGCTGTGAGTCATGCCATACAACCGAAGCCGGTCACGATTGGCTGCCATACCAAGAGCGACATATTGAAGCATTGAGCTGTGAAACGTGCCATATCCCTCAAATGTACTCCAATGCATTGAAGCAGCAGGATTGGACTGTGTTAACGTTAGACCGAGGGCCAAGTGGACAATGCCGGGGGGTGCTGGGGGACGTGCAATCCACCGCCGCACTTGTTGTCGGTTTTGAGCCGGTTTGGCTTCCGCGCATGAATGTCGATGGACAGGAGAGCATCGCACCCTTCAACCTGGTCTCTTCTTGGTTTTGGGTGTCCGAGAACCCGGAGCGACCTGTTCGGTTGGTCGACTTAGAGAGCGCATGGTTTGATGAGAACGACTATCACCCGGATGTCCTGACCCTCTTTGATCAGGATGGAGATGGCGAGCTCAGCAATGAGGAACTGGTCATCGATTCCAGCGAGAAGGAGTCCTTGATCGCAGGATACTTGGAAGATCTTGGTCTTGAGAATCCACATATCAAGGGCGAGATCCAGCCGTACAGCATCAATCACACGGTTACCACGGACGAGTGGGCAATAAAAGACTGTCAGGCGTGTCACAGTGAATCCTCGCGGATCACACAACCTTTCTTGCTTGCTGCATACATGCCGGGCGGGGTGTTGCCAGAATTTGTTGCAGACAGCAATACGGTCTTTAACGGCGACCTCTATACCGAAGAATCGGGAGAACTCTTTTACCAACCGAGCACAGAGGAGCAGGGGCTATATGTATTGGGTCTCGACAACTCGCTATGGGCGGACAGAATTGGAGGATTCGCTTTTCTCGGCGTGCTCTTGGGAATCGCGATTCATGGTGGAGTTCGGGTCATCGATGCAACACGGAAACCGAGACCGAAACCTGAGGTCAAGAGCGTCTATATGTACGGTGTTTACGAGCGTCTTTGGCACTGGTTGCAGACGATCGTCATCGTGACATTGCTGTTTACAGGTTTGATCATCCACAAGCCGGATATCTTTGCTGTTTTTAATTTTCGATATGTCGTATTGGTACATAACGTGTTGGCGGCTATCCTGCTGGTGAACGCTGTACTTGCACTGTTCTACCACGTTGCGAGTGGAGAGATTCGTCAATTCATCCCCCGGCCGAGAGGATTTTTCGATCAGGCAATAACCCAGGCTAGCTACTATCTACGAGGGATCTTTCGCAGGGAAAAGCACCCCTTCGAAAAGGACCCTCAGAAGAAGCTAAACCCGCTACAGCAAATTACGTACTTTGGGATTCTAAACGTCCTTTTGCCCCTTCAGGGTCTTACCGGGATCTTGATATGGGGGGCGCAGCGATGGCCGCGGATCGTTTCAGGTGTGGGCGGTTTGCCCTTCCTGGGACCGCTTCACAGTCTCTCGGCATGGTTCTTCGCGGCCTTTATTGTTATGCATGTCTATCTGACGACGACCGGTTCTACTCCTCTCGCAGATATTAAGGCGATGATCATGGGCTGGGAGGAGATTGAAGTACATGGGCCGGACAAGGAGGAAGCCAGTTTATGACGGAATCGACAGGAATACAGGATAAAAGCAGTTCCAAACGCACGTTCTTTCAACGGCGCGAGCCCAAACCGTATGTTGATCCCTATCTCGCCGGAGCTTTACTGGGACTCGTAATGTTTATCTCCTTTTTCCTGACAGGAAATGGGCTTGGAGCCTCAGGGGGTTTGAACCGAGTGCTTGTCTTCTTCGAAGACCTGGTAGTACCTGGGCATATCGATCAAACCAGGTACCTGCTGACGATGGCCGGTGGCGTCAAGAATCCACTCGATAGCTGGATCGTTTTCGTCTCCGTAGGAGTGATAATCGGTGGTTTTGTCTCCGGCTGGATTAACGGCCGGGTGCGGGTTGAGACCGGCAAAGGCCCGCGCATCTCCAACCGCACGCGCTGGCTAATGGCATTTGTCGGTGGGGCGATTATGGGCTATGGAGCGCGATTTGCCCGAGGTTGCACTTCCGGTCAGGCGCTATCAGGTGGAGCAACGCTGGCTGCAGGCAGCTGGGCGTTGATGTTTGCGATCTTTGGGGGCGGGTACGCGCTGGCGTATTTCGTCCGCAAATTGTGGACGTAGGCAGAGGAGATATTCAATGGCACCTTTTCCGCTCGTAATAACAGATGTCCTGGGCAGGTACGGCGCGTATCTTCTCTTTTTACTGGTAGGTTTTGCTTTTGGCTATGTGCTTGAAATTGCCGGTTTCGGCAACTCTCGCAAACTGGCGGCGCAGTTCTACCTGACCGAGATGACGGTGCTCAAAGTGATGTTCACCGCCATTGTTGCAGCAATGGTATTAATTTTCGCTGCATCGGCGGTGGGTTTGTTGGATATCAACCTGCTCTGGATCAACCCGACTTATTTATGGCCTGGAATCGTTGGCGGATTGATCATGGGGTTCGGTTTTATCATCGGGGGCTTCTGCCCGGGCACCTCGCTGGTGGCCATGGCGACTATGAAAATCGATGGGTTGTTCTTCGTTTTGGGCGCTGTATTTGGCATCTTCCTCTTTGGCGAGACTGTAGACTGGTTCTATATCTTCTGGAATTCATCCTATTACGGGCGGCTCATGTTGCCCGAATGGCTGGGCTTGGACACTGGCGTGGTTGTCCTTGGGGTTGTGCTTATGGCGCTGTTCATGTTCTGGGGCGGAGAGCAGTTGGAGCGAATAATCGGCAAGCGTGATCTTTCGAAGGAACCGAAAGCCCGATATACGGGGGCAGCGCTGCTGGTGGTTGGTGCGGTCGCGGTGCTTCTCATCGGTCAACCAACGACGCTAGATCGATGGTTGAAGATCGCTCCTGAGAAAGAGGCGCTCTTGGTAGACCGTTCAGTCCAGATTGAGACGGGGGAGCTGCTCCACGTAATGCACGAGCATGAACTCAAACTGGTGATGTTGGATGTACGCGAGGAGGCGGACTACAACCTTTTCCATCTGGCAGACGCACGACGCGTTACCGTTGATGAACTTGGCGGGCTTTCTTCAGAATTTCACCTGGAGCCGCCCGAGACTGTTTTTGTATTGATGAGCAACGATGAAATCGAGGCGACAAAGGCGTGGAAGGTATTGATAGCGGAAAGTGTCCCGAATGTATACATCTTGGAGGGCGGGATCAATGGCTGGCTGGATGTTTTCGCGAAAGAGGATATTGGAATTCGTCCGCTAGAAGGTGCTGGTGAGGGAGAATTGCGGTACGACTTCGCATCAGCATTGGGCGCTGCGTACCAAATTGCCGATCCGGATTTCCACGAATACGAGCTGGAATTTACGCCGAAAATCAAGATGGAGTTGAAACGCGCCCCGAGTGGAGGCGGGTGTGGTTAGATAAGAGCAGCAGCGGATCTCAGGTGCCATCCGGCAAATGAATAGCGATCTTGCAGACCTCACCACCGCTCAAGACGGATTCAAGCACCTCCACTTCGACTGGCTGCTGCAAGATCTCCTCCCAGATGGCTTTATAGAAACCGGCGCCGCAATAACAATAGGTGGTCGAGATCATCAGGTTGTCTTTAACCGCCTCACGCACTCGTGGGCAATGACAGTAGATTTGCCGCCTGATCTCCGGGTCGGTTTCATTCATGTATTCGATCAAGTAGCCGCTTTTCGGAATTTTCGTGGAGATGATCGTATTTCCCTGTTTAATTCCTGCAGAACCCAAGCCCCGATCTACAATCTCGACGAGCATCTCTTCGCTCACGCCTATCGTGTTCCTCAGGAAGGACTCGAACTGATCCTGAAACATGGCATGAACCCGATCGATGTCTTTTGTAGCGGCGTAAACAGATTTAATTTCCTGTAAATTCGCTTTTGGGTATTGGCAGGCGCAAGCGGAAAGAATGGAGCAACTGGTCCTTTCATCTACCAGCGAATCCAGCCGCTCCATCGCTTGCCGGGTCCATTCGATGACTTCAAGACGGCTTGAGTCAGCCGATAGGTCTTCACCGCCCTGGATAACCACCTCGCGGATCTCCTCCCCGACCGTCTCGTCCAAATAGGTCTGGAATTTTTCCATCCAAGCTCGATCGAAGTCAAATGCTTCAGTCATGTAGTGCTCCTTTGATTTCTTGTTTCGCGCTTGTGTTCCTATGACTGTCTGCCCGTGTTCGGCAATGCCCCTGGAGAAAAAAACTGACCGCGGGCATTTGGCGCAATGTCAAATTCCCTTTCAAAGTTAAAGAAGTTGCGCGCTCATTCTCTCAGTCTTCATTGGTACTTACAAATCCCCAGGGAGGTTCAAATTCGGGTCAATACGTTAAAATAAGCACCTGTCTCCGAGATTACACTCGAATCAGCCTGTGGATATATCTGTTGTCATCAGCGCATGGAAAAACGAGGCCTTTCCAGAGTGAACCAAGGGTTCATCCGAGAGGTAAATCAAAGAGATGCTGCTGCGGATTCAGGGAGCTTTTCCAATGGAGGCTTGAACGAATTTTGTCTATACTCTTGCGGACATCGATCCGGGCAGCGCTGCAAAATCGAGAACGATTACCTGAGGATTGAGCCGCTGTGCTATCGCTGAACACCGCTCATAACGAGCCCCTAATGAAATCAGCATGCTGAGATTCCTCGCCCGACGCATCCTCTTCATCATCATGGTTTGTGTGTTGATCATCTTCTTTGTCCATCTGGGGATGCGGATGGCTGTGAATTCCTCCGGTGCCGGGGTTAGCCTTGACCTGGCCAGAGATACCTCCTTAGCCTGGACAGACACAATTGCCTATATCGGGGTTGCGCTCCAGGGGCAGCTAGGCCTTGTTATTTCAGAACACGGGTTTCCCGTTCTGATCCGGGATATCTTGCGCGAGTCGTATATCAACAGCATGGGGTTATTGCTGTTCGCGCTCACTGGCTCGGCACTTATTGGCGTAGCAACAGGCGGCTTCTTGTCGCTTACCCGCCACAGGGTTCTGGTTCTGCCCATCCTGACGCTCACGCTTATTGGAATTTCGCTCCCATCGTTCTTTGTTGGGATTCTCTTACAGCAAGGGGAGATTCTCTACTTAAGAACCTTCGGGCACCGATTGGTTAGCATCATCGGTTTTGCCTGGGATTTCGAGCACATGTTTTTACCATTACTGGTTTTATCTGCAAGGCCTCTGGCCTATCTGTCACGTGCCTCCTACATCAGTCTCAGCCGCATTATTGAGCAGGATTTTATTCGCACTGCCTATGCAAAAGGGCTATCTCGAATGCGAACGGTTAATATTCATGCTCTCAAGAATATGGCTGTGCCGGTGCTTACCGCAATCGGTGTATCGCTGCGTTTCAGCCTGGGGAGTTTGCCGGTAGTCGAGCTTTTTTTCCACTGGCCGGGTATAGGGCTGAACTTATTGCAGGCGATCAATGCCCGCCAGACGGCTCTGGTCGCGACGTTGGCACTCGCTCTCGGTGTTACTTTTCTGGTCTTTAACCTGATCCTGGATGTAGCCTTTCGGATCATCGACCCACGCCTCGAGGATCTGAAGTGAAACGCGTGAGAGACCTCTTCTCGAAGATCTTGAATCCGCGATCGGATCTCTCTGAGCTTCCCAGACTGCTTTCTGAGGAAGATTTCGTTGCAGAGCGAGCAGAGAGGCGAAAAAAATCCCTTCTGAAAGCAGTGTTCACAAACGTACCTCTGCTTCTCGGTACAGTAATTGTTCTTGCGCTCTTCTTGGTAGTGCTCTTCGGACCGGCACTCGCCCCGCAAAATCCTTACCTGACAGGCCGGCCAATCACTCCACATTTTGATCGCGAGCTGGATCAGTTCATCCAGCCGCCGCTGCCCCCATCAGAGGAATTTCCACTCGGCACCGATCGATGGGGGATTGATTTGCTCAGCTTGCTCATGCATGGAGCGAGAAATACGCTTGTGGCATGCGCCTTTATCACAATGGCCCGGGTTTTCTTAGGCCTGGCTCTGGGCGGCTTGGCGGGATGGAACGAAGGTCGAGCTGCGGACCAGATCGTCATGGGGATCATCGGGGTGATAACATCGCTACCCCTGCTGGTCAGCAGTATGATCCTGATTTACGCGCTCGACATACGCCGCGGCTTGCCGGTTTTTATCATAGCGCTTTCGATTATGGGCTGGACCGAGATCGCGCAATATACACGCAGTGAATTCCTCGTTCTGAAGAAGATGCCCTATATCGAGGGGGCAGAAGCCGTGGGGCTGCCGGCATTGGCTAAAGCAGTGCGTCACGTGCTGCCCAACGTGCTTCCCCAGCTATTGGTGATCACATTCTTGGAGATGGGTGCGGTGATGATGCTGCTAGGAGAACTGGGTTTTGTAGGCGTATATATCGGCGGCGGGAGTCGCATCTCGATCGAAGTGGCGGTCGAAGTCAATCAGATTTTCCATCTCGTCGAAATCCCGGAATGGGGCGCAATGCTCGCCGAGGGTTTCACCTACCTGCGCTCGAAGCCGTTTGTGGTTTTTCCCCCGGCGCTGGCTTTTTTCATCGCAGTCCTGGGTTTTAACACGCTTGGTGAGGGTCTACGGCGCCACATCGAAGTCTATGGCTTGAACACAGCGGTGCTTCTGCGAAAGCGCATGTTATTAATCGTGTTTGCGCTGTCCATGGCGACGGTTTATATCATTCAGCGAACAGGTCCGGCGCCATGGTTCACGAAAGTAGCGATGGCTTTCAACGGGGAGCGAGCCTACCAGGAGGCGCAGACGCTAGCCGAGATGTCGGGGAGGGGGCATGGACAAGAGGGAGGAGCGGAAGCTGTCGATTACATCGCCGAACGATTCGAGAGCTTCGGGTTAGATCCAGGCCGGATGCATAACAGCTATATTTACTCCATCGAATCCCAGCTCGTTCGCCCGATTCAACAACCCGAACTGGCATTGCTGAACCCCGACGGATCAGAAGCCGTCAAATTCATTCATCAAGAGGATTTCGGTTTTGTGATCGCCGGACACGGGGGAGACGGTCAGGTAGAGGCTCCGCTTACATTCATCGGTTTTCGCGGTGATGCGGAACTCCCACCACAGGCGTACAAGGGATTAGATCTGCGGGGGAGAATTATATTGCTGCAGGAGGGGAACGCGCCGGAGGATTTTCCTACGGAGGCTTTGATCCGGGGCGCCCAGGGGATACTATGGATCAAGCAGGAGAGTGGGGACACACTTCGTTCAGAGATGATCTACATTGGGGAAGACCATGACTTCGTGCGCAGCCCAACACTGCCAATATTCCAGATTGGACCTGCGGTTGCTCAGACAATTCTGTCTGACGACGGTCTCACCATTCCGGATCTATTCCAGAGTGAGATGGCTGACGCCGTCGGTGATGGGTGGTTTCGAAGGGACCTGGCGCCTAAAATCCGTATGCGGTTGGATTTAACCGAGCCGCAGGACTACCTGGTTAAGAATGTGATTGGTTATCATCCCGGGTCGGATTTTGATCATGCTGGGGAGTTGCTAGTGCTATTCGCCAACTACGATGGATTGGGAATCGATCCGGATGGCACCGTCTATCCCGCCGCGAATCACAATAGCTCAGGTGTGGCGATGCTCCTTGAGATTGCTCATCTCTGGCAGGAGCAGTCCCTCGATCCCCGCCGACCGGTCCTCTTCATCGTCTGGGGAACCGGGACACAGGGGTTTGCGGGGGTGGATGAATTCTTAACCGAGAGCAAGAATTTCCGTCACCTGGCCTCCATGAATCCCAACGCGCGTGTTTTACCCAGAGTGGTATTTAATCTCGATAATGTGGGCGCGGGTGAGGCGGTGCTCCAGGTTACGGGGAATGCGCCGGCGAGGTATCTCGATGTATTGCGCGAAACTGTAGCCGAACGGGAAGTTGACCTCGTGGCGCCGGAGGCTTTTGCTCAGTCTTTCCGAATTGGATCAGGGACGGACCCTCCCTGGATGCATCTTGGCTGGGTGCACGCGGACCTTGCCCCTCAGGAGGATGTCATCGGGCGCTTGGATGTAGAGCGTTTTCAAGATTTTGGGGAGGTCTTCGCCTTGATGATGGCTAAAATCGTCAGGCAGACGAATTATTAATCGCATGAAACCCACCGGTCTCGCTACTCAAAAAACCGCCTGGCTGATAACGATTGGTGTGATCACAGGATTAGTCCTGCTGACCCTTACACTGAGGCTCATTATTGCATCCGATCCTTCTACAGAGACGCAAGTGAACGCGTATTTAGCAGGGGCGGCGCCAATCGTCGTTCTGCATGAGCGCCCCGATAACTCATCGGGTGTGTCTACATTGATGGAACGGGGCACACGCGTTACAGTGGATGTATTTGATTCGGACCGGAATCCCTTCTGGGCATACGTTCGTCGGGGAGATGAGGGAGGTTGGGTCCAGCTTGAACATCTCAGTGAACAACCACCATAAGGTGACACCAGCGGATGGAGTGTTGTAAGAGACGAAGATGCAGAGTAATTCAAGGTGACAATGGAGAAGATGACGAACGACGGAAAGAACATTAGTGCGCCGGTTGCGAGCCATGAGCGCATCGAATTGATCGATGTCCTGCGCGGGTTCGCCATCTTTGGCATTCTTGTCGCCAATATGGCCTCCTACAGTGGACAACCTCCTGGGCCAGGGGTGTGGACTCAGACGCCAGACAGCGTGATTTACATCCTCACGCGCTTCTTGATCGAAGCGAAATTTTACTCCCTGTTTTCCTTCCTTTTCGGTTGGGGCATGGCGGTTCAGCTGGCCAGGGCACAATCCAAAGGTACGACTTTCCTGCCGATCTACGTGCGCCGGTTGCTGGTGTTGCTTCTCATCGGGGTTATTCACGGCACCTTAATCTGGATCGGCGACATTCTCACGCTCTATGCCTTGCTGGGATTTCTCCTGCTTCTTTTCCGCAATCGGTCCCCGCGATTCCTGCTAATCGCATCCATTGCCTTCCTTTTCCTATCCATTTTCCTCGTTCTTCCAATAGACGCGGTTCAGGACTTCCGAGCGTGGTATATCGAGGCTGGTTCGGTATTTCGCTTGCAGCTATACCCTCAATCGCTATACCAAAGTGGCTCATATCTGGAGATCACCAGGCTTAGGATCCAAGAATTTGTCTCTCGACATACGTACAGCCTCTTTTCTCTTGGAAATGTCTTCGCCATGTTCCTGCTCGGACTCACCGCGGGTAAGTTCGGGTTCTTCCAGAATCTCGAGCGCTATCTCCAGCGCATCCGCAAGGGAATCTGGATTGCCTTCGCTGTGGGTGTGTTCTTCAATGCGCTTTTCGTCTCCGCGATTCTCTGGCCTGATCGATTTCCAGCTGATTACTGGCAGACGGTACGTGTGGGTGCGAGAACGATAGGTGCACCTGTGTTGATGCTGTTTTATATCTCGGCCATTATCTTACTCTTCCAGAATTCCCGTTGGCGGCGGCGCCTCGTTCGCCTCGCTCCTGTAGGGAGAACAGCACTGAGTAATTACCTTTTCCAATCGGTGTTGTTAACCATGTTTTTTTACAGCTATGGCATGGGTTTCTATGGCCGGATTGATCCAACAACCGGACTTATTCTGACCCTTCTAATCTTCTTACTGCAGATCAATTTGAGCGCATGGTGGCTGGATCGATACCGGTTTGGTCCGGTGGAGTGGATTTGGCGAACGCTCACATATGGGTACGAACAGCCGCTCAAGAAGCGCTGGTCCTTCGCGAAGGAAAAACCAAGCCGCGAGACGAGACTCAAGGGGAGCACGGTTCGCACCTTGGCGCTGGCAAGCGGCGGGTTGATCCTGCTGCTATGGGCTGGGGGATTGATCTTGTGGAATCACTCAATCCTACGTGAACGGGTGCAGCCATCTGTCTTCTACGCTTCTCTCCCGCGACGCGAGGGAATAACAGCCGAGGAGGAACAGGATCAGGGTGTGAGCCTGGAGCCTGAAATCCAAGCCACACCTATCGTTAACCCGATTCCTTACATGCCCGGAGATGTCGCTGCATCGGGGGACCTGGTGGCGATGGCATTAATAGCTGATGTGGATCGGGCCTTCCAACAGATCCAGACGTTAACCGGATATCCATACCTGGGTCGGTTGGCGGGCTCAATCGAGGGCTGGCGAACTGCGGAATACATTGCAGATCAATTCTCCGGATTCGGCCTCCAGCCGGCTGGCGAGAATGGCGGATTCTTCCAGACCTTCCCTGTTCCCTATGAACCACTGGCGTCTCTCCCAAAGCTGGAGGTGTACAACAACGGTGATTTGGTGATGGATTTCGTGCTTCATGAAGACTTCAATGTGCGTTCCAAGAACTACGCCGGTGAGGGGGCGTTTGCGGGGGAAGTGGTGTGGGGGAATAACTGCGAGCCAAACGATTTCATCGATGTCGTCGTTGAAGATAAGATTGTTTTTTGCCAGCAGGTGCCGGATGTGGATGCGGGCCGGAATGCCATCGAGCACGGGGCGCAGGGTTTGCTGCTGCTTGTTGACCCATCACAAAGATCGCTGGATTTTGCCTATTCGCGGCAAGAGGCCATTGTTCCGCATCCGATCCCAACTTTCTTGGTTGCACCGAATGTCGCCGAAACGCTTCTGAGCGGAAGTGGAGTATCACTTCAGGATCTTTCTATAGCCTTCCGCTCGCGCCCACTTGTGACAAGCGCCCGCTTGGAGGTCGACCAGGCTGGACAGGAGGGGTGCATGTCGCGTGGTTGCGAAGGGCGTAATGTGTTGGGGGTTATACCTGGCCGGGACTCTACTGTCGCCCATGAGGTTGTCATTCTCAGCGCGCACTATGATCACATGGGGCAAGCGCCAGATGGCACGGTCTGGCCGGGGGCAAATGATGACGCCTCGGGGGTGGCGGCGCTGCTGGAGATCGCCCGCACCTGGCATGAGCAGGGCTATGTTCCGAGGCGAACCGTGCTCTTTGCGGCCTGGGATGGTGAGGAATTGGGGTTGTTGGGTTCGCGCGAGTATGCCCAGCACCCGAGTTACCCGCTGGACAACACGCTCGCAGTCATTCAGCTCGATATGATCGGCGGCGGGGGAGACGTTCTACAGGTGGATGGAAGTGGAGGAATCGAAGCCCAGATCATCGCTGCGGCAGAGGTGATGGGTCTGGATACAGCCGTCACCGAAGTGGGAAGGAGTGATCACATTCCATTCATGCAAGCTGGTGTGCCCGCCAACATGATCGGATGGTTGAACACAGAGGGTCAATATCGAGATTATCACCGCCCGATCGACACGCCAGAGCGGATTGACCTTGATCGTCTCGATCAAAGTATGAAAGCAACCAACCTGGCCCTACTGGGATTGGTGGAGGGCGAACCTGCTATCCGGGAAATGTTAGCTCAGCGTGCTGAGGCGCTCATGAATGGTAATCTTGAGCATTTCTTGGCCACTTCACATCCCGAGCAGAGAGACCGTGACCAGTATTGGTTTGAGGATGCTCAAGAGCTCAATCCCCTGGAATTTGATCTGGACATTAATAGCATACTGATTCGAGGGGATCGGGCGGATGCCGTAATTGAGGTGCGGTTGAAGTACACACCCGGTGGAGATCCGAACGAGAGTGAGATCTTGCTTGGGAACCTTGCAGTTCAGATCCTGCACACACAGGATGGCTGGCGCTGGGCAGGGAGCGACCTGATGCAAGTTGATCTTGCTCAGGACTCTGACGCCGCGCCAACCCTGGTTGCGGGAGTTAACTTGACCGTTTTAATTCCGGAAGGAGAAGAGGTCGAGACAACAGATCTGCTTCAAGGCGCAATGTTGTATATGCGGGACGCAGGCCAGAAATTAGGATTGGTTCTACCTCAGGACTTACGCATCGAACTGCATCGGAGCAGCTCTGAGCTCGCTCTTTCCACGATGCCCTCGCTGGGGCGCAATAGAGCGACATGGGTTTCCGAAGGCACCATTAAGCTGGTCTTGGATGATGTGATCGACGACCCGACTCACCTGGAAGATGCCCTCGTTCGGGCGTTACTGGTCGAGGCGGGCGTGAACGGAGAGATCTTGCCATGGATGTGGGAGGGGCTACCTATTCTGATCCGCGCGGAAGCGGATCCGACTGGCATCCAGCCCAGCTATCTGCCGCAGCTTTTCCGGGCTTTATTTGAGGAGGGCCACCTGCAAGGATCGACGACAGCGTGGGCTTCGGTTGATTATCTTCAAGCGCAGAAAGGATGGCTCGGTTTGGGGAGGTGGATACGAACCCTAGGCCGTGCGTGCGCCACGGGGAATTGCGAGAATCCCGCCGGGCTGCAAATGGAAATTACAAATGCTCTGGGCATGGATAACGCTGAATTCGAAAATGCCTGGCGAGTATATTGGACTGAGAAGCTGGGAAGTATAGCTGAGAATCTGGATGCCATTCTCTCGGTCCGCAGCCAGGCGATGGAAGATGGCGATGAGATGGCTTTTCTCAGCACAGTCGATCCAACGGTTCCTTTTCTTCTCACCGAGCAGCGAAGTTATTTCTCTTACGCAATGGGCGTCTCGGAGCATAAGATCAGCTATGCATGGGAACCTCTGGCCCTGCTTAAGGACGGTAGTGTATTGGTGAATGTCTTCGTCGTACGCGAAACGACGCTAGACGAATCAACGCCCCGAAGATCGAGCTCATCCTCCTGGGTCCGCTTTGCACCTACGGCTTCTGGGTACCACTGGGCGGGTGCAAACTTCGTAAGTGTTGGCAGGAGTCGTGTACGCGTCTTGTATTCTCCTGGTTTTGAGGATCTGGCTGACCAAACCTTGGAGTTCACAGAAAAGGCTTATGCTGAGATTCGTAGCGCGCTTTCCCTTCAAGCGTATCCACGGCTGACGATAAAACTATATTCTGTTGGGTCTAGTCTTCGGGCATCCATCGGACCTGATATTGATGCCAGCGTGGATCATCTGTATTGGACGGGAGCGAACCAGTCGTTGAAGCTGCTAGCGCCGGTTGATGACCTGGAAGAGTCATTTCAAACACTGGTCACTGAAAGCATCCTTCGCCATGTATTGACTCAATCCGGTCTCGAAAGCGAGTGGCTGCTGAGGGGATTGAGCTTCGCACTGGTTCCCGAACTAGATGATGGAGAGCGCTCACGGCTGGCAATGCGTCAACTTCTAAGGCTGCCCAGCAAGCTTGAGCGAGATCAGTTGGGCCCACTAATCGAAATGCCGGGACCAGAAGAACCGGATGAGGAAGTACAGCAATGGCTGGATGCGCAAGCATGGGACAGCGCGAGTTACCTTCTAGAGATGTATGGCGGTGATCATCTATCGGAATTCATACAGCTGCTCGGATCAGGAACCGATGAGGAGATAGCTTTTCAGAGTGCGTTCGGTCTCGATCAGGGAGCCTTCGATGAAGCATGGAGGGAATCGGTTCTGCGAGGGCATCTCCAGGTTGGCATGGAGCGATTTGCGGATGGCTTCGATTCAGAAAGGGCTTCCGACCATGTCCAGATACTCGCGAGTGCGGAATTCGGGGGGCGCGCGGCCGGTTCTGCGGGGGCGCAAGCATCGGCTGAGTACATTGCTGATGCGTTTAAGGCGTATGGGTTAATCCCCATTATCTCTATTGAACAGGATGTGGGCGCTGTAGTTCCTGGCGAGGATTCAACGGATATGCTCGAGGGTCAAGACGAGTTCGGCTATATCCAATATTTCCCAATCTCCTCGCTTCGGCTTGAGCGCCAGCCATCGTTGCAGCTTATGGATCAGGATAGTGAAATCCTGGCTGATTTTCATTATCGTGAGCATTTCCAGACAATCCCGCAGGGGTATCCTTACTCCGGACCGGTGACAGGGGAGTTGGTTTGGACACGTGATGCGGAATACTCAAACTTGGATCTTAGCGGGAAGATCGTGTTGAGAGATATGACGGACACCACCTTACCGGAGGAGGTAGAACAGGCTGTAGCAAGCGGAGCGATAGGCCTGGTTGTGGTAACAGATATCCTCGGGGGTAAACCATTTCTCAAAAAGAGCGCCTTACCCCTTAGTGAACCTGAAGTCGTTGATCTCCCGGTGATCCATCTTGGAAGGAATGCCTTTAAAGAGGTTCTGGACCTCGCCGGAGAAACACTGATAAGTGTCAAACGATCTCCGCCAGCGCTACCTCTTGGTGTACAGTTGATGATTGATTTGCCCTATAGCCCGGTCAGTCAAATTCTTGAAGCCAATGTCCTGGGATTGCTGCCGGGTTCTGCTCCCGCTCGGGCGGATGAAGTCGTGATACTCAGCGCCCATTATGATCATGTTGGGGATGATCCTGATGTCTGGCAATGTTTGCCGGGTGTGACGCCGAGTGAAGAGTCAAGGGAAGCAGATCTCTGCACTGTGACGCCCGGGTTACGTTTCCCTGGCGAAAATGATAACGCCAGCGGCATCGGTGTGTTGCTTGAAGTTGCACGTGAATGGCAGGATGCGGGCTATCAGCCTGCACATAGCGTGCTCTTCGCCGCCTGGGGAGCTCAGGAGGCGGGGGAAGTGGGCTCGCGTTATTACATCGATCATCCGCTTTTCCCGCTCGAAAAAACACTGGCTGTGATTCAATTAGATGCTGTTGGGGCGGGAACGGGGTATTACCTCGAAGCGATGGGAACCGTCGATCAGGATGGACTCCTGCTGTCGCGCGTGGCGATTCAGGATGATCTCGCAGAAGTACGCCTCAGCCTGGAGATGAAGTCCGCCGCGGAGGTCAAGCGCCTCTCCAGACTGCCTCCGGAGTGGATCGCGTGGCCGTCCAGGGACGATGCGATCCAATCCGACCAGATCCCGTTCATGGAGCAGGGGGTGCCAAGTTTGCTGCTGCGCTGGCGGGGGGCGAAGGAGACGAACTTGCCGATCGATCTCATGGACGAAGTGCTGCTTGAGCGCCTGGGTGCGACTGGGAGAACCGTCATTCTTCTGGCGATGTCGTTGGCGCGTTAATGCAGCGGGAACCTGAAATTCGGAATTGGCTGCACTGGTTGGATCTATAACCGCAATTGTCTGTGAACGCAGATCAAATTCTCGTTTGAATTCCCACACTTCACACTCTTCCTAGTCAATAATTCATCTGCTAACGATCAGATAAATCGATATTCAATCGACACACCTCCCTCGCGAAGTACCCTGCGGCGGAGCGCTTTGGAAGGGTCTGTGCGGTGGCATCAAGCGAGGCGTCAGGCAGAACAGAACTCTCGAAGCACCTCCGCGATGATGAGAGCGCTATCCCATCCTGATCCATGATCCTCCAAGGACCAAATTGCGGAAAGAATCGCCTGAGCGAATCCCCAACCGGCAATGCGACTTTTATCTAATCCCAGGATGTCAGAGAAAAGATTGATACGCCGCGCCGTCACAGCTTCTAGGTCTGCCCAGTCGAGGAAATCCGGCATCGGATTTCGGAGGAACGCTCCAATCTCATAAGCGGGCTCACCGATAACTCCCTGCGGATCAATTCCAAGCCACGGTTGCCTGTCACCAGCTAGGACATTTCGATGGTGAAGATCGCCATGCAGAAGAACTCGAGAGCCCATCGAGCTAGCGAGGCTAGTAAATAGCTCCTCTCCTTCGTCTACAAGTCCAGAAGGAAATGGACCGCTGTCCCCACTGAAACGATCCCGCAATCTCTGGAAGCCCTGCCCCCACTCCTCCACTGTCGGGAAAGGGAATGTCGTCTCTGGAGGGCGATGGAGCTTGCGCATGACATCTGCGACTGCCATGACCCCTTGTTCTTCATCGAGACCCTTGATGTCTGATCCTGGGCGGATTCGCTCGAGAAGTATGGCTCCCAGCTTTGAATCATGTTCAAGGAGATATGGAGCGCCATCACCGCCAAATACTTGGAGACATTCTGCTTCTTGATCGATTGCGGTTCCTGGAACTCCGAGTTTAAGGATCGCCTCCGTTCCATCGCTTCGGAGAGCAGGAGCTACATAGTTGTAGGCCAGCGGTTGAAACGGTTCTAAGACTTGAATTTGCCAGCGTTCTTGAAGAGACTGGATACGGGATGGCAATCCGTGCAACCATTCCCAGGCGGACGGACCGTGTAGATCCGTCATCCGTGACACGAAGTCTCTTGGAAGTTCATCCATTAGCTTCTCGATACGGTTCCGTCTATTGTTTATAAGTTTTGTGAATTACTGTGTAGCATCCAGACGGACAGCCGCTCTGTTCGTCCATGGGCGTTCTTCCCAAGAATCTCATACCAGAAACTTGGCTTTCAAATCGCTCAGTCCCAAGAACCTCGATGTTTCTTTATAAATATCATAAAGGACACGGATTTCTCCGACTCTGAGCCTGTATTGTGAGGACGAACCAAGGCCTGTTAATTGGTCAACACTATAAAACCCATGAAACCGGAATTATCAGGCACGCAGCTCAACCACATCGCCGTCCTGGAGGACGTAATCACGCCCAACCATTTGCCCGTCGAAGTCTGCGCTTCCCCAGACACGGGAAGTCTTGAGATCACTGGCGATTTCCTGGTGGACTTGAGCGGCGAATTCCTCGATGGTGCCTCCTCGCCGCATGACGAATGGTGAGTTGAGGTCAGGTTCCTTCCCCGGGGCTTGAGAGTAGACGCGGATTATTTCCAATAAGTCGAATACCGTCCATTTGAATTGCTCAACGTTGTGACCGGTCATCGCTGAGATCGGGACGGTATGCCAGGCGTCATCGAGAAGTTCTGTGAAGACCTTATAGTCCTCATCCAGGTTTTCATCATCTACTTTGTTTACAAGGATCAGGAAAGGAAGGAATGTGTGCCGTCGATCTTGGGGGAAATCATCCTGGCGGTGCAGAGGGATGATCCTATGGCTTTCTAGAAAGGCGACCGTTTCCTCAAGTTGATCGAAGGGAGAAGCCTGGATATCAATGGTGAGGAGTACGAGATCGGCACGGCGGATCATGTCAATGAGGTCTGGCTCAACAAAATCGCGGTTGAGCGGGGGTGTATCAATAAGCTGGACCTGGACGTTTTCGATCAGCATCATGCCCGGGGTGGGATTCCAGGTTGAGAAGGGATATTCGGCCACCTCGGGCTGAGCGTTCGTCAGCGCTGCGACCAGTGAAGATTTACCTGCGTTGGCCGGGCCAACGACGGCGGCTTGTCCCGCTCCTTCTGTTTTGATGCTAAAGGCAGAAACCTGACGGCTCCCGGCTTTCCCCTTCTGCATTGAATCTTTGAATTTGGAGAGTTTCCTGCGCAGGTCAGCACGAAGGTGGTCCGTCCCTTTATGTTTCGGGATGGTACCGATCAGTTCTTCGAGCGTTTCGATTTTTTCTTCGGTTGTAGTCGCGGCCCGATAGCGCTTATCGACCGCGAAATATTCTGGAGGGAGATTCGTTGGCATTGCTTTCTACCACCTGGAACGAATTTACGATCTCGGCTTCGCTTCTAGTACGATTTATATCATGGTTCAGGCAATAGGGACGGCAGCTATGGTTCCGGGAGAAACTCGATGGTCCCGATCAAGTGTTGCGCGAGCCCGAGGGAAGCGCCCCCGGTGCTAGCCGGAGTTTGGGCGTAGATGCGCACGACTGTGTCGTCATGGACAACTACCGCTAAATACCAGATCAATTCATCGGTTCCTGACCCAACGGTAAACTGCGTGCGAACGGCGGTATCCGCGCCAGGGTAACCATTCATGTTCGCATTAGTAACAGATCGGATCAGCGTTACCTCTGTGTAGGTCTTCTCGAACTCATATAAGATGCCGTCAACTACGCTGCGTGGATCGTGGGGATTGACATCACCCGGCAGATAACCAGAAGCGGCATTATCCACATGGACCTCGATAAAAAGCTGGATCCCATCATCGCTAAAGTCCGGATCGCCGATGCGAATCAAGCGACCATAATCACGGATCTCCATGTTGATGGGAGTATCGAAGGCGATCCTCGTGTAGGTTGTCTCGTAGCGCTCCCAGCCTTCAAAGTGAAAGTCAGAAGTGGGCATGAATGTTGGTGGACCGCCCTCCGGTGTGGGTGTATCAACAATGAAGACGGTGAACGGCGAAGGAGTTGGGTGCGGGGTCTGGGTCTTCGTTGGAGTGGGCGTTGGCGTGTTAGCCGGCGGCAGGGTTGGGGCGGTATATGCCGTGGCCTCGACGACTTGTGGGCGGTCGTTCTCTGGTGTGGAGTCCAATGGTGTGCTGCCCCTAAAGACCGAGCATCCGCTGCATGTGAGGATCAGGATAGCTACCAGGCAATGAATATTCCTGTGCATGTGCAAAGTATCGCGGAAAGAAGGGGATGGGTCAAATCACCCCCCGATTAATCGAATATTGAGATAAAGTCTAAATGAATACACTAGTTTCAGGCTCGATATGGAGTGATGGCTTCTGCAACTCGTCACGTTCTCCAGGCGGGAATGAGAAAAGATGCGGGGGGCCGGATGGAGGAGTATAATCGCAGGCCCATGGACGAAAATCTGAATACGGAGAATAAATCGTGGACCCAAGAGTAGAACGTCTGGCACGAGTACTGGTTGAATATTCTAACGAGATTCGACCGGGCGATCGGGTACTAATTGAGGCGGAACCGGCTGCCGAACCGCTCGTGAGGGCCTGCTTCCAGGAAATTCTGAAAGCAGGTGGGCATCCGCATTTATCCATCTCGCTCGCGGGTCAAGCGACACTCACTGGCCTTGATGATGTCTTTCTGCAGTATGCGAATGACGATCAACTCGACTATCCCGCCACCTTCTACAATCTAGTGTATGAGAACTTCGAATCGCGCATTCGCATCCACTCTTTGAGCAACACCAGGTTACTTACAGGCGTGGACAAAGCACGCCTTGCGCGCCGCGGGAAAGCCACGCAAAACGTCCTCGAGAGCCAGTTTAGCCGCGGTCAGACACGTGAGTTCCGCTGGATGACAACGCTGTTCCCCACAAAGGCTTATGCCCAGGACGCCGAGATGAGCCTGGAGGAGTTCGAAGACTTCGTCTATCGAGCCTGCCATGTCGATGACCCGGCGAGTGATCCGATCAAATACTGGCAAGGTGTTAAGGAAAAGCAAAGCACGATTGTTGAAGCGCTCAATGGGCATGAGCAGATTGAGGTGCGCGGCCCGAATTGCGATTTAAAGCTCTCGATTAAAGGTCGAAAATTCCTCAATGCCTGCGGTAACAACAATATGCCCGACGGGGAGGTTTTCACCGGTCCGGTTGAAGATTCGGTCGAAGGTCGTGTGCGTTTTTCCTATCCATCCGTATTAGGTGGGAACGAGGTTGAAGGCGTCGAATTGGTCTTTAGAGAGGGCAAGGTTGTCGAAGCACACACTGAAAAGAATCAGGAATTCCTAGACAGCATGCTTGAGACTGACGCAGGTGCCAGGTACCTTGGCGAATTCGCCGTGGGTTTGAATTACGGCGTGGACCGGATTACGAAGAACATCCTTTTCGATGAGAAGATCGGTGGGTCGATTCATATGGCGCTCGGTGCCGGCTATCCTGAAACAGGCAGCGTGAACAAGTCCGCCATTCACTGGGATATGATCACGGACATGCAAGATGGGGGCGAGATACTTGTCGATGGCGAGTTGTTCTACAAGGATGGATTTTTCGTTTTCTAGTTCTCTCTTGAAATACTAGATTTATTACTTAGAGTGAATCGTAAGATGAAGAAAGCATGGATTCTGCTGGCATTAGCTATGATTCTCGCCGCGTGTGGCGCGGGTGCCACGGAGACGGAGCCGTCTCCCCCGCCGACGAAATTGTCTCAACCAACGAGAACACCACCCCCTACGGCCACATCAGTTGTGACGCCGACGGTCGAAGCAGAGGTCGATGGGGCGCGAAGCGGCGATTCGCTGGCGATTGAGGTTGGAGAGCTTTTCTCGACCTCTGGCTCCTGCGCTGTCTGCCATACAAATCTAACTGACGACACCGGCGCTGACGTCTCCATCGATAGTTCTTGGCGGGCGACAATGATGGCGAACGCGGCGCGTGATCCGTACTGGCAGGCATCGGTGCGCTCAGAGGTGATGGATCTTCCCGAACTATCCGATGCGATTCAGGATAAGTGCTCAACCTGCCACATGCCGATGGCACGTACGGCTGCAGCGAACATGGGGGCGTCGGGAGTCATGTTCGGTGAGGATGGCTTCCTCGACCCGGAAAATGACTTGTATCCCTTGGCAATGGATGGGGTCTCATGCAGCGTATGCCATCAGATTCGCGAGGAAGGACTGGGGACCGAGGCGACGTTCAGTGGTGGGTTCAGCATCGACACTGAACTCAGATCCCCAGACAGGGTGATATTCGGACCCTTCAAGACTGAGGATGGCCTGGCGAGTATCATGCAATCCTCCTCCGGCTACCGGCCAATCCAGGGCTTACAATTATCTCGATCAGCCCTCTGTGCTAGCTGCCACATACTCTATACATCCTATGTCGACGCCTCAGGGCAGATAGCCGGCGAGTTCCCCGAACAAGTCCCCTTCTTTGAGTGGTACTACAGCAGCTATCGCAACACCCAGACCTGTCAGGACTGCCATATGCCCGAGGCGGATGGCGGGGCCAAGATCTCGTCGATGAGCAGGACCTTACGAAGCCCCTTCGCGGTGCACAGCTTTGTTGGAGGAAATGCGTATATGCTGGGGGTTCTGGACGAGTTCGGCGACGAATTGGGCGTGACCGCCTCGAGCGAGAACTTTGACGCTGCGATAGAGCGAACATTGAACCAACTTCAGAATTATTCCGCGACGGTAGAATTTGAGGATGTGCATCTCTCTGGAACACGGATCATCGCCGATGTCGTTGTCCGCAATCTGGCCGGGCATAAGTTCCCCACTGGATTCCCTTCCCGACGTGCATGGCTCCATTTCATCGTTCTTGATGGCAGCGGACAGACGGTGTTTGAATCGGGTGGCTTTAACGATGATGGTTCGATTGTCGGCAACGACAACGACGCCGACCCAATACTGTTGGAGCAGCATTATTCGGCGATTGTTGAACCGAATCAGGTGCAGATCTACGAAGCGATTCTGCGGGACACAGAGGGGGATATCACGACAGCTTTGCTGCATGCCGCGGGTTACCGCAAGGACAACCGCCTTCTACCCGAAGGTTTTGAGAAGAAGTCGCCCTATGAGGACATCGCCGTGCGCGGTAGTGCCATGGAAGACGATGATTTCCAAGGGGGTGGGGACCGCATTCATTACGCGGTGGACGTTGGATCGGCAACGGGACCCCTCACAGTAAAAATCGAGTTGCTCTATCAAACGATCAGTTTCCGCTGGGCAAATAATCTACGCGAGAAGGAAGCGGATGAAATTCAGCTTTTCCTGCGCTATATAGACACCGCACCAAACCTGCCCGTGTTAATCGCCTCCACCAGCGTCGAGGTCGGGAATTAAGCGATAGTACTGAGAAATTTGCGTCGTTGATATGAGGGTATCCCAAGAGATAAGGCGCAGTTGAGTGTACTAAACTTCTGATTATACGCTCGCCAGAATATATCGGTTGCTTCCTGTTGTATAATGAGAATCAAGAGCAATTGGTATGGAGGTTGAAATGGCCGAGAAAGAAAAGTCGCAGAAGC
>CAYLOO010000032.1:0-24791 GCA_964385355.1 uncultured Anaerolineaceae bacterium
CTACAGTGGTCACATCCCGGACATCGAACACATATTCATTGAGATAGGTTCCCGCCTCGACGGTCTGCCATCCATCGAAAACCGGTTCTGAATAACTTGTCGTCCACAGCAGCCGGTGTTCTCCAGACTCAGAAAACTCCACCACAATCTGAGACGTCCTACAATGAAGTGTGGAATCGGCAAACTCCTCATCAAACATATCTGCAGGTTCAACACTCGTGCCATCGACATCCAAACTCATCTCAATCACTCGCAAGTTTTCATGCAACGTAGTTGCATCAATCGCACACCAGCCGATATTGAATCGACCCGGTCGATTGATCTCCCATGATCCTTCATAAATGGCATGTTCGGGGCTGCTTACGGCATCAATAAAATCTGTGATATCTGCAAGATTGACTAAATCTTCGTCAGTCGCCGAGTTATACGGTCGAATCGCGTAGGGTAGAACCGGTGTCGCCGAAGCCGCGGGTTCTTGAGTCCAAGTCGGTGCAATTGTCGGCTGCAGTGCCTCCAATAATGTGGGCTCTGGAGTGGGCGATTGTTGAAGGACAGCGCTTGTCGGCAAAGATTGAGCTTCTACAATTGTGGACGATTCATCATCATCGGCGTTCACCAGCCTATACGCCGCATACGCGCTAATAGCCAGGATGGTGAAAGCGACAAGTACTCCACCACCAATCAAAAAAGCCCGTCCCAGTCTCTTGTCATCCTCCACCTCGATGGCGCCCAGTGGAGCTGGCGGAGGTGGGGGCGGCGTTGGAACAGCCTCTCCCAAAGGCGCTTGCACCAGAGGTTTTAAAGGTGGATCGCGACGTATCCATTCGCTTCCGTTAAACCAGAACCACTCGCCGCTTTCAACA
Organism: uncultured Anaerolineaceae bacterium; assembly: GCA_964385355.1. Classification (GTDB taxonomy): domain Bacteria; phylum Chloroflexota; class Anaerolineae; order Anaerolineales; family E44-bin32; genus E44-bin32. The sequence goes on from CAYLOO010000032.1 coordinate 864, forward strand.
CCCGGCATCCAAAAACCACCGGAGCCATCTTGGATAACAAGCTTCTCCAATTCTTCCCGATAGGTCGCCGAGTCCATCCTCCCCGCACGGCGGAGCGCTCTTAGGCGAATGAAAGCCTCCCGCACGAAATTAAATGGTGGCGGCAAGGGAATAGAAGATGAGCCGCATTGACTGCAAAATTTCTCTCCCTCATAGATTGGATTCCCGCATTGTGAACAAGTACCTGCAACACTCGGAACGTCTGCTTGCGGCACCATTACCGTCTCAATTGAGTCTTGTTCAAATTCAACCTGCAGCTGCGTATCACCTAATTGAACACAGTCTCCATTTTGTAGTTGGCACTCGTCGACCCGCTCCCCGTTGATCAGAACTCCTTGCGTGCTATCCAGGTCTTCTATCGTCAGCTGCCCTGCTTTAATTTTCATCTTCGCGTGCTTTCGCGAGACCTTGGGATCCTTGAGTTGGATGTGACAACCTGTACCGCGCCCAATCAGTATCTCTTCTCGATCCAACGCGAATCGTTGTCCGCCTGTGTTTTCTGAAAGCCCAACCAGCCAGCCGATAGAACTCCCTTGTGGCATTTCATAACTCCTCAACAATGTGTTCTCGTTCTTTATCTCGGCACCACGAACCAAAATTGGTATCCATCATGTCGTCAATTCACGGCACCGGCCGCCAGGCAGCGTCAAAATCCAGCGCCAGGTCGGTTGTCACTTCCTGATAGTCAGTACAGCTCGCGCGCATGATGGCAATGTTGTGATTTTCGCCGTCCGGCCAGGCCTCGAAAGCAATCCATTGACCATCCGGCGACCAGGCCGGCTCACCCATCGGTTGGAGTGAGAGCCGCCCCTCCTGACAAACCTGGATCTCGCGGACCCCGCCATCGGCGACGGAGATAGCGATCAGTCGGGGGATATTACCGATAACTTTCTCAAAGAGAACCGTGCCGCCATCGGGAGACCAATCAGGTCGAGCAATATCCTGACCATCGCTGTGCGTATATCTTTTCTCCTCCCCACCATCGTCAGGGACAAGCCAGATCTCTTCCTGCCCCCCTCGCCCGGATAGGATGGCGATCTGAGAACCATCAGGCGCCCAGCTCGGAGACCAGTTGAAAGCAAGGTCATCGTTGACGTTTCGCAAACCCTTTCCATCGATGCCAATCGTGAAAATCTGCGGACGCCCGGTGCGCCAGGAGGTGAAAGCCAGTCGAAGACCGTCATATGACCAATCTGGGTCGTAGTCTCCACCGCCCAGAGTGACAACAAGCAAGATCGGTTCAGAAGGGACGCCCTGCGGGTCCACGTTCATGACGAAAACCGAAGAGCCCTGATATTCTTCGCGGTTGGCGGTGCACGGGGAGGTATACGCCAGTTGCGTCCCATCGGGAGACCAGGCTGGCTGGCAAGCCCCCGCGGCGAGATCCGTGATTTGCCGCTCGTCGCTGCCGTCGACGTTGACTATGTAGATCTGTGGTCGACCTCCGCGGTTGGATACAAAAGCGATTTGACTCGCGCCCCCCAGTGTGGATCCCGATGGAGCAGGAACCGTTGTTGGCTCTGGGGTGGGAAGGTCGACAAACTCAGTCGTAGGAGTAAGCATCGGCGGGATGAGCGGGGTGAAGATCGCCGTAGGAACGATCAATTCCGTCATATCTATGATCGATGTGGATTGGGTTTCTGTAGGATCGGGAAGAGCAGCGATGCTCTGTGGTTCTTCTTCGCTGAAAAACCCAAAAGCGAAGGCCATTGCCGCAATCGCAATCGCCAGGACCACAAATCCTCCACCCACGATGGCAATCCACTTCCAGGGAATTCCGCCTGAAGTTGGGCCTGTGGTTGCCGATGATGCGTGTGTTGGCGGCGAACCCGGTGGTGTTACTGCTGGAGGGGTCCCCTCGGGTACTGCGCTTGCCTGGCGTGTCGGCTCTGGGGTTGGTGGAACATCTGCTTCAACACGCGGTTGCTTAACGTCTGATCGCGGCGTGCCGCACTCTCCACAAAATTTTTCTTCTGCTCGCAGCGCTGCACCACATTGCGCGCACCGTGATTTGCCCTCCTCGGCAATTAACATCTCGGGAGACACCATCACCGTGGCGATGGCGTCCTCATCAACCATTACCGTAGACGCAGATTCTATTTCAGGTTCGTAATGAAAGCAGAACCTTGTATCGCCGATAGTGATCGTATCGCCATCCTTGAGCTCAGCGGAGTGGACGATCTCGTCATTCACAAATGTGCCGCGCGTGCTGCCGAGATCTTCTATCAAACAGCCTTCCGATGAGAAGCGAATCACGGCATGCTCGCGCGATGCCCCAGGATCCAGAATCTGAAATTGTGATTCCTTGCCGCGCCCAACGATCGTTTCCTCTTCGATTAGTGTGAACTCGCGGCCAACCAGTTCGCCGCTGACACCCTCGAGCCAGGCATCACGCCCCTGTGTCATTTTTTTAACTCCATTTCAAACAACCATCTGCATTGACCAGTCACCCTGTTTCAAGAGGCTAATCAAAAACGACAGCCAGATCTCCTGGCTGCCTATTTCCTAATGATGCAGTCCTCCATATTGTTTTGCCCGCGCAGGCTCACCCCCGGAAGGTGGGGACTACACCACCCCCTCATAGAGGATTTCCCTGCTGCGACCATACACCCTCACTCCTCGGGGCGTACAAAGACATCAAACGCTCAATCCCACCGACAGGTTCCAGTGAAGTTCAGCACTCGGGGGACTGCTAATTAATCAGCTGAATTATTTTAAAGTGATTTCTACCTTCTCTTCATCTGACAAGATCGGTCGACCCTTTTTGGCAGTCCAGTTGCGGGACGACAACATCAGTAACTTAGAGCAAATCCGAGATAATTTAGCTGGTAGAATTACTTATAGAAATCCTTTAATTCACTCGCGGGAAGCGTGATCAACCCCTCCTCCCGTTCCCCGACTTGACTGACGCGCTCTGCGTGGAGACCAGTAAGGAACGCCGTATAGGCCGCCATCATCGCATCAAGGGCTTCATAGGAATGGAGCCGCTCAAGCGACAGGTGACTACTGAGAAGATTGTGGCGGGTGATTTCTTCTAATGCATACATGGGGTTGGCGATATCGAGTCCCTCGAGATAAAGCACAAGCTGCCGCTGCAGCCTCCCCTCTAGCGTTCGCTTCAAGAAAGGTCGTCTCTCCAGCAGAATTGTGTACCCGGAATGCGCACGCGCTTCAATAATCGCTCGCCGGTCGGTTTGTTCGTCGAGAATATTCTTCCTGAAGCCGATCTTCTCCAGTCGGCGGAAGATCTCAAAACCGGTCCGAACCCAAGCTTTAGCTTCTTCTTCTTTCTCTGGTGTGTTGTACAGCCGAATGTTACGCCTGCGTAGTTCATACTCACAAACTCGCCACTTCGCCCAGGTCTTCCCCTCAGGGCGGAGGTTATATCGACGGCGGATATCCGCCTGAGCCATTAAGCCTCGGCTTGGTCCCTGCGGCGCATCGACAGCAACCACGGTCGACTCCAGCGAGGCCACAAACGCCAATACAGACTCAAGGTCTCCTTGATCCAGTGCGATCAGGTGGAGATCGCGGTCAAGTGCCGCATATTGGATGGGCTGTTTGCCCGCCGTTGGGTCAATTCCCACGAAGACAGCATCAGTGAAAAGCATGTCCTTCCCTTCCCCTCGGGTCTACCCCGAACTATTAACCTTCAATTTAATCACACAGCCTTCGAGTGCTCCTGAAAGGCTCTCCATATGTCACGATCCGTGTGATAGGGCGCGAGCCAGGGCTTTTCTGCCGCCTCGCGCAGCACCCGAGATAGCCTGCGACCCACATAAAGACCATAGGCCACATAAGCCCAACGTGTGCGATGGCGCCCTTCAGTACTGTGTAAAAGCACCTTCTCGCCCGCCTCCAAGGAGTCTTGTATGAACTCCGCGGCCAACCTGCGATCCTCCATTCCGGCCAGTTTTTCATCCTCGACCATCAGCCAGAGGAAGCGCCGCGGTGTTGGTCCCAGAAACGGCTCCGGTCCCCCGCCGGAGAGATGCAAGATGGCACCGATGCCGGTTGAATCGGCAAAACTACCCCAAGTAGCGGGGATGTGTTCCCCACCCGCAGCGTATAGTCTCTCCTCTACCCAGGTCAAGTGGCTTTGCCCTTTTCTACACCGTGGTCGCTTTGATTATCCGACCACAGGGTTCATATTCAGTATACAACGCCCTTTTGACGACGGCGAATGAGGAGGTATACTTTCACCAAATTACTCCGTATACATCGAGGATTCCCATATCATGGCAAAGAAGAAAGGTAAGAAGGCACCCAAACCAACCAGTACTTTTAAGTTAACCTACGCAACGATGTACAACCCGCCCGAATTACTGCATCAAAAGTACGAGCAGGCATTGAAGAAGGTCAAGAATAATCTTGGGCAAGATCATCCCATGCTCATCAACGGCAAGGATGTGCGTTCCAGGGACAAGTTCGAAGACCGCTCCCCTATCAATCAGGATTGGCTGCTCGGCACCTTCCAAAAGGGCAGCACTAATCACGCACAGCAAGCGCTCTCCGCAGCCCGCAAAGCATTCCCCGATTGGTCAAAAAGATCATGGAAATCGCGCCTCCAGCTATTGAGGAAAGCGGCGAAGCAAATCGACAAACGCGTCTATGAAATCGCAGCAGTCATCTCTATTGAAGTGGGAAAAAACCGCATGGAAGCGCTGGGCGATATCGCCGAAGCGGCGGATCTCATCCGTTACGCGTGCGACCAAATGGAGGCCAACGAGGGCTTCAAAGTCAAGATGGGCACCGATCCATTAAAAGGGTTCAAGCCTTTAAACACTTCGCTTCTTCGCCCCTATGGGGTTTGGGTTGTTATCAGCCCCTTCAACTTCCCGGCTGCTCTCACCGGCGGCCCCGTCGGCGCAGCGCTTGTTGCCGGCAACACGGTGGTTATGAAACCGGCCACAGACACCCCCTGGACGGTCCGCTTACTGGCCGAATGCTTCCGCGATGCCGGCATCCCGGATGGCGTGATGAATTACGTGACCGGTCCCGGCTCAACACTCGGCCAGGCCCTCATAGACAGCCCGGTTGTGGATGGCATCACCTTCACGGGTTCGTTCGATATCGGAATGAAAATCTTCCGTCTGTTCGCCAATGGTCAATACCCGCGCCCGACGATCCTCGAAATGGGCGGGAAGAACTCATCGATCGTCTCTAAGAACGCCGATATTGAGCGCGCTGCCGCCGGGATCGTGCGATCGTCCTTTGGTTTACAGGGACAGAAATGCTCCGCCAACTCCCGGGTCTACGTTGAACGGCCAGTTTATAAGCAGTTGGTTGACCGAGTGGCCGAAATCACCCGGAAAATCGCCGTCGGCGATCCGACGGATCGAACAGTCTTCATGGGGCCTGTGATCAACAAAGGTGCCCACAACGATTTTATAAAGTTCACGAATGAACTTTCAAAAGCGGGCACATTCCTCACTGGCGGCAAAGTCATCACCGAAGGGGCTTTTGCGAAAGGCTTCTTCTGCGAACCGACGATCGTCACCGGCGTGGCGCACAGCCATCAGCTTTGGAAACAGGAGATGTTCCTGCCGATCACGATGGTGCACCCGGTGAACAATCTCGCTCAGGCGATGAAGTTGGCGAATGACAGCCTGTATGGCCTCACCGCTGGCTTCTACGGTTCGGACGAGGAAGCCGCCTGGTTCTTCGAGAACATCGAGGCTGGTGTGACCTATGCCAATCGACCGCAGGGCTCGACCACCGGCGCTTGGCCTGGGTTCCAACCCTTCGGCGGATGGAAAGGATCAGGCTCCTCCGGGAAGAATGCCGGCGGCCATTACTATCTGCAGCTCTACATGCATGAGCAGATCCACACCCTTATCCGCTGAGTGAAAGATATGGATCCCCCTCCTGCTACTACAGGTGGGGGAAATCAATGGTTGACTATGGCATCTCGATTCGGCTCCGCATTGATCCTCATTGGCCTGGTATCCCTTGTGGTGTTCCTTCTCACCCTCCAGATTCAGCAGCCAAATACCCTCGCTTTATTGCTTGGCTCATCACTCACTGCGCTGGGTTTGGTCATCCGCCGTGGCGTGGCGCGTAATGCACAGCGCCAAACAGCTCGTTTTCACACTTTAAGGCGTCTCCGCGGCGATATGTATGAAACCAATGACCTCGATGATTAGGTTAATATAAATCGTCATATGCTCACGATTTAAATCCGCTTTTCTGGAAAATCCACACAACGACACACAAAAGGAGAGAACATAATGGCAGACATGATTGACCATACGATTTACGGGGATGATATGCAGCTCGTGGAAGTTGAGCTCGACCAGGGAGAAGGCATCCGAGCCGAGGCAGGCACACTCACCTACATGGAAGATGGAATCGAAATGCAGACATCGACCGGTGGCGGCATCTTCAAGGGTCTAAAGCGTGCGATCACCGGGGAAAGTTTCTTTATCACAACTTTCCTAAATAACGCTGGCGGTAAAGCAAAGGTCGCATTCGCCGCCCCATACCCGGGCAAGATCATACCAATCAACCTAAATGATTTTGGTGGGCGCATTATTTGTCAGAAGGATTCGTTCCTCTGCGCAGCGCAAGGCATCGAGATCGAGATCGCTTTCACGAAGCGATTAGGCGCAGGAGTTTTTGGCGGTGAGGGCTTTATCTTACAGCGGCTCGAAGGTGATGGCATGGCTTTTGTCCACGCCGGCGGGACCATCGTGGAGAAGGACCTCGTAGCCGGTGAGACTCTTCGGGTGGATACTGGCTGCCTGGTCGCCTTCAACGACAGCGTCGCTTATGATATCAAGTTCATCGGCGGTTTCACCAACGCTCTGTTTGGAGGCGAAGGCTTGTTCCTGGCAACCTTAACCGGACCTGGAAAGGTATATCTGCAGAGCCTGCCCTTTTCCAGGTTGGCAGATCGAGTGCTCGCCTCAGCAAAATTCCAGCAGACTGGAGAAAAAAAGGGCGCTGCGGGGATCGGAGGCGAGATCCTAGGAGACTTGATCAGCGGCCGATAATTGGCCTGATCGAGTTCCGGGCCAAGCTTTGTGCTTTACCCTGGTCTTCACATTCCAAAACCAGGCAGGAGAGTTTGGTTTAACGAAGAATGGAAAAAAACCGTAATTCATTCGAGGCGTGCTACATCTCCGTTGACGTTGAGACGGCGGGTCCCCACCCCAGCCGTTTCGCACTGTTATCCATCGGAGCATGTGTGGTCACCGATCTCAACCGAAGATTGTATCTCGAACTGCAGCCTGATTGCCCCGCATACAAACCACAGGCCCTAGAAATCAGCGGATTGTCGCTCGAGGTCCTGGCTGAAGATGGGATTCCAGCGGAGGAAGCCATGCGGCAGTTCGATGGTTGGCTGAGCGCGAACACACCACCAGACGAGAAACCTGTATTCGTCGCCTTTAACGCCGCGTTTGACTGGATGTTCATCAATGAGTATTTTCACAAGTATCTAGGACACAATCCGTTTGGGCACAGCGCGCTGGATATCAAAGCGCTTTATATGGGTATAACAGGCGTAGGATGGGAAGAAACGAACCATAATGCGATCTCCCAGCAATTAGGATTGCCCCCTCACCTGGGACACCATGCATTACAAGATGCGCTTGACCAGGCGATAATATTCCGCAAGATCCTCGAATTAAGGGGATGAACGTACAGTTACTGGTGACAGGTCAAGCTTCTTGAGTTGGGACGAGGTCATTCTGTGGGACGGCAGCACGCCAACCCGATCAAGCCGGGATACTGTCATTCTTAGGAGCAGGGCGACGAAGAATCTCTTTCCTGGCAAGAAGCACAATTCAGTTCCAAGAACGAGATGCTTCGCTTCGCTCAGCATGAAATATACACGTAACTCTCGAGTATTCGGAAGTGCAGCGACGAAGAATCTCGATCTACACTGACTTAGAACTTGAATATCTCGATTTCGGAGGCAATGATGAGTGAGAATAAAACTGGGCCGGATATCGACCTGCAGCGCATCCTGGCATCCGCCCAGCGCCTGGGCGTAGAGATGGATGAGGAAAAGGCGCTCCAATGGCTGACCGCAATCAGCGCCGCCAAAGCGAGCAGCGACATAGTCGTCGATAGCCGCACCGGGGTCTTCGGTCATACCGTATCCATGCTCGATTTCAGCCCAGAGGAGCTGGAATACTTCCGAAGGATTGGGAAGCTGGTTGAGTTCGAAGACCAGCCAGGCATTGTAGAAACCGCCCTGGCGCTTTCTGGTTCTGCGGCTCAATCCAAGATCCAGACCTTTCCCGGGGATTGCGACTACTTCGAGCGGATCAACATCAAGGCCGATACCCGAGAAGGCGCCTGCGCCATCTTGGCCGATCTCATTCGAGATAAAGCGCTAGCAACATCCTCTGGTCCAACTTATCAGTTAATCGAGGTGAAGTTTGGAGAATACCCATTTGACACAGTGAGAGCAGGGAACCTCCACCGCGCCGGCACACCCATTTCCTGGCGCGTGGAGGAGATCGAAGAAAAGGCTTTAAATGCCCAGACGCCGGATGGCGCAGCGGTTAAGATTGGCTGGGACGAAGTGGCACCGCATCAGGGCTGGTGTAAATTGGATTGGGTGGTCGCCGATCCTCTCCGCGGGCAGCTCTCCAATGCCAGCAATATGCTCGACGTGACCTGGGAAGCCCCGGATGGCGCCATTACGCCTCTCGATGGTTACCTTGACCCCTACTTTCAGGAGGTCTATCTTCAAGCGGAATCAATCCCGCTCTTTTCAAAATTAGCCGAACACGTCTCGGCTGATGCGCTCGACGACTACGTCCGGCAGCTCGAAAAGGAAGTGAATAAATATCTCGGTCAACAACCAAATTACGGCAAGGCAGCGAAGCGGATGTACAATATATTTCGCCTCACCGGTCGATATGAAGAGGCTGCCTACGTTCGCGAGCTGTTTGACGAACCCACAACCGCACTGTATCAGGTCTGGTCGCTTATCCGCACCATCGACGACGTGATGAAGGATCCTGGCAGCATTCCGCATGATGTCGTGTTGAAGCAAGCCGATGGCCTCATCCTTACCGTCGTCCAATCGCTTGAGGGCGACGAGGAAGCCGAGATCGTCCGCTACCTCCTGCGCCTGAGGGGCGCGTTGGATGAGAAGACCATGGATGATCGCTGGAAAGCACACGTTGCGACCTCGCGCGCCGAGGTAATCAACCTGGTGAACAACTTTTTCCACGAACGCCTCACGGCTATACCGGCTATTCGGACATACATCGAGAATGTACAGGTGGAGTAAGAAATGACTGGGTTGACAGAGAGGGCTGGGGGAAAGGAAACGAACAGTGAGGAGATCATCGCCAAGGCGCAGGAAGCCTGGCAAGAAAGCATGGTCCGCCGTCTTGACGAGTTGCGCGAAGAACTGCGCACTCGCGATTCCTTTAACGTAGCGGCTTCTTCTGACGGGCGCGTTGAGGGAGAGACCATCCTGCTGACCTATTGGGGGCAGAGCGTCGCCCTTTCCTGGCCTGCGCTTGATGCCTTCAGCCCTCCTGAAGGACCACCATGTTCGACCTTCGACACCGCCATGCTGCTCTACTATCTCCATACGGCGGATGGTTCACCTCTGGCTGATCGCTGGATCGGATTCCGGGAGCTGCCTGATGGCAGCTTCTACCACCAGGCTTTTCAAGGGTACAGTGGGAATCAAATCGCGAAGGTATTTGGAGATGAACCCGAAGCCTTTGCTCTCGCAGCCAAAGCCATGGGCGGTCAACCACTCCCCGCTCTGGCTCCCCACGCCTACTTCTTTCACCCCCTCCCGAGGATCCGGCTAGCCGCAACCCTCTGGCCAGGGGATGACGAGTTTCCCGCCAAGGCGAGCATTCTCTTCGACGCTGCCTCCGGCCACTACATGCCCATAGATGGCCTGGCCCTCCTCGGATCCGGACTGGCGGGACGACTGATTAAAGCAATCGCATCTCCGTCCTAGCCTATAACCCGTTTCGCGCGGCAAGTTCCTATTCTAGTCCCCCATCCAAAATTCGATCACGCTAGCGCCGCGCCGTATCCCGTTGCGGGTATCCGCCCTCCCAGCAGTGATGCTAGTATGCGCTCTTTCCTGACGCTTGGTGCATTAATGCAAATTCTTTAAAAAGCGCTGGGAATAGCGCTTCCATTCGGACACTCTCCTCCCCTAATTTATTATCTTGCCGGCAGCCCGGTTGCGTGACAGACAATCTTCTTGAATTCTTCCAAAACCTGACTTGACAAAGCCTACCTTACTGGGGTACTGTATATACACTATCCAAATCGTTTTGGATGGAGCGATTTTTTTCGTATTCACCTCAAAGGTTAGCAGGCATTGCCAGTTACGATACGCGACGTCGCTAAGAAACTGGATCTTTCGGTCACGACAGTCTCTCGTGCGCTTGCTGGGTATGATGACGTGGCCCCTTCAACCCGTGATCATGTCATCGAGATCGCGCGCGAAATGGGCTACGTCCCCCAGCACGCAGCGAGGCAGCTTCGTCTTCAACGCACCGAAACCATCGGCTTGATATTTCCAACCTCAGGGTCACGTTTCTCCGATCCCTTTTTCAGCGAATTTATAGCCGGCATCGGCGATGAAACCAGCCGCAGATCGTACGACCTGCTCGTTTCAGTCGCCCCCCCAGGGGAAGCGGAAGAGCGCGCTTATCGCTTATGGTCTAACTCGCGCCGCGTGGACGGCTTCATCCTAGTTCGAATGCGCGTAGATGACTGGCGCATCAGCTACCTCACCGAGGAAAATTTTCCCTTCGCATCCTTCGGCCGAAGTAAAACCTTTAAATCCTCGCCACACATTGGCGTGGATGGTTGCGCCGGGGTCAAAGATCTCGTGAATCACCTCCTTGACCTAGGACATCGAAGGATCGCCTTCATTGGAGCATCTGAGGAACTGACTTTAGTAGGCGATCGTCTCGAAGGCTACAAAGCAGGACTGGAAGAAGCCCATATTGCATATGACCCCGACCTGGTCCTTAAAGGTGACCTCACACGCGTGGGAGGGTATGAGGCGATGAAACAATTGATCGAACGCGCCCCACCCCCGACTGCCATCATCGGCGTGAATGACCTCACTGCGCTTGGTGCGATCCGTGCCGCCCAGGAAAGCGGTTTGATCGTCGGCAAGGATCTCGCCATTGCCGGCTTCGATGGAACCGTGGCTGGCGAACATGCTCACCCCACGCTCACCACTGTCCATCAGCCTGTCTATGAGATCGGGCGCCGGGTGAGTGGAATGCTCATCGACCTGATTGAAAAACACGCAAGCACCGATTTGCAGAGTTTGATCCGTCCCCGACTTATCATTCGGGAATCGACTATGAACAGCAAGCCTGTCATCACGAATTGAAAGGAGAATTCCAAGAATAATTTTTTACGCCTTTTTCAACTGGGCGATTCCCTATTTCGATGCCATGACCATCGGAACACGCTCATCACAACCGATCACATATTTATTAAAAACACCCCCGTCACGGGCGAAAGGAGGCGAAACTCAGAATCACGAAAGCGATTTAAAACACCCAATTCCGCAACACAAATCTGTGTTAATAAAACAGAGGAGAAAATGAGATGAAACACTTTCGTTATATCTTGCCCACGCTATTGATCGCCAGCTTTGTGCTCGGCGGCTGCGCTCAGGCAACACCAGAGACCATCATAAAAGAGGTTGAGGTGCCGGTCGAAGTCATCAAAGAGGTTGAGGTGCCAGCCGAACCCATGGACATGACAGTTGTTGAGTTCTGGACCACCGACAATGAGGAAGACCGCGTTGATGTCTACGAAGCCATTGCTGCGGCTTATATGGCTGACCATCCCGACGTCGATATACGCGTTATCCCCATTGAAGAAGGCGGCATCACCCAGCGCATCGCCACCGCCCAGGCAGCCAATCGCCTTCCGGACATCGTCCGCATGGGCATCGAGCGCGTAGCCGCATTCGCCGCTGATGGCATCCTGGACGAGGATGCAGCCGCTGCAACTATCGCCAGTATTGGCGAGGACGACTTCCGCTCCGGGCCGCTGGCCATGGTTGTCGATCCCGCAACAGGCAAGTACGCTGCTGTTCCGTTTGACGGATGGATCCAGGCCATCTGGTACCGCGCCGACGTTTTCGATGCTGCAGGCTTGGCCGCACCGACAAGCTGGGACACCATCAATGCCGCCTGCGAAGCACTGCCAGGAACGGGCAATCTTCTCTATGCCCTGACCCTGGGCACGGATACCGGACAGAACTACGGCCATCAGGTCTTCGAACAGGTGGCGATATCCAATGATGCCTGGCCTTTCGATGCAGCCGGCAATGTCACGATGGACACTCCCGAGATGATCGCAGCGCTCAAGTTCTACACCGACTTGCAGAGCTGCGCGGTTCCCGGTCCGCAGTACTGGCAAGGAGCACGCGAAGCGTATGAGCTCGATCAGGCCGGCATGCTGTTCTACAGCACCTACATCATGGACGATCTCGTCGATGGTTCCGGCATGGCCGACGGCGGCAGTGTAGAAATCGCCGTTGCCGATCTCGCCGCGAATACCGGTTTCGCTTCCGAGATGGCCGGTCCGAACGGCTCCGCTTCCTACGGCCAGTTGGTCACCCTGGGCATCATGCAGGGTGCCGATCCTGTCGCGCAGGATGTGGTCAAGTTCTTCATGACCGGCGAGAATTATCTCGACATCCTCGCACTCGCCCCCTTCGGTAAGGTCCCAACACTGAAGAGTGCCGTCGAGGGCTGGGGTGGACTCAGCGACTACTTCGCTAACTATTCTCAAGACACGCTGGGGCAGATCGCCGGCGGTTTCGAGACGATGCAGCGTTGGCTTTTCCGCCCAGACTATGATGCAACACAAAGGGCTGTGATCGGTGATATCGAGGGACGATTGTTGATCCCGACTGTCATCAGCAATATAGCCCTCGAAGGAATCATGACACCAGAGTCAGCAGCACAATTCCTGCAGGAGCAGGTAGAGCTACTGGTGGCGGAGCGGGCTGAATAACGTATCTGCTTCAAGAATCGAGGGAGCCTGGTTCATACTCGGGCTCCCTCACTTGGCGTCAACAATAATCAAACAGCTTCCTTAAGGGCATCAACCCTTGCGGTTTTTTTTTCGCGGAAAGGAGCCTTATGACCGCCACTACGCAATCCAAGCAATCGTCTTTTGCAAAACGCTGGAGGTCACTCGAAGCCCGCGAAGGCAGGCTAGCCTGGAGCCTCGTCCTCCCAACAGCAATTATCGTCTTCGGATTGATCATCTTCCCGGCGATCTTCAGTGTATGGATCAGTTTCCATGATGTCGGCCTGCATAACCTGAACGATGTTTTCAACGCTCCATTTGTAGGCTTTGAGAATTATAGAAAAGTGTTCCAAGACTACGCCTTCAAATTCCAGGGGTGGCAAAGCTGGGGGGCTGCAGTTACAAGCGTCATATACTCATTCCTCGCCACCACTTTGACCATAGTCGTAGGGCTTATCGCCTCCCTTCTCCTGAATCGTCCTTTTCGCGGAAGAGGGCTTGCCCGGTCCATCTTCCTTTTCCCTTATGTTGCCCCAATCGTCAGCGTTGCCTTCGTTTGGCGATGGATCCTGGACCCGCGTCCTTCGGGTGTGCTCAATGACATCCTCATGCGCCTGGACCTCATCGATTTACCGACAGCCTTCCTGTCAACGCGTGGGCTAGCCATAGTCCTCGTCATCATCTTCGAGGCATGGCGCTATTTCCCCTTTGCCATGCTCATGATCCTTGCCCGTCTGCAGGCAATCGACAAGACTCTGTATGAGGCAGCGGACGTCGATGGCGCAAGCGCATGGGATAAATTCCGCTTCGTAACAATTCCCGAACTTCGCTATGTCCTCGGCGCCCTCTTCTTACTGCGCCTGATGTGGACTTTTAATAAATTTGACGACATCTTCCTGCTCACCGGCGGAGGTTTCGGAACCAAGGTCCTTCCCGTCTTGACGTACGAGTTCAGTTTCCGACTCTTAGACTTTGGAAGAGGCGCCGCTACCGCGATGATCCTTTTGGTCATCTTGGTCATCTTCATGGCGTTATATGTCGGGATTGTTATGCGGAATGTCGATGAGGAATAAGGGATGAAATCATGACTGATACACAGAAACAGCAGACCCGATCGCAAGGGGACCACCTCAATATCATAGACCGGACAGCCCGCTGGATCACCCTGCCGCGGTTCGTCTTCGCGGCCACATTGTTCTTTTTCCTCACCAGCGTCCTGTTTCCGTTTTATTGGATGGTCAGTTCATCCTTTAAATCCCGCTCAGAAATCAGCGGGCGTGAACCTGTCTACATTCCAAGCGAATGGCGCCTTAATGCTTATCAAGAATTATTCGATCCTGAAAGCCCTATCGGTAGATTCGGCACGAATATCGTCAACAGCGTTAAAGTCGCCGTCCCCACTGCACTTATCGCCGTGATTCTTTCAACACTCGGCGCCTATGCGGTTGCCCGGCTGAAATTTCGAGGAAAGGACATCCTGCTTAACGCCATCCTTATGGTATATCTCTTCCCCGGAGTCCTGTTAATCATTCCTCTCTTCGCCATGCTCGCTCAAGTTGGCACCAAAGTGGGGTTTAACGTTCAGGATAATCTCGCTGTTCTGGTTGTCACATACCTGGCAACGACTCTGCCAGTAGCACTTTACATGCTCGCAAACTACTTCAGGACCATTCCGGCTGAAATAGAGCAAGCTGCGTTAATCGATGGCTGCAGCCGATTGGGTGTCATCTGGCGCATTACGCTGCCGCTGGCTGTTCCCGCGCTTGTCTCTGTGGCCATTTACACCTTCATGATCGCCTGGAACGAGTTTCTATATGCACTCGTGTTCCTCAACAGCCGTGAGTTGTTCACGATGCCGATCAAGATCAACACGATCTTCAATGAGCCGCAACCGATACCGCACGTTGTCATGGCTGCTTCTACCCTGATGACTCTCCCGGTCGTCTTCCTCTTCCTAGCGCTGGAGCGTTTCCTAACTGAAGGGCTCTCTGCCGGAAGCGTGAAAGGTTAAATTCAAAGTCACCCCGAGGTGCTGCACCGCCTGCAACGTTGTAGGAATCCTCGAGAGCGGAGGAAGGTGAGAGGCGCTGGCGCATTCAACCGCGTCGCTTTATCAGCGGAAGACCAATGACGGATGCGTTGGCTCTGATTCTGAACTTGGATTAGACGATACACATGCTTCGATGGGGGCATGCACAAAGTATCAGGACTAAGGACATTCGCGGATCTCTCACTAATGTCTCAACCCCAACATCCAAGATTCCGGAGATATGTTGTCAAACGTTGATATCCCTAATAGAATCCACAATTCTGAAGTAAGAATAGGCTGCGGTGCTGTGGTTTCCTGCCCTCACCCGTCAGCTAAGGTTCCCAATACGCAGATAGAGGACAGGCTGGGTCAAGCAAATTAGCAGCGATGAAAGCGGGCGACTCTTCTTCATCTGGATTTGAGCCGAGAAGAAGGATGTGTTCGGAGCTTAAGGGTCTATCCAGAGTCATTTTCAAGGATCGAATAAAAAGAACGCATCTTTAGTGTGAAACTCAGAGGAAAATGAAGAACGGACTCTTGATTCCAGCAACTGTTGAGAAACTCAAACGGCACCTCGCTCTGCTATATGGTGAATCAAATATCAGCGACATCCTCCCGCGTCTTGAACAAACTATTCAAAATCACCTGGCACAATCTCCATCGAATGCTGCCCATGCCGGTCCGCTTACCGAAGAGGATGTTGTTCTTATTACATACGGCGATCAAGTCCTGCGCAGCGGCCAACTTCCGCTTCAAACGCTGAGTGCCTTTCTTCAAACCCATCTAAAAGAGATCGTCAGCAGCGCACATATCCTGCCCTTCTTTCCATATTCTTCCGACGATGGCTTCTCAATAATGGACTACCGCTTGGTGAATCCGGTCATCGGCAGATGGGAGGACATCAGAAAGATTGCATCCGATTTCCGTTTGATGGTTGACGCGGTGATCAACCACATCTCAGTGAAAAGTGATTGGTTTCAGGGTTTCTTACAAGGCGATCATCGATATCAAAACCACTTCATATCCGCCGATCCCGAAGCAGATTTATCAATGGTTGTGCGTCCGCGCGACCTGCCCCTACTCACCCCTTTCGACACCGATAGTGGTCAAGTGCATATCTGGACAACCTTCAGCGCCGATCAGGCCGATTTGAACTATGGCAATCCAGAAGTCCTCTTAGCAATCATCGGCCTGCTCCTTTTTTATATTCGCCAAGGGATCCAATTGATCCGTTTAGATGCAATAGCCTTTCTATGGAAGGAAATCGGTTCTCCGTCCATTCACCTTCCGCAGACCCATGCCATCATCCAATTAATGCGCACGATCGTGGATGACATCGCACCTTGGGTCTATTTAATCACTGAGACAAATGTCCCTCATTGTGAGAATATCTCATACTTTGGCGACGGAAACAATGAAGCACACCTTGTATATCAGTTCGCCTTGCCCCCTCTTGTGCTGCACACCCTTTTAACCGGTGATGCTGCAAGCCTGACTGCTTGGGCCTCAGAGCTTGGAACTCCTTCCCGAAACACAACTTTCTTCAACTTCCTCGCTTCCCACGACGGTATCGGCCTGCGACCTGCCCAAGACTATCTCTCTGGCAGCGACATTGACCGTCTCGTCGAGTGGACGGAAGCATGTAAGGGTGGAGTGTCTTATCGTCGTGTAGGCGAAGCCGAGAGAACTCCGTACGAACTCAACATCACGTATTTCGACGCGCTGAGGGATCCAGACAGCGCCGATACCCCTTCCCCCAGATGGATTTCCCGTTTCATCTGCTCTCAAGCCATCATGCTATCTATGGCTGGTATCCCGGGGATTTACTTCCAAAGCCTGTTTGGATCAAGAAATGACCTGATGGGCGTCGAAGCCACCGGTCGATTGCGGTCGATCAATCGTGAAAAATTTCAAGCGGACGAGCTCGCTCAAAAAATCTCCGACCCTTTAAACACAACCTCTCAGGTTTATCGCGCGTACCGCCGTTTGTTGATGGCCAGAAAACGCCACCCTGCCTTTAATCCTTATGCCCCTCAACGCGTACTCAATCTACACCCGGGTATATTCGCCCTTATGCGCACAGACCCTGATGGACTCAGGCGGATGATATGTTTACATGAGGTTGCTGGCAAGACAACCCGATTGAATGTGGATATTCACGAGTCGGCCACCGCCCAAGCCATCGATATTCTAAGCGCCGAGGAACTTGACCTCCGCTCATGCGAACTTGAACCCTATCAGGTTCGCTGGATCACTCTCGATGAATAAATGATACTATGAGGCCTCTATGAGCTACAATCCAAACTTGTTGATAGCTCACCGCAGCCGCTGAGAACAGAGGACATCCGTAATCAGGCCAGTGAGTTATTTTTTCGCCTTATGACATCAAACACCGTCATCTCGGAGATATTATGAACATCACCCCTAGTCGAATCGGCTTCGTATCGACCCGTTTTTCAGGCACCGATGGCGTCTCACTCGAGACTGAGAAGTGGGCTACAGTTTTTGAACAGATGGGGCATGAGTGCTTTTACTTCAGCGGTGAGTCGGATCGACCGCATGAATCCTCTGTCGTTGTCCCCGAAGCGCACTTCAAGCACCCCGATATTGAAGTTATTAACCGTGATCTCTTCGATGAAATTTCCCGCACATCGAAAACTTCTGGGCTTATCCA
This sequence comes from uncultured Anaerolineaceae bacterium, assembly GCA_964385355.1. GTDB lineage: Bacteria > Chloroflexota > Anaerolineae > Anaerolineales > E44-bin32 > E44-bin32. The sequence continues at coordinate 18,617 of CAYLOO010000032.1, forward strand.
GGCCATCCGTTTCCATTTGAAGCAGCACTTGTACCAGTTCCAGAAGACCTTCGACATCAATCTTCTGGTCATTGAGAACGCATTCGCGCTCCCGATGAACGTACCACTAGGTCTGGCAATGAGCGAACTCATCGCCGAGACGAATATCCCGACGATCGCACACCACCACGACTTCACCTGGGAGCGTAATCGCTTTGCTGTCAACGCTGCAGGGGACTACCTTCGCTCTTCTTTCCCGCCGATCCTGCCTTCGATTCATCATGTTGTGATCAATTCCTTCGCCGCACAGCAGCTTGCCCTGCGGACAGGCGCCCGCTCATTGCTCATCCCCAATGTTATGGATTTCGATAACCCACCTCCTCCTCCCGACGAGTACGCACTCGATCTTCGTGAGTCCTTAGGAATAGGCCCGGAACAGCACTTTCTCCTCCAACCAACGCGCATCGTCCCGCGTAAACGTATTGAACTCGCTATCGAGCTGACACGAAGAGTCGATTCCGATAGCGTGCTTGTGATCACACATCAATCTGGGGATGAGGGTTCTGCATACGAACAACGAGTGCGCGAATACGCTGATCTATTGGGTATCCGCGTCATTTTCGGATCAGAGACTATCAACCATCACCGAGGCAAAACAGACGAGGGCCGCAAGATTTATGCGCTCGCAGACGCCTACCAGCAAGCCGATTTAGTCACTTACCCATCGACGGTTGAGGGTTTCGGGAACGCTTTCCTCGAGACCCTCTACTACAGCCGTCCGCTTGTTATCAGCAACTATGCCATTTTTAAGACCGATATCCTACCGAAAGGTTTTCGTGTAATCGGCTTCGATGATTTCATTGCAGACGAGACCGTGAAGAAGGCGGCGGCAATCCTCGATGACCCATCGATCGGGGAAGAAATGGCAGAGTACAACTATCAGATCGCTCTCCGTCATTACTCGTACCGCATACTTGAAACCAGTTTGGCCGGCATCTTGAACGAATGCATGGGATCCTAATCCTGGTTCTTCAACCTCAATATCATAAACCTTGGAGTTAGTCTTACTCGTGACCCAACAACCACAAACCCACGAACGTTCGCTTTTTCAGACGATCTTTCTCTCGCCCGAAGAACCTCGCCTGCGAGCAGGTTGGCGCCTGCTTCTACACACGCTCTTTTATCTGGCGATAATATTGACGCTTAGCCTCGGCGCGCTGCTCCTTTATCAAGGAGAGCTGGGGGTCATCATAAAGTCGATTTCACCCGCCATCATGATTGAGTTGGTGAGTATCCTGTCGGCAACTTATCTCGCTCGACGTTTTCTTGATTACCGCAGTTTTTCATCCCTCGGCCTCCAGATCGACCGGAGTACCCTCTCTGACCTGATCGTTGGCTTTCTCATTCCCGGTCTTATGATGGCCCTGATCTTTCTTGTCGAATACGCTGCGGGCTGGACACAATTTCAGGGTTGGTCATGGCAGACTGTGGGGATGAGCCAATCGGTCATCGGCCTGTTAGGCGGTCTCTCGGCCTTCCTCATCGTTGGCGTCAGCGAAGAGATGTTAAGTCGGGGTTATCACCTGCAAAACCTTATCGATGGTTTGAACCTTCACTGGGCTCTATTTCTCTCATCGAGCGTCTTTGCACTCTTGCACCTCTTTAACCCCTCCAGCAGTTTAACATCGACCCTCGGTTTAATGGCCGCCGGTTACTTTCTGGCGTACGGTTGGGTCCGGACCCACAGACTATGGCTTCCCATCGGCCTCCATATCGGCTGGAACTTCTTTGAGGGAAATATATTCGGTTTTCATGTGAGCGGGCTTGATACTTTCCGCCTGCTTCTGCACACCCCTTCCGGTCCGGAACTTATCACCGGCGGTACCTTCGGTCCTGAAGCGGGGTTGATCGCCCTCCCGGCGATGCTGCTCGGCGCCTGGCTGGTTAAACTGTACACACGCGATCGGGTCAAGATTCGAGCCCAGAACGCCTGAGCGCCTAAACCCTACATCAAGCAAGACAAAGAAACATTCCCTCAGCACCTCCCCAATTTCCTCTGGCATCCATGCCAGTTGATAAGAACCTCTTCTCCAATATCGCCTCTTTCCTTCTCGGGCATGACAAGCCCCTTTTTGCTTTTACAGATTTTTCTTAACCGCCTACCCGCGGGGGCGATGAGATCTTCCACATATTCCTAAACGAAAAGTCGCGCTTGACTCAAAGGAACGTTTGTTCTATACTGCGACTAATCTAGAACACCTGTTCTTTATGGAGGTCGGCCATGTCCACATTTGTTAGAACCACTCGCCCCAAGCTGGGTTTCCAGCTAAATGCAGTCGTACGCAACGCTCTCGACCACATCCAGATGCCACGCACGTCCTTGTTTGGTCTGATCATGATCGGGGCACTGATCGCCTTTGAAGTCTTTAACTACGGGACGACTGAGTTCGCCCTCACGGATCTTCTAGGCGGCCTACGATTCGCAGGACTTCGCTGGTCAACGATCCTAGCTCTCGCGTTCTGCAGCATGGACTTCGCTGGGATCGCTCGCTTGTTTTCGCCCGATCAAGAAAACAGCCGCTCTGGAGAACTTTGGTACCTGCTTGGCGCCTGGCTCCTAGCCGCTACAATGAACGCCATTCTCACGTGGTGGGCGGTCTCCCTAGCCCTCATTGGGCATGCAGGTCTGGGCAATGAAATTTTGGGACGCGAAGCCTTACTTAGTTCTGTCCCGGTGTTTGTCGCTCTCCTCGTCTGGCTCATTCGTGTTCTGATGATCGGAACTTTCACGCTTACCGGGAAACGTCAAAGTAATAAATCATCGCATCGCTCAACAGCATCCAGCCGCGCTGCGAAGCGAGCTGCGACTGCCACCAAGGCCATGCCAATGGAGAATATGCCTCAACCTTCTATCGGGGAACATCCCGCGCAAAAACCTCAACCCAGGCGCAATGGTAAATACCGCCAACAGCCCCTTTCGGCCAAGCCACCGCGTTCACGCTGACCGGGCATGGGCTTACACACCTGGAGCGAAAGGGAGGGGGAGAACATCCTGCAGGATAGTCACAGCAATCTTGGAATTCCTGCACGTTCTCCCTCTTTTCCTGTCCACAGCATCCCTCTTATTCTCATAGTTGCGCTAGCATTCACTGCCGCAACCTCCTTTGGCGCGTTGCGCGAGCGTTTTCTTTCCGCTGTCAGCGATAAAGCCGCAGCATCAACATCGAGCTTCTATGAATTCGATGTCTTAAACGGAGATGTTAATTCGAATCGGTCCATTGAACTGGCTCAGGATCCCAATCTAAGTGCATTTACACCGGAAGTTCAACGCTGGGGAGTTCAGATTGAACGCTGGGCTGAAGAGTATGACCTACCCACAGAACTTGTTGCAATCGTAATGCAAATTGAATCTTGCGGTGATCCCACGGCAGTCTCTAGCGCTGGCGCACTCGGCTTATTTCAAGTCATGCCATTCCATTTTGGAGTTGGTGAGGATTGGATGGACTCCGAGATCAATGCTTCACGAGGTATGGAATACCTCGCCCGTTCGTATCAGCTATCGAATAGAAAGATTGACTTAACGTTTGCGGGTTATAACGGCGGACATAGTGTCATCGCGCGCCCTCCCGCTACATGGCCCGATGAGACCCAGCGATATGTCTATTGGGGAACGGGAATCTGGAAAGATCTCGACAGCGAGACAATTCCCAGTCCCACCCTGAATGAATGGTTAATCGCAGGGGGTGAACATCTATGCAGACGGGCTTTGGATGTCTCAATACTCGCGAATTCCCAAAGCCGCGATCCCGATAATGAGTCAACACCAATTGGTTAAAATGCGATGCTCAGCTGAAGGTTGTTATTGCTGCGCAATCACCGACAGTCCCACCCAAGCGAAAACTGTACTCGCTCTTATTCGTCCCCTGGTGACGCGTCAAGGGGTCTGAAATTCCCATCTTCCTGCGGACCACACGTTCCTTCAAGCAGCGGTATAGAGATGATAAAAGTCGTACCCTCGCCAACCGATGACTCAACCTTGATATCTCCACCATGATGGCGGGTAATCCAGTAAGCAATCGATAAGCCCAGGCCGGCGCCAGAACCTTTGTTTCTGTTCCGTGATGGATCCCGACGATAAAAACGCTCGAATATTCTTGACAACTCATCTTCCGGGATGCCCGGCCCTTCATCGACTACACTGAGCTCTGCCCAACGCCCTTCACACTTCAGCGCCATCAGCACTTCGCTCGCATCAGGTGCATGTTCAAGTGCGTTTGCGACCACATTTAACAATACTTGTTTCAGTCGATCACGGTCACCTACTACTCGGGCCTGGTCCTCACCCCCAATGCGCACGTTGACCCTTCCTCCAGCAAGAACTTTTGCTTGCTGATACACTTCTAACATTAACGTATCAAGTTCAACTGGGTCACTTGAGAAAGGGAGTTTTCCCGTCTCGGCCTGTGCCAGCAATAGCAGATCACGTACGAGTCGTGTAAGACGATCGACTTCTGAGCTGATTGCATCCAAGGACTCCTCATCAGCCACGCCAAATTGCCGGATAAGATCGACATTTCCCCGGATCGCCGTTAACGGCGTTCGAAGTTCATGCGACACGTCTGCTAGGAACCGCTTCTGCGTATTGAAAAGGCCTTCTAGTCTTTCCATGGTTGCATTGAAGGCTTGAATCAACCTTCCCACTTCGTCCGTCTTCTGTCCTAAGAGAGGGATCCTTCGCGAGAGATCATCTGTACTTGTAATTTGAATTGCCGTCTGAGTAACTTGATCGAGTGGGCTCAGCGCTGCGCCCGCCACTAAATACCCGATTATCGCAGCAACAATCAACGCCAATAGTTCTCCCACCAGGAGCATTATCAACAGCGTGTGAGCAACCAAATTGACAGTCGCCAAAGATGTGCCAAGCTGTAAATACCCCAAAACTTCGTTCCCGGGTGCTGATACAACTGGCACAGTTAGTATACGGTAATCTACGCCTAGAATATTTTTAGTGCTGAAAACATTTTCATCCATGGATAGATTTTGAGGATCCAAGGCGTTTTCCACTGGTGGCGCATTGCCTGACTGCCACACGATCTCCCCGTCATTCCGCAAGATCTGAACCGAGACATTGGAAGTTAGATCCAATGCCCTGAGAGTAATTGCCAAATCCTCCGGAATTCCATCCGCCATCGTAAGTAGGATGTCGTCCGCAGTGCGATCTAGTGTGTGTTCTATCTGGTTTGTGAGGTTAAAGGAGAGCGAAACATAAATAATGCTACCGAAGAGAACCAAGACAACAGCAAGAACAGCGGTATACCAGAGCGTTAAACGAGCACGAAGAGTCACGAATTTTCTCGAAGCACGTATCCAACGCCTCTAACAGTATAGATGAGGCGTGGTTCTCCTTCCGATTCGGTCTTTTGTCTCAGGTAGCGCACATAGACCTCGATGATGTTGCTCTCTCCCCCAAAATCATAGCCCCATACACGGTCGTAGATTAGATCTCGGGTGAGGACTTGTCGCGGGTTGCGCAAGAAGAGCTCCAAAAGTTCATACTCCTTTGCGGTCAGTTCAACCACCCGCTCGCCCCGAAATGCCTGATGCGTCCCTGTATCCAGTTGCAGATCTACAAAGGTCAGAATTTCCGGTGCTTCCGTCTTGGCTCGCCGAACAAGCGCCCTGATTCGTGCTAAAAGTTCATTTAGTGCAAAAGGCTTAACAAGATAGTCATCTGCTCCGGCATCCAGTCCCAGTACTCTATCAGACACCGACTCTTTCGCGGTAAGCATAATGATTGGTAAATCACTGGCGGCGCGCAATCTCCGGCACACTTCCAATCCATCCAAACCTGGTTCTATTTCAGGAAGCATCCAATCGAGGATAACTAGATCAGGGGGAGTGTCCTTTGCAACCCGAAGCCCTTCTGTCCCATTCACAGCAGTCAGAACGCGGTATCCCTCGTACGCCAAACCCCGACGCAGAAATTGCAGAATTCGCTCTTCGTCTTCGACGATTAATATCTTCTCATGCATCGAACACCTGGTTCCTCGTCGCAGAGTTTATCCTGCGCAGTCCCCGGTTGTGTCGGGGGCGCAGTCCCCGGTTATATCGGGGGCGCAGTCCCCGGTTATGTCGGGGGCACAGTCCCCGGTTATGTCGGGGGCGCAGTCCCCGGTTATGTCGGGGGCGCAGTCCC
>CAYLOO010000032.1:24891-29228 GCA_964385355.1 uncultured Anaerolineaceae bacterium
CTTTGCGCCCTTTGCGATCGCGCAGCATCTTGTAAGGAAGCATCCCCGTAGGAGGTGAAGTGAAACGGAGTGGGGACCATCGTCGCATGGATACTCAGCATGTTAAAACTTCATCATCAGGTTGAGTTACAACTAGCAGACTTTATACCACAGCGCTGGAGAAAATGGATGAAGCCGCCACTGAGGGCGGCTCCATATTCGCTCGTTGCGTATACACTACGCTAGTTCAATAGTAGCGCCTGCTGTCTCGAGCTTGCTCTTTGCATCATGCGCAGCTTCTTTGCCTGCTTGCTCGAGAACCTTCGCTTCCGCTGTTTCGGCGAGGTCTTTTGCGTCTTTCAAGCCAAGCTGAGTGATCTGGCGGATGGCCTTGATTACATCGATCTTCTTGGGTCCAACATCCTTGATTATTACATCAAACTCGGTCTTCTCATCAACATCTTCCCCTGCACCTGCTGCGGCTCCAGCAACAGCAGCAACAGCAACCGGTGCTGCAGCTGAAACACCCCACTTCTCTTCCAACAACTTGGTGAGTTCAGCAGCTTCAAGGATAGTTAGTTTGCCGAGGTCCTCTGCTATTTTCTCAATGTTTGCCATTGTTTACGATCTCCTTTATATTGTTTTCTGATACAAAAACTTCTTAAGTTAAATTTATGCCGCTGCAGCTTCTTTTTCAGAATACGCCTTAACGACGGTCACTACTTGCCGCACAGAACCCGATAACGCCCTGGCGATCTTTGATGCCGGCGCCTGTACCATACTGATCAACTGTGCTTGGATAACAGGCATCGACGGTAGTGCTGCTAAGCTACTCACTCGAGCGCTATCGTAAATTTCTCCATCGATGACCGCACCTTTTACCTGAATTGCTTTTGTCTCTCTGGCGATGTCGACAATTGCTTTCGCCAATCCTGTGACATCTTCGTCTGTCGCCCCGATCGCTGTTGGCCCATCAAAACTGCCCTCAGGTTGCGGCATCCCGATATCATCAATCGCTAGCTTTGCTAGTGTATTCTTGATTACGTAGAACTCGCCGCCGATCTCGCGAACCTTCCCCCTCAGCGTTTCGAGTTCCTTAACACTCAAACCCGTGTTTTCCGTGAATATCAAAGCCGTATTACGATTAAAGATGTCTTTGTACTGAGCAACTAGTTCTTCCTTTTTTTCTCGTGTGATTGCCAATTCCACTCACCTCCTTATTATAAAAAATAGCCTCTGCTTCGCGATGACCATTGAAGCAAAGGCTTATAAGGAAAGCGTTGATCGGCGATCTTGCTGCTTTCAAGCCTTCACCTGAGCAGGGAATTAAGCCGTCAACTAGTGACCTGGCACCTGCTGTCTTCGGCGAAGCGGTGTCTTCTTTTTAGTGAAATGTATCTGTCTCCGTTTACTCCTGAACTTATTCTACCACCGCGATTGCTGCGCTGGGGTCAATTCGTATTCCCGGTCCCATCGTGCTCGTGACTGTGATCGTTCGGAAAAACGCTCCCTTTGAGGCGGCTGGCTTTGATCGCCGAACCGAATCAATAAGCGCAGCAAAATTCTCAAACAACTTCTGTGTTTCAAAAGAAGCTTTCCCTATGGGGACATGCACATTTGCGGTTTTATCCGTTCGGAATTCGACCCTGCCCGCCTTTAGCTCGTTTATTACGCGCGGCAAATCATCCTCGGGAACAACAGTCCCGGCCTTTGGATTTGGCATTAGTCCGCGCGGTCCCAGGATCTTCCCCAGCCGTCCGACCGTGCTCATCATTTTTGGTGTTGCGACTGTGGCGTCAAATTCAAACCAACCATTTTGGATTTGTTTAATAATCTCATCGTCGATGATGTAATCCGCCCCCTCTTTCTGGGCCTCCCGTGCTGCATCGCCTTCTGCAAATACAAGAACACGAATGGTCCGCCCAAGACCATGGGGCAGCATTACGGTGTCTCGCACCTGTTGATCGGCATGTCGTGTGTCGACACCGAGGCGTATGTGTAGTTCAATGGTGCCGTCGAACTTCGTAAACGAAGTCTCCTGCGCCAACTTAAGCGCTTCCATCGGCTCGTAATTTTTTGTTCGATCTATCTTTGCAAGTGCTTCGAGATATTTTTTTCCATGCTTTGGCATTTCACATACTCCCTGTGGTCCTTACGGGTTGGTCTACGCCAGCCCTCCCACTAATCTTCAGCCTAGCCCTCGACAACGATGCCCATATTTCGCGCTGTCCCCTCTATCTGGCGCATTGCTCCTTCGATGTCGACAGCGTTCAAATCTTTCATCTTGATCTCAGCGATCTCACGAACTTGATTCCGTGTGACCTTACCTACTTTTTCCCGGTTCGGTTCGCCAGACCCCTTCTCAACACCTGCCGCTTTGCATAATAGAACCGCGGCTGGGGAAGTCTTTAATATGAACTTGAAGGAGCCGTCGGTGTATATGCTGATCTCTGCCGGGATGATTTCTCCTGTCTTGCTCGATGTGCGCGCGTTGTACTCCTTACAAAAAACCATAAGGTTGATGCCATGGGGAGCCAGCGCCGGCCCTATCGGGGGTGCCGGGTTGGCCTTTCCCGCTTCGATTTGAAGCTTAACAATTGCCTTTATCTTCTTTGCCACAGGTATGCTCCTTTTGTGGTATTAGCGGGCAGAATAGCCCTCCCACGCGCGATCCTTCTAGATCACGCTTTATCAACTTGCAGGAAGTCTAACTCTACAGGTGTCTCACGACCGAAAAACGACACCATCACACGAACCATTGCTCGCTCCATATCGATGTCCGCTACAGTCCCGATGAAATCATTGAATGGGCCATCGATAATGCGAACTTTTTGTCCGATTGAATACGCCAACTTAATGCGTGGGGCATCCGCCTCCATGCGTTTAACGATTTTCGCTACTTCCTCGGGTCGCAATGGGGTCGGCTCGTTGCCCATTCCCACAAATCCGGTCACGCCCGGAGTATTGCGCACGACGTACCACGAATCTTCGTTCAAGACCATCTGAACAAGAATGTACCCTGGGAAAACGCGCCGTTCCACGGTTCTGCGTTTCCCATCTTTAACTTCGATCTCTTCCTCAGTAGGGACGACCACGTCAAAGATCTTGTCCTTCATGTCCATCGTCTCGATCCGCTGCTCGAGGTTGTACCGAACCTTGTTCTCATAACCGGAATAGCAGTGAATCACAAACCAATCACGGCCACTCGCAGCTTCCGCATCGCTCTCCGCTACGACTTCATTAATCTCTATTGCTGCATCATGATCATCCGCAATTTCAAGCACGTCCTCTTGCTCTTCAGGAGCGGGTTCCACTACGCTTTCTTCTGCTGCTTCCAATTCAAGCTTCGCTTCTGTTGGCTCTAGAGCCGTATCTTCCAAATCCTCAGATGCTATGTCAACGGCGACAAAATCGTTCGCCAGCGATATGTCATCTTCGGACTCGTCGTTTTCTTCTGGAATCAAATGATCTTCAGTGGGCTCGTCTACAGCGGCTTCAGGATCAACCTCATCGGTTTCGGTCTCGGCTGAGAGTTCTTCTGATCCTGCAGGTGCCGCACTTACTTCACCTACCAAGGATTCTAAGTCTGCCGTGGTCTCCTCAAAATTCTCATCCCCGCCTGGTGCCACTTCCTCGATCTCGGGGTTGACTTTAGGATTACCGTCTTTCTTTAGATATTCTTCCATGATCGCTTTTCGCCAACCTATCCAAGACTGATTATGAATCCAATCATTCTTGAGAAAACATAATCCAGGGAACCCAGCAGCGCGCTCATTAAACCAACAACGATCAATACAATAATCGTTAACTGGGTCGCCTCATGACGTGTAGGCCATGTAACCTTCTTCAACTCCGCTCTTGTCTCACGGAAATAGCGGATTACGGGATTGGACTTCTTCTTTGAGGCGGCTCTAGATTTTGCCACTCAAACGCTCCTCAGATTAAACGACGCCATTTTCCTTCAGGCGTCGCAGCTCTATCAGGCAGGCGAGGCAGGACTCGAACCCGCAACCCCCGGTTTTGGAGACCGGTGCTCTGCCAAATTGAGCTACTCGCCTGTGTGGGGTTTTAGCAACCCCTACTTGGTCTCACGATGCATTGTATGCTTTCGGCAACGCTTACAATACTTTTTGAATTCCAAACGACCTGGGTCGTTTCGCCGATTTTTCTCGGTCGTGTAATTTCGTTCCTGGCATTCGGTGCATTCCAGGGTAACGACTGGGCGAACATCTTTCTTGGCCATATTCTAATTACTGCGCCAATTTGAACTTCCCTAGGCGCAAATCTCCTACTCTAATATTTCTGTGATAACGCCTGCGCCAACCGTCAAACCACCTTCGCGGATCGCAAACTTCGAG
>CAYLOO010000033.1:0-29006 GCA_964385355.1 uncultured Anaerolineaceae bacterium
ATTTCAACGTGAAGCGCGGGTGGTTGCACGTTTGGAACACCCGAATATCGTCCCAATCTACGATTTTGCGGAACACAAGGGTCAGCCGTATCTCGTCATGAAATTCATCGAGGGCCAGACTCTCAAGGCGCGATTGAATGAAAAACCACTAACAAAGGAGGAAGCCGTCGAAATCGTCGATGCCGCCGGAGGCGCCTTGGCTTATGCTCACAAACAAGGTGTGCTGCATCGCGATGTTAAACCCTCAAACGTCCTCCTAAGTCCTGATGGCTCAATATACCTGGCTGATTTTGGCCTGGCGAGGATGGCGCAGGCAGGGGCGTCGACACTCTCGAAAGACGTCATGCTGGGCACTCCCCAATACATCTCCCCAGAACAGGGGCAAGGGGTGCGAGATCTGGACCAAGGGACCGACATCTATTCCTTCGGTGTGCTTCTCTATGAGATGGTCGTTGGCCGGGTTCCTTTCAATGCTGACACACCCTTCTCGATCATCCATGACCATATATACACACCCTTGCCGCCTCCTACTGCGGTGAATCCGAAGGTGCCGGCGGTGGTGGAGAAAGTTCTCCTCAAGTCGCTGGAGAAGGATCGAAAGGACCGCTTTGAGACAGTGGACCAGCAGGTTCAAGCCTTTCGTACAGCGGTCCTGGAAGGTGAGGGGGTATTTCTTGAAACAATCGCTTTACAGCCGGCTGCTGAGGATGGATCAGAGGGAGATGCCAGCAAACCCATAATCCCCGGTGACTTAATCGATGGAGATGAGGCTGCAGTAGGGCAGGAAAAGCCCCCACGCAAACGCTGGCCCTGGATTGTAGCTGGACTGCTTATAAGCGTAGGGTGTTTGCTAGCATTCCTGAGCACTCTTGGTGGGGAGAATGAGGCACCGGAACTAGATCGCCCAACTCAACCTGTTGAAGTGTTTGAGGATGACCTCCCGGGTGAAACAGAGCTGTTGAGCCCAGACGCGCTATTTCGTCATGCGGAGTCGCTCGTGGAGAACGGGCGAGAAATTCTTGCCGCTCAGGAATTTCTCAAGGCGGGCAATCTATTCTTGGAAGAAGAGGATTACGCTAGAGCTGTAGACAGTTACCTGCGGGCAGTTGATGTTCATGCTCCCACTGTAGAGCGCAGCAGGCTAGTTGAAGGACAATTCACACAGGCTCTCTTCCTTGGCTCTGCCGAGGAACATGTTTGGCCGTTAATCGATGAGATCGAGCAAGTTCATACGGATTGGCCGGTTCTGGCGATCGCCCGAGCGCGTCAGAGTCTATTCGTAGGTGCGTTTAAGGAAGCTCGGGAGATAATTGATGTGGTTTTGGAAGAGGAACCTGGAAATCCGCTGGCGCTGGCCGTACTTGCCGAATACCACATCATGCTCGACGAATTTGATGTGGCGGAGCGCATCATCGTGAAGGGACTCGAGCGGTCAGATGAGTTGCCGGCTTGGCTGGCTGAACATTTTCATTGGTTAGAGACAATGCTTCCAAGATAACCTTTGGAAGAAAACAATCCACTCACCCGTTGATGATTTAACTTCAGAATCGACTATATATTTGTAGGTGGTGTGTTAATTGCACACCTTTAAACACTTCAACAAGGGGCATGGCGGCCCATAGTGTTCCCCGGCGCACTCAAGCGGTGCCGAATTGCCGATCACCCGCGTCGCCTAAGCCCGGGAGGATATACCCATGCTCATTCAATTCGCGATCGATCGTGGCGAGATGAATGTCGACATTGGGATGTTTATTGTGGAGCGACGAAATACCCTCGGGCGAAGCGATCAGGCCGATGAACTTGATCTTCTCAACGCCCCATTCCTTCAGGATGTCAACAGTCACGATGGCAGATCCACCGGTTGCGAGCATCGGATCGAGAATTAGACATACTGAAACGGTCGGTTCGATCGGGAGCTTGTTGTAATACTCCACAGGTTTGAGTGTCTCTTCATCTCGGAATAAACCGATATGCCATACCTCAGCTGAGGGCATAAGTTCCCAGACCCCCTCAACCATTCCTAGCCCAGCCCTTAATATCGGGATCAGGCCGATCTTATGCTGCAGAGATACACCATCGATGATTTCGAGTGGCGTCTCAATTTGTGTTGGTTTTGTGAGCAAGTCGCTGGTTGCTTCATAGGTAAGCAGCGCAGAGATCTCTCGGATCAGTTCGCGGAATTTCTTAGGCTCTGTCCTGCGATCGCGTAGTTTGGTTAACTTATGCATGACGAGAGGGTGCTCAGAGGGAAAAACATTCTTCATAGCGTTACCTCGAATACTTCAAAGTATTCACCGCTCTTGACAACGAAGTGTGAGTACAGTTAAGTCATCTGATAGGTCAGGTTGGCCGCGGAATTGGAGCACTCGTTTGAAGATCGCCTCAACAACATTATTTGCCTCCCAATCATCAAGACCCAACACGAGATTTCTCAGGCGCGAGAGACCGAATAACCCCCGTTCACCACCATACGCCTCTGTCACACCATCGGTGTAAAGAACGAGTAATTGTCCCGGCTTAATCTCGATGACTGAAGATGAATATTCTGCATCAGCTTCCACCCCGAGGACGATCCCATGGTCGCGGATGAGGCTGCCGGCTGATTCCGGGGTAAAAAGGAGAGGCGGATTATGTCCGGCGTTGGCGTAGATCAATCGGCCCAGCTCTGGTTCCCAGATGGAGTAGAAAGCGCTCACGAAGAGGTCGGCATTGGTCTCGGAAATCAGAAGGTTATTGACCTTTTCGAGCGTCCGGGCGGGGTCTATTTGTTCCGTGGCGATCGTGTGGATCAGCGTTTTGCTCAGGGCCATGTAGAGAGCAGCAGGGATTCCCTTATCGGCGACGTCGGCGATCACGATACCCCACCGTGGACCATTCTCGCCATCCGGTAATGGAATGATGTCGAAGAAATCACCACCAACTTCGTGCGCAGACTGCCAGTTTGCTCCGATCTCCCAACCATCCACGTTCGGCAATTCCTTCGGCATGAAGCTGATCTGAATGCTCTTAGCCAAGGCCAATTCTCGTTCCAGAGATTGCTGGCGCGCGGTTTCCTCACTCAACCGTGTGTTTTCAAGGCGAAGGGAGAGTTGGTGGCCGATGCCTGCCAGTAGTGCCGGTAGTTTGCCTGAGAATTCCTGCCCCTTGAGTAAGAGTAAACCGAGGAGTTCCCGCTCGGCGCTCAAGACGAGACAAGAAGCCTCGTCAGTTGCGAGGGGTTCTGCTAGAACTGGCGGAAGAGTGATCTGGAAAGGTTCATGACTCTCGCGATAGGGTGGTGAAATACCCAAGTCGGACGCTTGGACATGCAGGTCATGAAGCTTGTAGACATCCGATCGTCGTAATCCGGCAATAGGTCCGATGTGCATATCACCATGAGAGCCGTATGGAAGGAGTAGAATTGTCCAATCCGTGCCGGTGAGCAATGTAGAGAGCTGCAAAACGGCTTGCAGAGCTGACATTGTCTCACCTGGACGTGCTGCGTGGCGGGCGACCTCGAGTAGCACAGTGGTAATCCAGGCCTCTTCCTGATGCTGGTTGTAATTCCGGGCCTCGAGGATGGCGAAAGCCAATTGGTCCGTGACCATCTCGATTACTGCGTTATGGTCAATCGGGAGCCGTCTTGAATCAACGCACTGAATGTGAAGCACTCCAAACATTCGGTTGACAACCTTCATAGGAAACGCATATTCAAATGCCGAAGGCATAGATGTCTCTTCAGTCTGAGTGTCCATGGCGGCGGTATTTAGCGGCTCCCCTGATTCAGCAACCCTCTCAATCATCCAGGATTGCTGTTCGTTCCCATTCGCTTGACCCTCTTCGTCCCGTGAAGATGCCCTTAAAAGTAATTCTCCTTCGCTGATTTCGTAAATCTCTACTTTTTCGTATCCAAGTACCCGTGTAAGCAACGTCGTGATCCTCGCCAAGCGTAGGGCGATTGGATCGAGTGAGATTAACATTCTTGACATCTCACGAATGAGCAGCATTTGGATTGACAGCGTTTCGGTTTCTGATTGCAGAAGTAGATTCGCCAGCAGTGGGGCTATTTGATTGGATATGACGAGCATTAGATTTAAGTCATACTCTGTGAAGGCGTGGCTCCGTCGGCTTTGGATCGTGAGTGCACCAATAACACTGTCGCCTGACCTGAGAGGAATGAAGAGACCCGAAACGGGAGGATCTGGAGCGTCGTAGCTGGGGAGGGCAGGGAGGCTGTTTGCTTCAGATTGAAAGTCTTTGACCAGAAGCGATTGGCCCGTCCGGCGGATCCAACCAATCAGACCCTCTTGATCCGCTGCGATCTGAAAACTGAGATTCTCCTGGCGGCTGCCATCCTTCACCCAGATCAATGTCCGGTAGTGATCATCCTCAAAAACACCTAGTTGAAAGAAATCAGTTTCCATCAACCTGGCGATCTCGAGAAAAGCAACCTCGACGAGCTCTTGGGAGTCGTGTGCCGCTGATGTGATCGACCGTCCGACTTCAGCTAATATCTTGAGTTCTCGCGCTGTATTATGTTCAATCGCCATATTCGGCGCGCTCCGTTAAAAGAGAGAGTTCGGGCTCAGAAAGTTTGTAGCTCGTATCGTAGCATAGAAAACCCATCCCGAAAGGTGGGGATGGGTCTAATTCCAGAAATGTGCATTCCGTGTGGGTTTCCGGTAAACTATCTCCGGAAGCTCGCGCCTATTTAGGCAGGTGGTTTGCGAGACCTTCGCATACGTAATTGGTTGTAGCCCTCCCGGCGGTGATATTCCATCTCATCCATCACTTTGCGCATGATGACAAGTCCCAAACCGCCAATAGGTGGATCATCAATCGGCGGGTCAAGTTTGGTGGAGTAATTTGCAGGATCGAACGGCGGAGCATCATCCCATAACTCAATTGTGATATTGTCAGGTTCGGTTTGGACAAAGACTTCGATCTCCCCGGTCGAATCATCTCCATAGCCATGCAGTATGATATTCTCGCAAGCTTCACTGACAGCAAGCTCACATGCGTAGCTTTCCATTTCGTCAAAGCCTGCATTCTGGGCTGCCTCTTGAATGAAGCGACCTATGCGTTCTATCTGATCAAGGTGACTATCGATCTTCATATGTTCCTTCACCATGATCCGTTAGAATGCGGCGATTGCCGTTTCGCGATCAGGAAACTGTTCAAAGAGGACTTCCAAGCCTGCGATCTCAAGGGTTTCAGTTACTTGCTGGCTGGGTTGCGCGACAACAATCCGTCCCCCGGCGTTTTTAACAGTTTTCCTGGCATTTACCAAGACACGTAACCCCGCGGAGGAGATAAATTCAACACCGGCAAGATCGAGGGCGATATTGACCATCCCTTGCTCCAGTTCCGCCTGTAAAGCACTTTCGAATTCACTGTATGTTACACCATCCACACGTCCTGTGACCGTCACAACGGTAACGCGCTTATATCCTTGTACGTTAATTTCCATGATCATCTCCTTCTATCAGGCACTGCGATTAACTACGTATCGGGCGAGTTCGTAGAGCGCATCACGCTCAGGTTTATCCGGCATTAATTCCAACTGAGCCTCACCGGTTTTCGCAAATTCATCCGCTTGTTGAAGCGCACGGTTGATTGCAGAAGAACTACGAATATCATCGATGAATTGTTCAAGTTCGCTTTCGTTGATTTGCTTCTTCTGTAGCTTTTCGATAGTCATTTTACCGTTGGATTGATCTTCCAGGAAATAAAGAGTCGGGAGTGTAATCAACCCTTGGTGTAAATCGCTGGCAACAGGTTTTCCGACATGGCTTTGCTCCCCTGTGAAATCCAGAACGTCATCGACAATTTGGAAGGCGAGACCAATATAATATCCATACAGCTTCATCGCTTCTATTGTTTCCTCGCTCGCACCTGCTAGAACTGCGGCACCCTCTGTGGCTACTTCGAATAGGGAAGCGGTCTTTGCGTAGGTTCGATCCAGGTATGATTGGTGGGTCGTCACGAATTCCTGGTTGAATAACTGCGTGATCTCGCCACCGACAATTGTCATCAGCCCGCGGGCAAAGGAGTCCATCAGGGTAAGCGAATCGGTGGCTGCGGCAAGGCGAGCTGCACGGGCGAAGATGTAATCCCCGGCAAGGACAGTAGCACCCTGGGTCCACTGGGCATTCAGGGTCGGGAAACCTCGTCTGAGTATGGAGCCATCGATAAGATCGTCATGCACAAGGGTTGCTGTATGAAGCATTTCAATGGCAGCAGCGTGCACTATAATCCGGTCGATGTCTGCGTCGAGCATCTTGCCGATGAGAATTCCGGCAATCGGACGGATGCGCTTGCCTCCCGAGGAGAGCAGATGATCAATTGCCTTGTCCAGGTTGGCGTGATGCTGGTCCGCGCTCTGGCGCATGACTAGCTCAATTTCCTCTAGATAAGGACGGGTCAGATCAAAGAATGTTGTGGTTTGTGATGTCATGTGACCACTGGAATAGTTTTTTGGCATTTTTTGTTGTTGCCCTTATTGTGCTATGCTGGTCGTCGCGGATGTCATTCACCTTCTGGGCGATCCACTCGAGATGCGCTGGTTCATTCCTTCTTCCTCGGCGTGGTTCCGGGGTCAGATAGGGAGAATCGGTCTCAATAACCAGCCGGTCAGAAGGTAACTGTGAGACGACATCGCGCAGCCTCTCGGCCTTCGGAAATGTAATCGGTCCTGCAATCCCAATGTAAAAACCCTGCTGAATCGCTTTAGCGGCAGAATCCAAATCTGCAGAGAAGGCATGCAACACGCCCGCTCGGCTCGAAAGGGTGGGGGGTAGATTGAGGACCCAGCTATTCAATTGTTCCAGTATATCCCCGATCGCTTCACGGTTATGGATCAGAACCGGAAAATTTAATGCACTCGCGATCTCGAGTTGGTCCGCGAAGGCGATCCTCTGCTTTTCTGGCGGCGAAAAGTTGCGGTAGTAGTCCAGGCCAATTTCGCCAATGGCAACGACTTTCGGTGATTGCGCAAGGTTGGCAACTTCATCGGCAAGGGCCGGCGACCATTCACTCACATGATGAGGATGAATGCCTACGGCAGCGAAGACATCATCGTGCTTTTCCGCAAGTTCGATCGCTATCCGACTTGTCTGGAGATCAACCCCCGGAATGAGTATCCTCTCCACGCCTGCCGACCTGGCTCTCTCCAGAACTTCCTCCCGGTCGGCATCATACGCCGAAAGATTCAAATGGCAATGGGTATCCACCAATGCGGGCACAGGTTCACTCATTTAACTCCGACCAACTTTAAACCATCATCGAGCAGAGGCTTAACGCGATCTGCTTGAGTGGTTTCACAGTATACGCGAACGATTGGTTCGGTTCCAGAAAAACGGACCAGGAGCCAGCCGCCATCCTCAAGCGAGAATTTATAA
This sequence comes from uncultured Anaerolineaceae bacterium, assembly GCA_964385355.1. GTDB lineage: Bacteria > Chloroflexota > Anaerolineae > Anaerolineales > E44-bin32 > E44-bin32. The sequence continues at coordinate 7,380 of CAYLOO010000033.1, forward strand.
CCATCTATCTTAAGGATTTTGGTTACCTTCAGCCCGCCAAGTTCATTCGGTTGGGCATTCGAGATCTTCTCTTCATATTCCGCCCGTTTCTCGGAGTCCAGAGGTGTGTCGATCCGATCGTAGTAGTGGGGACCAACTTTCTCGAAGAGCAGTTCCACGAGTTGGCTTGGTTTACGTTCGAGGCGAACCATCATGTCTAAAAGATACAATCCAGCCAATATGCCATCCCGCTCTGGGACATGACCGCGGAAGGCGTAACCACCGGATTCCTCGCCGCCGATGAGGGCATCAACTTCGAGCATCTTCGGCGCGACGTACTTGAAACCAACACCAGTCTGGTAAACCGGGACATCATAGATCTCTCCAAGTTTCTCGAGCATCGAAGTAGTCGAGAGGGTCTTGACGATTGGGCCGCGTTCCCCCCGGACTTCAAGGAGATAGTAGGCGAGAAGCCCAAATACACGCAGCTGGTTGACGAATTTACCATGTTCATCACCCAATCCAACCCGGTCGGCGTCGCCATCAGTGATGAGGAGTACATCGGCGTTTTCGGCAATGGATCGCCGCAGGCCCACATCGATATTGGGTGGGATCGGCTCTGGACGTGTCATCTCGGGGAATATCGGATTGCGCGTATTGTGGATCTCGATCACTTTGGTGGAGCCGCCGGACAGCAGATTCGAAAACCATCCGGCGCCATTTCCCCACATAGCATCTACCAGGATTGTTAAACCTGCGTCTCGAAGAGCGTCTAGATCAACCAGCTTCTCTATCTGGGCGAAGTACGCTGGGCTGGGATCGAAAAGCTCAACTGCACCTGAAGCAAGCGCTTCGCGGATATTCACGCGCGGGATTTTCTGATCGTCATCGGGAATCCCGGCCTCGATAATTCCCAGACCTTCAGGGTCGATCGCTCCACCATATTGATCCCTTACTTTAAAGCCATTATCGGATGATGGGTTATGGGATGCGGTGATGTTAATCGCTCCGGCGGCACCCTGATGGACCACGGAGTAGGAGATCGTAGGGGTGGGTGCAGGACCATCTGTGAGAAGCACGTGGAAACCATGGCCGGCCATCACCTCCGCCGCAGATTCCGCAAAGGCCTGTGATGCAAAACGTTTGTCGTAACCGATGACAACTGGTTTTTCCGATCCTTCAACCTCAAGAAGGTACTTAGCAAAACCGTGACTGCACCGGCGGACAGCTTCAAAAGTATAGTTATCAGCTATTCGCCCTCTCCAGCCATCTGTACCGAATTTGATCGGATTCCGTGTCATACAGCCTCCCCGGATATTGGAGTTAACTTACCATCGAGTGTACGCTTACGAGAAGCAGGCCAGGCGAACCTCTTGACCTGGCCTCACGAGAGAATAAGGCGCTTGCGCCCATTGTGATACGAGTTCAAAGGTCGGTACAATTGCATTCAACAGACCTTAAGGATACGGATTTACATCAATCGAAAGATTATACCGTGAAAGAAAGCATGGGACTAGAGAAGGTTGCCAAAGAGGGGTGTTCGTGATAGACTTTTCTCCGTTGCAACGCCTGTACCCAGGCGTTCTTTCCGCTCTCGACCAACTTCGCCCGAAGTTGTTGTGAGGGCAAACCCGAGGAAAGGAGGACCTCTATGCGCAATTACGAAGTTGCATATATTGTTGACCCCGATGTAGATGAAGAAGGCCTTGATGAACTCGAAGGAAAAGTCACTGGTTGGATTGAAGCTGCCGGTGGAAAGATCGGGGAAATCGATCGTTGGGGGAAGCGTCGGCTTGCTTATTCTATCAACAAGAAGAATGAAGGTTATTACATCTTCATTCAAGCCGAGATGCCAACGGACGCACCAATCGCAGTCGAGCGAGATATGAGTCTGAATGAACAATTCATGCGCTTTATGGTGACGGTCCAAGAGGCGACTTAACCCGTTTTCTCGATCATTTACCTACATCATTCGTAGGAGCAAAGCGAGATGAGTCGAGGTTTAAACAAGTTAATGATCATCGGTCATCTGGGGCGTGACCCTGAAATGCGTTATACCCCTTCTGGTAAACCGGTCACAACCTTCAGCGTTGCCACATCGCGAACATGGCACTCCGCTGACGGTGACCGCCATGAAGACACAGAATGGTTTAATGTCGTGGCATGGGGGGGATTAGCTGAAATATGCAATCAGCACCTTCAAAAAGGAATGCAGGTTTACGTTGAAGGTCGGTTGCAAACCAGACGCTGGGAAGACGCCGAGGGGAATAAACATTTCGCGACGGAGCTTGTCGCCAAAGAGATGATAATGCTCGGCGAGAAGAAAGAGACAATGCGCACGAGTTTTGACCAGGACGAAGAAGAGGGTGATTTCCCCTTCTGAGGACCTATCTAGTTGAGTTTGAGAAAAGAATGGAGAGATTGCTTTGGCAGAACAGAACGATCGAACTAGAAGAGGCTCGACAGGGCCAAGAGCACGAGGTGGACCGGATCGGCAGTATCGTCGCCGCCCTCGACTATGCAAGTTTTGTGCAGACAAGACAACGCAAATTAATTACAAACAACACGAACTCCTTAAACGCTACATCAAGGAATCCGGGAAAATTCGCTCCCGCCGTGAGACAGGGAATTGCGCAACACACCAACGCATGGTTTCCGGTGCGATTAAGAGGGCACGCCATATGGCCTTGCTTCCCTTCACGGTCGAGCGACTGCGCTAGCATCAACCTAGAGCCGGCCGGTGGGCGAGGAGAGTCATCCGAACGTGAGCGCTCTCTCGGCCGACTTTGTTGAACAAAATCGTGACTTAGATTTCTGTTGGGTGTATCAATCGGAGTTCACGGAACGCGAAGGAGTTAATGTAGCATGACGAAGCAACGGGCTCCACTACGCACCACGAAAAAGCATCTGGCTCGTGCAGAACGAGAAAGAATACAAAGCCGCTGGCTCCTGGGAGTTACAATCGCAATAGCAGTCGTCGCGATTGGAATCCTGGGCTATGGCTGGATTGATAGTGCATATGTACAACCAAAAAAGATGGTTGTGACTGTCAATGGCGATACGACCACACAGGGCGAGTTTCAAGGACGGGTGCGAATCCATCAGCGTGAACTCATCAGCCAGTTAAATTCCTATATGCAAATGGAGCAGCTCTTCGCGTCCGATCCACAAACTTTAGCGAGCATCCAAGAACTCCAGAATCAGATCCAAACACAGCTCGCATATCCGGAAATCATCGGCCAAGAAGTAATCTATTCGATGACCCGCGAGACCTTGATCCGGCAAGAAGCCGAGAAAATGGGAATTCACGTTCTTCCGGAAGAAATCGAACATCAGCTCCAACATAGCTTTGGCTTCTACCCGGAGGGGACGCCTACTCCGTTCCCAACACCCACACCTGATGCCACCCGAGTGGCGCAGATTGCAGCTGCGAATGAACCGACTACAGAACCATCCCCGACATCTTCGCTCCCACAGACTCCCATACCAACAGCAACTCCGTATGTGCTGGATGCATATGAAGAGGATTATGCACAGTTCGTTGATTCACTATCAGACTTCGAAATCAGCGAATCAGACTTCAATACATATGTCGAGGCACAGCTGCTTGAAGAGAAGGTTAGGGAGCAATTTGAACCGGATATTGATCGTATGGCGAAGCATGTGCTTACCCAACATATACTCATCTTCGATGAAGAAATTGCCCAAGAAGCGCTGGAACAACTTGAGTCTGGGGATGCTTGGGATGACATCGTCCTGGAGTATTCGCAGGATCAGAACTCTCGTGAGTCCAGTGGGGATCTGGGGTGGAATACTCTGAGCGATCTGGTTAACATCATCGGTCAAATGGGTATTACCGTTTTCTCGGCACCGGTTGATGAAGTTATTGGACCGATCGAATCGCAGTATGGCTGGCATCTCCTGCGCGTTGTTGATCGACAGGATCGAGAGATCTCAGAGGCTGCCTATCAGGATGCCGTCGATAATGCTTTCGAAACCTGGATCGATGATTTAACCGCGGAGGCAGAGATCATTGTCGTCGATGATTGGCAGGATCATCTCCCGGCATCGGGTCCATTGGGTATCTGATCAAACGATAAATTCAAATATGGAATTCTAAATCAACCAGGGATTCACAATGGGCTGGGTCGATCTTTGACACAGCCTATTTTGTCAGGGTAGACCCTTGAGTGCGCTTTGCGACAGCGCTATACTGTGCATAGGGTAACAGTACGTGGATATTCAAGGCCTTCTCGATTCTCTGCCAGAAAAAACATCTCCTGCTGACCGGGAGATTGTTCAGCGCGCTTTCAAGGTCGCGGAAAAAGTCCACCGCAAGCAGAAACGAGCCTCAGGAGAACCTTATGTCAACCACTGTCTTGCCGTGGCGGGCATACTTGCTGACTTGGGGGCGCCTATCCCCGTCATTGTCTCTGGATTGCTCCATGATACCGTCGAGGATACTCCGATCGAACTGGATGACATCGAACGTGACTTCGGCGAAGAAGTCCGCACACTCGTCGATGGTGTAACGAAGCTGACCCAACTTCCAAGAGTAAGCTACAGTGGAAAGCGGGCTCGAGATCCACTCGCTCTGAAAGGTGATTTGGCGAAAGAAACCCTACGGAAGACATTCCTTGCAATGGGTGATGATGTCCGTGTCGTCGTGATCAAGCTGGCAGACCGATTGCACAATATGCGTACACTCTCTCACTTGCCACCGGAGAAGCAAATAAGGATAGCAAAGGAAACACTGGAGATATTTGCGCCGTTGGCCAGCCGTCTCGGAATCTGGCAAATGAAGTGGGATCTTGAAGATCTGGCTTTCCGTTTTGCATTCTCTGAGCAATACAAAGAAATCGCAGCACTCGTTTCTCAGAGACGGGAAGACCGTGAGAAGAAACTTAGAAAGGTCACGACCGAACTAAGGCGATACCTCTCTGAGTATGACATCGAGGCTGAAGTAACAGGACGGCCCAAACATCTCTATTCCATCAATCGGAAGATGGAGCGTAAGGGTGTGCCCTTTGACATGGTCTATGATGTACGCGCCGTGCGGGTGGTTGTCGAGAGCGAATCCTTATGTTATTTAGCATTGGGTGTGATTCACAACCACTGGAAGCCTGTCCCGGGCACATTTGATGACTATATCGCCACGCCTAAGGATAACTTCTATCAGTCTTTGCATACAGCTGTTATCTATGATGATGGCAAGACCCTAGAAGTGCAAATACGAACACCTAAAATGCATGAGAATGCAGAATATGGGATCGCGGCGCATTGGCGTTATAAGGAGGGTAGGTCGCGAGACGATTCGTTCGAACAGCGTGTAACGTGGCTCCGCCGTTTAATGGAGTGGCGTCAAGATGTCGATGATGCCGGCGATTTCGTCGCGGCGATGAAGTCGGACGTGTTTGATGATCGCGTTTATGTCTTCACGCCCAAAGGTGACATCATCGATCTCCCCGCAGACTCAACTCCGATAGACTTTGCCTATCACATTCATACATCCATTGGCCACCGTTGTCGTGGAGCGAAACTAAATGGGAAGCTTGTATCGCTGGACACGAAACTCCATACAGGCGATGCGGTAGAGATTCTCACAGCGAAGCGTGGTGGCCCGAGCCGGGACTGGCTGAACCCGAGCCTGGAGATGGTGAAAAGCCAGCGTGCAAGAGGCAAGATCCGTCATTGGTATCGGCGCCAAGACCGCGAGCAGAATGTGTCCCACGGACGGCTTCTTCTTGATCGAGAAATTCGCCGTTTGGGCCTGGATGGAATGGCATATGAGAAGATAGCAAGCGATTTGGGCTATTCCAACGTCGATGATCTCTTAGTGGCGATCGGTTGTGGTGATCTAAATATCAACCGAATCGTCACTAAGTTAATCCCTGAAGAAGATCTGGAACGGGAACTAGAGGCGCTGGAACATCCGGCTGAATTACTGACCGAGTTGGACGCGGAAGAGGTGCATATCCTCGGCTTATCCGGATTGCTAACAAGACTCGGTCGCTGCTGCAATCCGGCTCCAGGGGATCCGATCGTAGGGTATATTACTCGTGGACGGGGGGCGACGATTCATAGGCAGGATTGTCCGAATGCACTGCGGGCCAAGGACCGCGAGAGACTGATCCAGGTCTCATGGGGCAAACCGCAGCAGACGTATCCTGTCTCTGTAACCATTCGTGCATATGACCGAGACGGACTTATTCGAGATGTCTCTACGCTCGTAGCGAACGAGGGCATAAGTATGACGGCGATTCAAGTGTCGACAAAAAACAACTTGGCCGTCTTTGATATGATAATGGGGATCACGGATGTTTCGCAGCTCAGCCGAGTTTTAAACCGGCTAGAAGCTCTTCCGAATGTCCTTGAAGCCCGGCGCATCCGTCCAGGCTGAGCCAGCGGATTGAATGATATAATTTCGCCTTCAACCACAATTTAGTGATAGAAGTGCCTGGGTTCGCTCTAGCGATGGAACCAAGGCGTCGAACGGGAAATCAATCCGGTTATGGTTTCGCGGCGAGGTTGAGTCAGATGACGTGGGTAGAATTCGTGAGTATGTATTTCAATATTCTTAGGCTGGACTGTAGATGAAAGCGAAATCCCAATCAGAACCCTTTTGGCTTGTATCCGTTTTGCTCGCATTAGCCGGCGTAGTTGATTCCGCCTATCTCGCATTCCTTAAATTTACGGGGACGGTAGCCGCATGCTCGGACATCGGTGATTGCGAAGCGGTCAACAATAGCAAGTACGCAGAAATCGGTGGCATTCCACTGGCCCTTCTAGGATTACTTGGGTATCTAGCAATCCTGGCATTCATTGTCCTTGAAACGCAGTTCCCGAGCTGGAGAGAGGGCTTGCATTTAGGTGTTTTTGGGTTTACTCTGGCAGGGACGATATACTCAGTTTACCTGACGTATATTGAGGTCGTTGTTTTACAAGCCATCTGCCCTTTCTGTGTGGTCTCGGCAGTCGTGATGCTGTTTCTATTCGTGATTAGCATCATACGCTTGCGAAGATTATCGTCGTTCATTATCGGAGAAATTCAAGACTGTGCCTCAAATTCGGTGCAACTATATTGATTGTATTTATCTCGAAGATGGATTTTGCGGTATAGCATCCATTGAGATCGATCCAGATGAAGGGTGCCGAACTTATAGACGCCAGGGCGAATCGCCTGATGATGAAGACTGGGACGATGAGAATCTCGATGATATCTGGGATGAGGAAGAAGAAGACCTTTTCGACGGTGATGACAGACCCGATGATTGGTTGAGCGTGGACGAGTAAGAGGAGGGGCATTTTTTTAAGATGTGAGTGGCATTGACGAATTTATTGCCACCCAAAATCGGAATATATGTAAAAAAAGCGCCCTTAAGGCGCTTTTTAGATACGTATGTATATGGGGTAACTGGTTACTCTCCCTCTTTCTTTGATACAGTTTGAATCTTGTGGCTAAGGGTCCGGCTGTAGATATCTTCAAGTTCCTTGCGGTTCCTAGTTGTCGTTTTCACGCCTGTTGCAGAGGTTTCTACTTTGTTATCAGGTCCATCGATGGCTTCACGGAGGGCAATTTCCATCGCGGTTGGGAGCACTTCTTCGGGTTCATTATCTAGCTCTTCAACCATTTCCGCAGCCTTCATGCTCAGGCGTACCTGTCGCTTCTTACTATCTACCTCGAGAACACTCACATCCACTTTTTCCCCGACTTTAACGATCTCACCTGGGTCGGAGACATATTCATCACGCATTTCACTAACATGGACCAATCCTGGTCGTTCAGCTCCGATGTCAATGAATGCACCGAACTTTTCAAGCCTGATGACTTCGCCCGAGTATTTATTTCCCGGTTTTATTTCCTTCCAATTGAGTGCGACTGGTTTGAGTAGAGTGAGGTCTAGACGATTGGCGTTCGGATCGACTTTGAGAACCCAGACATCCACTTCATCCCCTTCCTGGACGATGTCTTCTACCCGGTTGATCTTCCCTTGCTTCAATTGCGAGATATGAATTAAACCTTGCTGTTCTAAGCCAACATCGACGAAGGCGCCGAAGAGTTCGATTTTGGAAATCTTTCCATGAAGTTCCTGGGCTGGCTTGAGGTCTTTTAGTGATTTAATGGATTGGGGTTCTTCTTTCTCGGTCACGTATACACCTTTCTGGGTCTGCATAGGAACTTGCAGAGCGGTCAGATTATACCACGGCAGTTTTCCCGCCCGGTCTCGGGATTTGGATCACTTGAGAAAGTTTTAACAGCGACCAAGGGTTGATCTGCTGCTGCGCCTAGGGTTGAGGCGTTTCACCATTTTCTGGCGATACACCCCGGCGGGCAACGAGGTACCAATTGAAAACAGTGTTGAAACGGTCACTGGGGTTGAATAGTGGTCCCACCGTCACACCTTGTACCTGGGCATCAATACCGTAATTATGAATTGGGTAATACATGAGGATCGACGGGACTTGATCCTGGAACCGGTATTGAAAGCTGGTGTAGAGCTCCGCGCGTCGCCCTCGATCCGGTGTCGTGCGCGCCTGCTCAAGCCAAATACTGATATTGCGATCAGAAAAACCGCTGTAATTCTGCCCTGTTTCTGCTTGCGAGTCGTGCCATAACGGGTAAGGGTCAGGATCCGGGTAGCTGCCGAGATCCAACTCAGTGAGGACGGCTTGATAAGCGCGCGGTTGGAGGAATTCGTTTAGAAGACTGTCGGACGAGACCGGGACCAATTCAACGTGGATGGCAATCGCTTCCCAATATCGTTTTACCCATTCGGCGATTTGTGTATTCACATAATCTTCAAGATGGACCAGTTCGAGGGAGAGGATTTCCTCATCTTTCACGCGTTGATATTCAGGTGTTCCCGGTGATGCGCCAGCCGGAAGTTCCCAGCCCTCACTCTCAAGAATATGGGCTGCTTCGTCTGGATCGAAAGGAAGAGCTTTAATACCCTCGGCAAAAGCCCAGGTGCCGGGCATGATAGGTCCAATGGACTGGACTGCCTGCCCCTTGAAGACTTGATCGATAATCCATTGGCGGTTAATCGCTATGGCTAATGCTCGCCTTATCGTCTTCTCGGAGAGGAAGTCCTTTTCGGGATTCTGTAGGTTAAGAAAAATCAAACCCAGGCGAGGGAGCCGCGCGGAGTGAACATTCATCGAGGGAAGCGATAGAGCTTCGTCCAAGATGGTCTCTCCCAGGTGACCAATACCCTTGACCTCGCCGTTGTGGAACGCCTTAAGCGCGTCTTGCTCATTCTCGAAGAGCCTGAGTTCGATGCGCTCAAGGAAGGGCTGCTGACCGTAAAATTCATCAAAGGCTACCAGGCTTACGCCTGTTATTCGGCTATCTTCCAGGATAAATTGATCAAGGCGGAATGGTCCGGTTCCGATGGGATCCAGGTTGAAAGGATGGTCGATAAGATCGCCTGCGCTCACACCGCGCAGGAGGTGATCGGGAAGTAAACCAACGGATAAGTAATCTAGAAAGGGCGCAAACGGTTCCGGCAACTGGAATTGTACACGTCTATCATCCAGTCGGATGATGTTGACCTGACTCCAGAGTTCATGAATGTCTTCCGGTCCTGGGTAGTCATCGTCCTGAAGTTTGGAATAGGTATAGACGATGTCATCCGATGTGACGGGTTCACCGTCGTGCCAGACTGCATCCTCGTGTAATGTAAAAGTGTAGAGCGTAGCGTCTGCCGAAATCGCCCAGTTTTCCGCCAGGTCGGGAACAGGGATTCCACGGGAGTCGAAATGCAGGAGTCCATGGTAAATCAACCGATCAATATCACGGTCCGGCTGATTGGATGAGTCGAGGATTGGGTTCGGGCGGATGATCTGACCGATCAGTGCTTCGCTGTGGACACCCCCGGTAACTGGCTGGGCAGGTGCCGTAACCTGGTCGGGCGTCTGACCGATCAAAATGGCGACCACCAGGGCAAGACCACCTATTGCAATAAGTAATTGCCAGCGAATGTTGCGCATAAAGGTGTGGGGTATTAAAACCGAAGTAGGTCTGAGCGGGGTTATCCGACCAGAATAACGGTCATCAGGGCCAGGGTGAAGAAAGCGACGCTTAGGCCGATTGTGATATGAAAGAGCAGGCGTTCAATTCCCCGCCGCACATGGAAGCCAGCGCCTCCAAAGTCGCCGCCACCACCTAGGCCTCCAAGACCCGCGCCGCGGCTCTGCAAAATGATGATTGCGATAAGCGCGACGGAGACAATCGACAATACAACGTTGAGATAGAGTGCCACGCAAGTTCCTCCTAGAGTACCTCTGTACACCCGAAAGAGAGATGTTTTTCATAATCAAACGGATGTCCGCTCAGTGCATCCCGTCCAATTTCAATGATTGGGGCATGCATTCATGAACCGCCGGATTATAGCAGAGGCGTGATGCACCGACAAGATGGCAACATTACTTGGAACCATCGATTAGGATTTTTCTCCGATCGTGGATCGGAGGTACATCTCGATGAACGGATCGATCTTTCCATCAAGAACCGCATTCGCGTTTCCGATTTCAAACTCGGTCCGGTGGTCTTTTACCATCTGGTAAGGATGTAATACATAGGATCGGATCTGGTTCCCCCATTCGGCTTTGATGTGATCCCCTTTAATCTGGGCCAGTTCTTCCGCTTGTTCCTGGCGCTGGATGTCTAGCAGGCGTGCTCGAAGCACCCGCATCGCGTTATCCTTGTTCTGTAATTGGGAGCGCTCGTTCTGACAAGTAGCGACGATGCCGGTTGGGATGTGTGTAATCCGCACAGCAGTGTCGTTCTTCTGAACGCTCTGACCCCCTGCGCCTGCGGACCGATAAGTATCGATGCGTAAATCAGATTGGTTAATTTGAATTTCTCCTGTCGCCTCGACCTGCGGAAGGACTTCCACCAGGGCAAATGATGTGTGGCGTCTGCTGGCAGAATCAAAGGGTGACAGCCGGACCAACCGGTGGACCCCCCTCTCTGCTTTGAGGTATCCATAGATAAAATCGCCCTCGACATATATTGTTGTGCTCTTGATCCCCGCTTCCTCACCTTCGCTGGTGTCTAGTATCTCGGCATTGTATTTATGCGCCTCCGCCCAGCGGAGGTACATTCGTTGCAGCATGGCAGCCCAATCCTGTGAATCAGTCCCCCCGGCGCCTGCATGAATGGCAAGAATTGCGTTCTCCTTATCAAATGGGCCGGAGAGGAGAGCATGAGTCTCGCGTCGGTTAATTTCATCCTGTAGCTCGGTCAGCTCTTTTTCAAGATCGTCGCGTATTTCGTCGTCCTCGAGGGAAGCTAGCTCTATAGCGTCGATAGTTCGCTGTTGGAGTGCGTGCCAGCCATCGATATCTCGTTGTAAACGAGCGAGGTTGCGCAACGTCGATTTTGCCTCATCGGGGTTATCCCAAAGATTTGGGGCTTCAGCGGCTTTTTGAATTTTCTCTAACCGAGCCTCACTTTTGGAGAAGTCAAAGACGCACCAGGAGATCTTGGATTTGGGCTTGGACTTCGTTGAGCTGTGCTTTTATACCTTCCATTGGCCAACCTTCCCCTTACAAGGATTTATTCACTTTACGTTAATGGCGCCTATATGACTTAGACTGCAGGTGTTGCCGGGTCAAGTAGCAGCGCATCGACGAAAGCTAGCGGATTGAAGACCGCCAGATCTTCAAGGTTCTCTCCTATGCCGACATAGCGCACTGGAATTCCCAGTGAATCGACGATGGCAAATCCTACACCACCTTTGGCGGAACCATCTAATTTCGTCAGGATGACACCATCCAGGTTAATAGCTTCTGCGAAAGCTTGCGCCTGCGCCAGTCCATTCTGCCCGGTAGTCGCATCGAGAACAAGGAGCACTTCAAGAGAACCTCCATCGATGGCTTTGCCAACGACCCGATAGATCTTCTGCAGCTCGGCCATGAGATTGTGCTCAGTGTGCATCCTACCCGAGGTATCGATGATTGCCACATCCGTGTTCCTGGCATGCGCTGCCTGACAGGCGTTGTACACTAGGGCGCCAGGGTCGCTGCCTGGTTCGGCGGAGATCACATCTACGCCGAGACGTTCGCCCCAAATCGATAATTGCTCTTGCGCACCGGCTCGATAGGTGTCCGCCGCCGCCAGAATGACTGTAAGCCCTGCTCTGGTTTGAGCGAAAGCGAGTTTCGCCGCGGTGGTTGTCTTCCCGGTGCCATTTACGCCGACGAGAATCATGACATGCGGTTTTTGATTGAGTGCAGGTTCAATTGGGACATTCAAACGCTCTATCAAGAGACTCCTGAGGAGTGTATAGATCTCTACGCCCTGTAGGAGCCCCTCCAGGTTGGCAGTCTCCAGAAGTTCCGTCACAAAACTCTGGGTAAGATTCCCTCCCATATCTGCCTGAATCAGCGCTGCTTCGAGTTCCTCCCAGAAATCCGGCGTCAGCTCCGTTGCCCCCAGGAGAGTTGCAATACGACCAAAAGTCGATCGGCGTGTCTTCGCGAGCACGGAGCGCCACTGTTTCGGATCCACAGAGGAATTATACCATTCAGGTCTTGGGGACTGGCGTTGGGACCGATGTCAGAATTTGCGCTGCCGGGGGGGACGCGCTGCGCATAGCCGGCTTATCTGATTTATTTCCTGGGTGAGTGAAACTCTTTGGTCATCTCTGCTGCCCAATGAGCAGCTTGTTGCTCGGCATGATTGGTATCCGTGATCTCGATGATTTCTGCAGCCGGCCAGCGCTGTAGAGCGGCTGCAAGCAGGTGAGGGCGGATAACGACCGCTCCGCGCATGAATTCTCCGGAATCAAGGGCGGTTAGCGCCTCGAGAAAGCCTTGCCCCTGGTTGAATTCAAGAGGTCCGATTTCATCTATGACCAGAAAATCACAGGGAATGGAGGATTGGAATATTGTGTTGCACCAATCGAGGGTCTTTGTGTCGAAAGTCCATCGCCCGGTTTGTACTTCGGTTGTTGCGCTGCCATGGAGTCTTACGCTCCCAAGGTTTCGGCGAACACCAGAGCGGATGTCAAAGGCATCTTTCGCGATCTCTTCACCCTGTTTGATAATGGGAAGAGAGAGTAAACCAGCGACATCCCAACCGTTTGCTCTGAGAATTTTGGCTATTTGCGTGCAGAAAGTGGTTTTGCCAGATGCCCGTGGTCCGCTGACGATCAGTATCGAAGGTTTCTGGGTCATGTAAGCGTTTGATCGAGCAGAATGACAGAATGACCGTTGACTTTAACCACGCGCACAGGAACGCCATAGGTTGAGGTTAACTTATCGGCTTTGAGGATTTGCTCTATCGGTCCGGAATCAAGAATATTGCCGTCACGCATCAAGATTAGATATTGGGCGCTGAGTACGGCGGTATAGGGATCATGCGTTGTGAAAATTACGGTAACCCCTTGTTCAGCTAGATCCCTTAGTATCCGTAGTATGTGACCCTTGTTGCTCAAGTCGAGATGGGATGTGGGCTCATCGAGCAGCAGGATGCGTGGCTGCTGCGCCAATGCGCGAGCCATAAGGACCATCTGACGTTCGCCGCCACTGAGATCGAGTACTGCCCGATGGGCCAGGTGTGTTAATTTCAACGTCCGCAAGATTTCCGAGACTGTCTGGTAGTCCTCCTCCGCCGGCATCTGCAAAATGCCCAGGTAGGGAGCTCGGCCCAATAAAATATATTCCATCACTGAGAATTCAAACGGAATATGCTCGATTTGAGGAACAAGCCCGACGAGGCGGCTCATCTCTCTACGCGAATAGGTAGACAGGTTTTTTCCTTCGAGAAGTACCTGGCCGCCCTGTGGGGTGAGCATGCCAAGGATGATGTGTAGAAGTGTGGACTTGCCGGCGCCGTTCGGCCCCAAGATGGCGGCAATCGACCCGGCTGGGATTTCGAGCGATAGATCGCTAATCGCGTTTTGAAGGTCAGCATCGTAGCTGAAGGTCAGGTTTGAGAGAGAGATGATCCCAGAAGTATTCATATTCGCATCTTTATTTTGGGACTGATCATCAATGCCAGGAAAGCAACGGCACCTATTAGCGATGTGATAATGCCAAGGGGAATTTCGCCGGGAAGAAGGGAGCGGGCGAGATTGTCACAGATTACGGTTAACACGCCGCCGATCATCATGGATGCCGGGATCGTATATTGGGCGTTTGCGCCGAAGATGCGGCGGGCAATATGGGGCACGATTAGTCCTATCCATCCAACGATGCCGCCCACCGCGGTGATGGCAGCTGTGGCGGATACGGCGCCGACAAGTAGAAGTGTTCGTTCGCGTGCAGGAGCTGTGCCCAGTGAAAAGGCGGTTTCATCGCTCAAGGAAAGCAGGTTGAGCCGCCAGCGCATTAGATAAACAATCGACAAGCCGACGAAGACAAACGGTGAAATGAAAAGGAGCTTTTTCCATGTCATTCCCCAAAGTCCGCCCAACATCCAGAAGGTGATTTCAGGCAGTTGGGATAGAGGATCGGCAAGATATTTCATAATGCCATTGCCGGCTGAAAAGAGCGCTGAGACGGCGATGCCGGAGAGGATTAATCGCAGCGCCCAGCTGCCGTGGCGCATTCGGCGTGCCAGCGAGTATGATAGTAGCAGCCCCATCAACGCAAAAAGAATGGCAGATACCTCCATGACGATTGGGGATGATCCTACCCAAAGGATGCTTAGAGCCGCACCGAACGCTGCGCCTTGAGACACACCAAGGAAACCGGGTTCGACCAAGGGGTTGCGAAAAATCATCTGGAGCACTGCACCAGCCGCAGAAAGAGACATTCCCATCAAAAGGGCGGTAAGCACTCTTGGTAAACGCAGCGCAAGCACCAGTCTGCGGGCTAACTCATCTTCGCGAAGCAACGAGGGCGACATCCAATACGGTGTTGGATATCGCCCGATGAAAATTGACACAACCAGAATCCCCAGAAGCGTCAGCCCGAGCAGCCAAAACAATCGGGTTAATCGAGATCGCTCCGGCATTCTTAGGGTTCCAGCGGATGGTGTCCTCAAGGTAGGTCGCCGTTCAGGATGACGTTCACTTCATTCTGAATGGTTTCCTGGTTTAATCGATATAGCTGTTCGTAGAACAGGTTAACCTCTTGCATGATGTCGATGCCATCAGCGAGCTCGGGTTGTATTTTGGTGAACAGCCAAGAGAGCCCCAGGATCCAGCGGGTGTCGGGTTGGTCCCAACTGAGAAAATCACCCGGGAAGGCGTAGAGTTGATCCTGCTGGACCGCCTGGATTGCCTGCCATTTGGGATCGGATTTCAGTTGCTCGGTGATAGGACTTGCGTCACCAGGGTAAAAGATGACATAGATCTGATCGGGATTCCAGGCGGCGATCTGCTCGAAATTGACGATAGCCCATCCACCTGTCTCGCTTGCTTCCGTCCAGATTGGCGTTCCTCCGGCTAACTCTACCATCATGGTTTGCAACCATGAAGCTGGAGGGACCTTAAAGGCGATGTCGCCTCCCTTATCGCTGTACTGGATAATTATCACGCTCGGTTTCTGCGCTTCGGCGATGCCGTCTGTACGCTGCTGGATATCGTCCAGCCTCTGCTCATAGAAACTTCGCACCTCTTGGGCTCGTTCTGAGTTGCCGAATATTTTCCCTAGAACTTCAATGTCGCGGAAGAACTGCTCCGGTGTTTCTAGATCGAGGTAGACAACGGAGATGCCCAACTGTTCCAGCGGTTCACCAAGCGATTCGGCCATGTAGCTCTTCAGGATGACCACATCTGCTTGTGCGGGCGCGATCTGCTCCGGACCAGCATTTTTCTCAAAAAAGATCTTGTCGCTCGAGTTTGGATCGATCACTGGAAGAATCGGGCTCGCAGATTGCGAGCGATTTTCAATACCAACGATCCGTTGGCTGGCCTCTGGGAAAAAGAAAAGTGCATTTGCCAGTAGCGAGCTTGCACGTCCGGCGATAGCTATGCGTTGTGGCGGCTGATCGAAATCGAGCTCACGTCCCAGAGCGTCGGTGATGGTAAAGCCGCCGTCGGTCTCTGGAGATATTTCAGCCTCGGCTGTACTTTGTGCCTCGGGTTTCACGACCACTGGGCTGCAGGCTGAGGCGATCATCAGAATAGCCAGGGCGGATAGGAAGGTGTGTCGGCAGCGCATGTTTAGCCTCCATAGAAAGGGGTTATTATAATTCGAGAATCGTGCTGCACTGGGGCAGCCAATCCAGGATCGACTCAAGCTGGCGAATGCGAAGCTCAAGTGCTAATCGATTGAATGCTTGATCGAGTGGAAGTAGATTGAGTGCACCCTTTAAAATTTCAAGGTGCTTGTGACTTTCTGTTATCTGCTCATCGGTGAGTTGACTGACCCGTTCCTTGTATATAGTCAGTGCAAAGTATAGGCGGGTGATGAATTCTACGCGAATAGCGCGTGCGCTTGATCCGCTGGGTGTGAATAGCCACTCCTCGAATCGTTTAACTCCTTCTGGGGTTGCTTTAAATTGGCACCTCGCAGGTGTACCAACCTGCTCCTGCATTTGGCCGATGATGAACTTTTGAGTCTCCAATCGTTTTAAGATATTGTATGTCTGACTCAGGCTGATGTGCCAAATTTGTCCTAGATCG
This sequence comes from uncultured Anaerolineaceae bacterium, assembly GCA_964385355.1. Taxonomy (GTDB): domain Bacteria; phylum Chloroflexota; class Anaerolineae; order Anaerolineales; family E44-bin32; genus E44-bin32. The sequence goes on from CAYLOO010000033.1 coordinate 23,939, forward strand.
GTGTTGAGGCACTGGTGAAGCCGATACCCATGTGCCGGCTGCTGAATGAGCAGGCCAAGCAAGGGATATTCCGGCGAGAGCGTACTGGCATAAGTGTGTTTAGAAGACATCGATACGGACTAGTCACTCAGTGAGTATATGGGCTATTCTACCGTAGTTTTTGAGAAAATGCACCGCTTTCGAATAAAAAAACCGTGTAATTTCAGCTGCCAATTCCACGGTTTCTTAGCAGAAGTGTTGCCTGTGTTTTGGAGGGTTGTTTGGCCGGAGAAAAAATTAAATCACCCGGTTATTATTCCACCGGGCGATCTTTGGCTGGGGGTCGAGGATTCGAACCTCGGCTGACGGATTCAGAGTCCGCTGTCCTACCACTAGACGAACCCCCAGTGTTTGTAGAATTGTAACATAGCGGAAGTTAGCCTGTCTATCGCCCTCACTTGAGCGAATTAAGAATCTCTGCGGCGCACTCGATACGAGCCAGGACGATTTTCTTGCCAATAATCACCATGCTTTCGATGAGAGGAGGGCTAACCTTCTGACCTGTCACGGCGACACGCAAGATCCCAAAAAGCTGGCCGGCTTTAATTTCCAACTCATCCGCCAAGTCGCGCAACGCATGTTCGAGTTGCTCGAATTCGCTCTCTGAAAGCGCCTGGATGACATCATATGCTTTCTCCGCTGCACGCGCAGATTCTTGCGCAGACATTTTCTTCCCGACGAGCTCGGAAGGTTCCGGATGGACGTCGGGTTGAAAGAAGAAACCAGCCATGTCGATCGCTTCATCGAGAGTGCGAATCCGTTCCTGGATCAGTGGAACGAGCACCTTGATCTCAGTTAGATCAGCGCCGATCTCTGCTTTCATGAAAAACGGGAGCAGTTCTTTGGCGAGCTCGTCCGTTGACAAACTGCGGATGTATAGGCCGTTGAAGTGATCGAGCTTGCTGAAATTAACCGCTGCCGGGCTGGGGCTTAACTTCTCGATTGAAAACTTCTCAATCAGGTCTTCCATCGGAAAGAACTCGCTGTGGTCGTCGTATGACCATCCCATTAGACTGATCCAATTAATCACCGCCTGGGGGAGGTATCCCATCTCGCGCAAGTCATTCACAAATACTGCCTTTGCTCCACTTTTCGGGTCCACAGCGGAACGTTTGCTGAGCTTGCCTTTGCCGCTGGGGTTAAGAAGTATAGAGAGATGGATCCAAATTGGTTGCTGCCAGCCGAAAGCTTCGTAGATAAGGACGTGGAGAGGGAAGGTGGGAAGCCATTCCGAGCCGCGTAAAACGTGCGTGATCTTCATCAAATGATCATCGGCCATCGCCGCCAGGTGATACACCGGCATGCCACTTGATTTAACGAGAATGTAATCGTCGATTGTGTGGTTGTCCACCTTGATCGGGCCTCGTAGAAGGTCCACGGCGATTGTCTGTCCTTCCTGCGGTGTTTTGAAACGGATGACGTGGCTCTCGCCTCCCAGTGCTCTTTCCCGAGCTTCTTCTGGTGACAGACGGCGGCAGTGCCCATCGTAACGGGTCGGTTCTTTACGTTTCTGCTGGAGTTGGCGGACCTGTTTAAGCCGCTCAGGAGTACAAAAGCAGTAATATGCATGGCCTCCATCGATCAATTCTTCGGCGAGCTGCCGGTAGATCTCGGTTCGTTCAGACTGGCGGTAGGGTGAACACGGCCCACCGATATCCGGTCCTTCATCCCATTCCAAGCCCAACCAGCGCAGTGCTTCGTAATACTCTTTCTCCGCCTGGGGGTCAAAGCGGTTGCGGTCAGTGTCCTCAATGCGCAGGATGAACTGGCCTCCCGACTGGCGCGCCAGAAGGAAATCATACAAGGCTGTACGGGCGCTGCCGATGTGGAAGCGACCGGTTGGGGAGGGGGCAAAGCGAACGCGTGCAGGTTTTCCTTCGGTCATTACAATGCCTCAATGGATGATGTTTTGCTATAACTCGATCTGTTTATGGCGCAGGATCACGCTCTCCACGAGGCCGATTCCTAGCAGGATGGCGAGCAGCGAAGAGCCGCCATAACTTAAGAATGGAAGTGGGAGGCCAGAAACTGGGAGAAGCTTAAGGTTCATACCGATATTAAAGAAACCCTGGAATGCCAGGAGAATGGCAACTCCGTAGCAAATCAAAGCGCCAAAAAGATCGCGGGCCATGCTTGCAGCTCGTATGCATCGATAGATCACGAAAACAAAAATCGTGATGAAAATAAGTGCACCAACGAAACCAAACTCCTCTGACATCGCCGAGAATATGAAATCCGTATGGCGTACTTTAAGGAAACGTAGCTGGACTTGGGTACCGCTCCCGTAGCCCTTGCCAAACCAACCCCCGGATCCGATCGTGATAAGCGCCTGAAGTACATTATAGGTCTCTCCGAATTGCGCGTCAGGATCTGGAAAAAGGAACGTGATCACGCGTGCTTTCTGATAATTCTGCAAGAAAGGCCAGGCGAGCAATGGCAACATCGCTCCAATACCTGCCAGGGCAAGCAGGTGTTTCGGTCTCGCGCCTGCCGCCCAAACCAGCGCAACCCAGATTACCCCCAAGACAATTGCAGTGCTTAGATCTGGCTGGAGAAACACAAGCATCGCCGGCACGCCGACTAACACCAAGCTGCGTAGGAGAATCTTTGGTTGATCGATGTCCAACTTGTGTTTGGAGAGGTACTCTGCGAGGACGAGGATCATGAGTATCTTCGCCAGCTCGGATGGCTGAAAATTGACGATGCCAACGTTGAACCAACGCGCAGACCCAAAGCCGACAACCCCGGCTGCCAGTATCAGTCCCAGGAGTCCTAAGACAACCATGTACATTGCCCGGGAAAGCGCAGACCAGATGCGGTAGTCGATCGCCGCGGTTATGAGCAATACTACCAGGCCGATCAAAGCAAAGATGGTCTGCCGTGGAACGGTCTGGGCAAGATCCTCGTTTCCGCCGATGGCGGATTGGATCATCGCTACGCCGGCAATTGTCAACAAGGCGACAGCCGCCAACAGCCATATATCGAAGTGGCGCCAGATACGGGTTGTGTGCATCGACTAAGAAGGTGTGTGCCTGCGTTTACGCGTCGGAGCGAGCGGAATATTTGCCATGAGTCTTTGCTGGTCTCGCTCTTTCGTCAGGGTAATCTCTACGGCTTCCGTATCGATCTCGATATGCCTGGAGATTACATCGATTAAATCATCTTTCAGGTTTTCAAGTTTTCCAGGGGATATGCCAGCTCGATCGTGAATTAGGACCAACTGGAGCCGTTCTTTGGCGGATTTTGCGCTGCGGGAACGGCCAATCCCTGCCTTTTGAAAGAACTTCATGATTCGCCTCCCGCCCTCATCATACGTGTAATCCGACCGAAGAACCCATCGCCTCCTCCAAGGTCCGCGAATGGAACATCCTCCCCTTTCAAACGACGGGCTATGTTATTGAAAGCCTGCCCAGCCTTGCTGCTCGCTTCCATTGCTACAGGAATTCCTTGATTGGTCGCTACGATGACTGACTCATCTTCAGGCACGATGCCTAATAGTTCAATCGCGAGGACATCAAGGACATCCTCCGTACCGAGCATATCGCCCCGCCGCACCATCTCCGGTTTAACCCGGTTCAGGATCAGCTTTCCAGGCCCCTTCTCCTCCGCTTCGATAAGCCCTATGATGCGGTCTGCGTCTCGGACTGCTGATACTTCAGGGTTGGTGATGATGAGAACTAGATCGGCAGGAGCGATTGCGTTGCGGAAACCGCGCTCAATGCCAGCGGGCGAGTCGATCAGGACCCAGTCGTACTCCTGTCGCAGTTCGTCTGTGAGGCGGACCATATCTTGTGGAGATACCGCAGTTTTATCCCGCGTTTGCGCGGCGGGGATCAAGAACAGGGTATCCAGACGCTTATCTCGAATCATTGCTTGTCGGAGCTTGCAGCGACCTTCGACAACATCAACGAAGTCATAAACGATGCGATTTTCTAAGCCCATAATGACGTCGAGGTTTCGGAGCCCAATGTCTGCATCGATGCAGACTACACGATCCCCGGTCGAGGCGAGGGCTACACCGATATTCGCGGTCGCTGTGGTTTTACCAACCCCCCCTTTGCCGGAAGTTATTGTGACTATCTTGGCACTCATGCCCTTCTCCGTTTGTATATTAATTCTCTACTTATGACCGGCCTGCCAGGGTTCTGCGACAAGTTGGTCGTCTCGAATGAAGGCTCGCTCAGGCTTGGGATTTCCCCGCCGCGAAGGTGATACTGTGATGTGCCCTGCGATTCGCAATTGGGTTGGAGCAAGGTCGAGCGCGCATACCATCGCATTTTCGTCCCCGGCGGCTCCTGCGTGGACCACTCCTCGTAATCGTCCCCAGACAACGACATGCCCTCCGGCGATAATCTCAGCGCCGGGATTAACATCACCGATGACTATAACATGCCCTGGGTGACGGACGCTGTGTCCAGAACGCAGAGTCCTTTGAAGTAGAACTGCCTCCTCACCGGGGAGTTGGGTGTCGACCGGGATGTCATCATCTTCCGAGCGGCGTGCTTCAAGATCCCTCGATAGACCAAGGTCGGCTGCTGCAGACTGGGTCGCTTCTGATGTCGAGATGATCGCCCAGAGTGTAACCTCGTGCTCTGCCAGGGCGGAGCGCAAGCTGCCCAATTCAGCGGCGCCCAGAGGGCGATCATCCACCTGGATCGCTAGTCGAGCCCCGCGAAAGAAATCGTCCTGCGCGGCGACAGTCGATAGCAGCAGATTAGTAACATTCGACCACTCTCCAGTGGGCAAAGTGATCAAAAGACCGTTTTGGATCCCCTTTACCATAAGCGGTGTATTCATTATTATCTCGATGGGCGATTATAGCATGCGACCGTTTTCGGTGCTATCCAATCTGCAGCGCTCGCATGGACAAGTCATTATGTAAAGCAAATAGTCGTCCTTTCTCAATTCTTGTTAAAACAGTAACCACTCAGTTATACCTGTAAGATCACTGGGACTGGGCGAGTTTCTTCATCATGAAGTTGATCCTGCGAAGTCCCCGACCGAAGGGAGTGGGGATCAATGCCCTAGA
>CAYLOO010000034.1:0-28179 GCA_964385355.1 uncultured Anaerolineaceae bacterium
AATTGCTTCGATTGATATTCATGTAGCTTCATCCGCTCTCCTTACTCTGATAATCGTTTCATAACATGAAGGTTTTTTCCGGTCAGTCTTGTTTTTAGGGAAACGCGGGGGCAAATCGCATTACCCGGTGGTTACCACTGTCTACAACCCAAACTTTACCGTCAGGTCCAAGCGCAATGCCGCTTATCAGACTGAACTGATTATCAGCCTGGCCGAATACGCCTCCCCATCCAAGCAGGAACTCACCATCTTGCGTGAAACACAACACCCGGAAACCCTCTGGATCGGTGGTGCATACAATGTTTCCAGAGCCAGCGTCCAGGTATGGCTTGTTATCCAGCGATTGACCGTACCAGGCATCAACACTCCATTCCTGGGCGGCGTCGAAAGATCCAGGGGAGACTTCAGAGAAGACATGGATGCGTTGATTCCAGGTATCAGCGATATATACCCGGTCATCACTTCCAATCGAAATGCCAACCGGCTCGTCCAATAATCCCGGAAGATACCCGGGACCGCCGAATTGAGAGATGAAGGTCCCTTCGCTGTCGTAGACTTTGACACGCTTATTGCCGGTGTCAACAACAAACACTCTTCCCTGACTGTCAACGGCGACATCGCGAGGACCCCAGAACGAGTAGGGATCATCCCCCAAACCCTCCTGGCCAAACGCCCCTAAGAAGTCACCCTCAGGCGAGAACCACTGAATTCGATGATTCCATGTGTCAGCAACGTAAATATTCCCATTCGGAGCGACGCCAAGGCCCCACGGTTCGTTAAACGTACCTTCTTCTGCCCCTCCATCTTGGAAATCGCCGAAACCACCCCAGTTTGTCAAGACTTCTCCCTCAGGGCTAAACCGCTGGATGCGATGGTTAAGCGTGTCCGCCACATAAATTGTTCCACCTGGTCCTATCGCCATATCGCGAGGATGGTACAAATCTCCCGGAGACAACCCCTCTCCACCGATGATCAAATCTGCTCCAAGTTCAATGATGGAGTCAGCATAGGGATCCTCGATTGTCGGCGGGGTAAAAGACGCCGGGGTGACGCCATAATCCCAAACTTGGGCTGCGATATCCTTGCGAATATATAGTCGCATTCGATCTGAAGGAGTCCAGCGGGCAAGGCTCATATCCTGGCCCTTCCAAGTGCCGTACTCTGAAAAATCTCGATCGAGCCAGATCTTCCAAACAGCCGATCTCAGGGCGCTATCGGTGAAGAATGGCCTGATATGCCCCCAGACTCGCGAGAGATATTCCGCGGTCCCCATTGGGGATAAGGGCGGGCTGTCAGGCATTTGGTCACGGCTTCTCTCCGCATCTATCGCTGACCATTTAAGATTCCAATAATCTTGGTTCGGCCACCACATGCGGATGTATTCGAAACTATAGAAGCGGTCTGCAAGAAGGGGTTCAACGAGATGCCAGTTATTGTCCCCGACAAGAACAAGCGGGTAGTTTAACAATTCTCTGGTTGGATTAGCTCCGTAGAAATACTGGTTGGAATAATCCCGCAGATACCAATTCAAAGGCCAGGAGACATCATCGTCAAAGGCAACCTGGATCCCCAAACCATCCGTTGTCCGGATGGATAAATCCTCGATTTGATCCATGGACGTTTTAACGCCAGTTGCTGAATGGGCATAGACCAGATATTCAGTAGCATCATCGTAGTTAACGAATGCCGCCCGGAACCCAGTCCTTATTGTGAGAACGAAGAGGATACCCAAGAGGAACACGCCCCCTATGCTGGAAATTACTCGCAATGAGATGCCTTTCGACAGCTGGCGTATTGCAATTGCAGCGCCAAGTGCGAATACAATCGCTGCGATGAAACCGCTTGTTGCTCGGAGCTGGTCAAGCTGACTGCCCTGAAACGGTGGCGTCTCTCCTAATACCCCTCCCATCGCGCTCAATAAAGCAAGCAGCAATAAGAAGGTAAGCAGCAAGATCAGCCAGCTGCGTTGTTTCTTCCGGTTCTGCCAGTTGAATCTTTCCAAGAACTGACCTATCCCCCACCCTCCAAAAAGGATCATGGGCAGGGCAATGTGAACGGTCAGCCAAGGCATCTTTTCACCCGCAAAGGAGTAGCCTATGAGTGAGGTGATCGTCATAAATCCGAGGAACCCAATTACCGGGAAGGAACCCCCAGCGCTGCCCCTTGGAGTTGTATCCTGATCATCTGGTCGTAAACGGATCCAATGCACGAAAGCCATGATCGAGCCAATAGCGGGTAGATATTCATAGATTGGGATCTGAACGAAAAGATAGTAATACCAGGGCTGTCCTCCGCGTTCGACGCCGTGCTGTTCAAGCCAATACCCTAGAGACCCCACGAGCCCTGAAGCGAGCCCGTCATCGTTCGTAAAAAGTGTGGTGTAGAAGACGATGAAAATCCCGAAGAAAACTCCAGCTGCGACCAGCCATCTCCGCCAATCCCACAGCGCACCGATGGCTGAACTAATTAGCAAGAGGATGACCACAATAATTATAGTCTGGCTTATGGGGGTTGAACTCGTATAGTCTAAGGGATCCCATCCTAGGAGATTCGCCGGCAACGCTGCCAATTGGGGAAGTGTCATCGTACCCACGATGACCAACAAATCGAGTTCAGGAAAGTCTGTGCGCAAGCGCTTACCGAACGCCATGACCAAGGTAGCTGCCATCAAAATCAAACCTAAAATTGCCAATACTAGACCTATCGCAACGAGGGGTGAGCTGGCTGCAGAACCCACACCCATTGAGGTAGCTCCTTCAATAGTCGGGTCAAGTGCGTTTGTAGTTTCTCCGGATGAAGCCCACCCGCCGAATAAGGTGCCCATTGCCATGATCCCCCCCAACGCGGCGGTGATTAGCCCGGCAACAAATACAATTTTTTGGGAGCCTTGCTTCCACGGCAGACGAAGCATACGCATGGCAAAGAACCCACCCAGAAACACCAGGAGTTGTGCAGTGTAAATAAACGATGTTTCTTTCGTTGTGAAGTGCAGTGCAAGTGAGGCGGCTAATAAGTAAAGCCATTTCGCTTCACTTTTCTCGAAGTAGCGGAAAACCGCGTAAAACATCAACAGCGCCATTGGAACAACGAGCGCTTCGTTGCGGACGTAGCGGCCGTAGTAGAGCATATAGGGAGAAAAAACCATCATCGCTGCGGCCGCGATTGTCCCCCAGCGCCCAAGCCACTTACGAAACAATATAACTAATCCGACCGCCATCACGCTGAAAAACGCGGCAGGAATTCGTGCCGCAGTGTCGGAAGCGCCAAAAAGGAAATATGAGAGGGCGACAACATGCATCTGAAAAGTGCCGTGCATAAGTGGATCATGAGAAAATCCACGCCCCTCCGCGAGATACCAAGAGAACTGGGTATGCAGGCTCTCGTCGTGGCTCATTACCCGTGTGTCGAGATCATAAAATCGGGAAAACACTGCCACGCAGAGTAGGAGGATATACAGAGCTACTTCAAGATCAATTCTCAAATTCCGCTTGAGGGTTCGGTTCAGCCAGCTCTGATCTTCGTTTGATGAGATCGCTTCTTCCGTCATAGATTCTCCCTCGCTGGAAATAGGCGATAAATGATAAACCTTCGACACTTAGGTACATTATTCGATGCACTTAGTTCTTCTTCAGGAATTGATTAGCCGGTATAGCAGCTTGACTTCATCCCCCTTCAATTCCCTCCACTCTCCTGGCTTGAGATCACCAATTTCAAGATCTGCAAACCGGATCCTTACTAATCTCTTAACTCTCAAACCAAGGCTTTTCGCAGTCTCACGAATCTGCCGCTTGTGGCCTTCCGTGAGGATCATATGCAGCCAAGGCTCTTTCGAATTTTCAACCCAAACCTCTGCTGGACGCGTTCGAAAACCGTCCTCCAATACAACACCCCGCCTCCATGAATTAATTTGCACCTGGTCTGGTTTCCTATCTAAGAGGACACGATATTCCTTCTCATGTTGGTAGCGAGGATGTGTTAACCGATTCGTGAGCTCCCCGTCATCGGTCATCAAAATCAATCCCTCGCTTTCGAGGTCGAGCCGGCCGACTGGGAAAATACGCCGATTCATCTGAACTAAATCGCTCACAGTTGCTCGTCCACCTTGTGATCGAAGACTAGAAAGAACGCCTCGCGGTTTATTTAGCAATATATATATAAACCCTGGTTGCAATTGGATGATTTCGCCATCGACTCGAATCTCTACTTCACCAGGGTTAACCCTCATTCCGAGCGTAGCCTTTCTGCCGTTCACGGTCACACGACCATCCCGGATTAGCTCATCAGACTTTCTACGGGAGGCCACACCCGCTTGGGCTATGACCTTTTGCAGACGAATTGCATCACCCACTTGCTTCATCCTCAGTGTCCACAAGGGACGTGCCATTCACACTCAACTCCCCCATCTCACTTTCGAGATTAAGCGGAGGGAGTTCTTCGATGGAGGTTAGACCGAAATGGTTGAGGAAATCAGAGGTTGTAGCGTAGATAAACGGCCGCCCTGGACCATCTGTCCTCCCAACCTCGTCAACTAACCCATGCCTCAGAAGCGTCCTCATAACGCTGTCCGAGTTAACCCCTCTTACCGCGTCGATTTGCGGTCGGGTGACAGGTTCCTGGTAAGCGACGATCGCCAGGACTTCTAACGCCGCGCGGCTCAACCGAGAGGTCTCTTCCAAGTCAAGAAAACGTTGGACATCTGCGGACATCTCCGGTGTGGTGATAAGCTGAACACTTCGGGATACTCGTTGAAGACGAATTCCTCGGTTGACGCATAGCCTGTCGAATTCTTCCAGCGACTTTTCGACCTCACGTACAGAAGAATTTAATGCGTTCGCGAGCTGAGGGATCGAGATTAACTCAGGCGATACAAAAAGCAGCGCCTCGATCCTTGCAGTAAGGTCGAGGACAGAACCCTTAGGGTTCGCTTCTTTCTTCTGCGTGCTATAATCGGCCGCGATTTCCGCGTCCGAGGATAAATGATTTGAATCACTCACAAAGACTTACCTATCGCACACTTGCACTTGCTTCTATTCTGGTCAGTCTGCTTCTTGCCAATCTCGCTTGCCAGATAGACGTAGGAGGCCCTGAACCGCCGTTTCCACCCCACGCTGCCGACGACCAGGCTGCCAATGAAGTTACAAATTTGTGGCAATCTGCATTAGAGAGTGCGCTCGACTCTGGTGAGGTCATGCTCATTCTCGATGAAAGCCAACTTAATGCCTTTGTCGCCGAGAGGCTTGCCACAAAAGATTCTCTCCTTCAAGAACCGCAGGTCTTCCTAAGACAGAACGCCATCCAGGTCTACGGGTACGTTGTTCAGGGAATTTTCCGGGCAAATATTCACCTCTCCTTATCGCCAATACTCGATCAAGAGGGTAGAATCACATTTGAACTTACTTCAGCTTCCGTTGGTCCGATTCCCGTTCCAGAAGCGGTTAAAGACACGATTTCCGCTATTCTGACAGAGGCTTTCACCGGGACCTTAGGTTCGCTTGCTACCGGGATACGTATTTCATCTCTCGTGATCAACGAAGGACAACTTGCGATCGTTGGTGAACTCCGTTAGGCTGGCGAAAAAGGATTATACCAGCCGCCTTTTTCAACGACAATGAGCCAAACACTGCGAAGGCAATTCTTACTTCTCACCGCGTCACTTATCTTGATCCTGAGTTCTTGCGCTCGACCGCAGGCAACCGCAGGGATGATTCAAGTTCTCATACACATGGACGATTCTGTTAAAACTGTTGAAGTACCTTCTGGTGCAAGTGTTCAGCAGGCACTTGACTCCGCTGGCGTGATACTTGGTTCTTTGGATCGAGTGAACCCTCGGGGGTATACCGTCCTATCCGATGGCGCTGAGATTGAGATCACACGAGTACTCGAGAGTTTCGAGATCGAGGAAATAAATATCCCCTTCGATCGTCAAACTGTCCGCAACGAAGCCCTCCCAGAGGGTGAGACACGCCTTCTCCAACCAGGCCAGAATGGCTTACAAGAAATCACATACAGGATATTAATTGAGGCAGACGTAGAAGTCTCCAGGGCGCCGGTCAAGAATATCATCATTAGCGAGTCAGTGCCCGAGATTATCATGATCGGCACTCAGAGTGCACATTCACCGGTTCCGATTGATGGCAGCCTGGTGTATATCACAAGCGGGAATGCATGGGTTATCAAAAGCAATAGTGGCAGCCGGCACCCGCTCATCGTTACCGGTGATCTAGACGGGCGTATCCTCAAGATCTCGCCTGATGGACAATGGTTGCTATTCACCCGCGAAACCCCCGAGGAGGAGGATACGATAAACGGACTCTTTGTCGCCTCGATGAATGACTCTGAGTTTGAAATCGTCGACCTGGGTGTCCGTAACATAATCCATTTCGCGGATTGGGCGCCTCAAAAACCTTCTTTTTCCGTAGCCTATTCAACTTCTGAACCCAGCCCTGCATCGCCCGGCTGGCAAGCCAATAATGACCTAATGACGATTACATTTACTAGCACAGGTCGTGCTCTCCGACCCCGCACAATTATTGAAGCCAACGCCGGAGGTCAGTACGGCTGGTGGGGAACCAACTATGTCTGGGGATCCGATAGTGACCATCTGGCCTATGTTCGTGCAGACAGCTATGGTCTTGTAGACCTCGAGAAAGAGGAGCTTGTCCCACTGCAGGAGATCATCCCCTTTCAGACACTTGGTGACTGGGCCTGGGTTCCCGGACTCGTTTGGGGACGGGACAATCAGACAATCTTTTTTGTGGCTCATGATGAACCTATAGGCTTGGAAAGCCCCCAGGCGTCTCCCGCTTTCAATATCGAAGCTCGCACAATGGGGAGTAATCTGAAGCTAATACTTGCGGATCGAAGCGGGATGTTTGCCTACCCAACCGTTTCTCAAGCTCTCATTTCACACACCGCCGAGATCTCGTACCGCGTAGCGTTCCTGCAGGCCATCACACCGCTAGAAAGTCAGGAGAGCACCTACCGTTTAGCGGTTATGGATCGCGATGGCAGCAATTTACATTACTTATTTCCCCCATCCGGCGATCCCGGACTGGAACCATCTCTCCCCGGCCCGGTTTGGTCGCCCGGTGGTGATCGAATTGCCGTAGTCTATAGAGGAGATCTCTGGATCGTAGATGTCGATACTGGAATTGGCCAGCAGTTGACTGCGGATGGTCAAACGCAGATCATAGATTGGGCGCCTTAGTGGCTCACGATTCTGAACAGAGATATATGTCTTATTCAACTCTTGCAAGGAGGCGGCTTTGAGAATTCTAATTACTGGCGGCGCAGGCTTCGTCGGATCTCACCTCTGCGACCGTCTGATAAAAGAGAATCACGAAGTTGTCGTTGTTGACAACCTCGTTACAGGGGACATCAACAATATCAGCCATCTTGCCGGGCGAGATGATTTTTCATTCGTCAAATACGATGTATCCAACTTCATCTTCGTTCCAGGAAAAGTCGATGCCGTTATGCACTTGGCTTCTCCAGCGAGTCCGAACCCCGCCTCTCCTTATGGCTATCCTCAATTACCCATTCAGACTCTCAAGGTCGGGTCCCTGGGAACGCACAATGCGCTTGGCGTTGCCCGAGTTCATGATGCTGTTTTCCTGCTCGCTTCCACGTCTGAGATATACGGAGACCCCCAGGAGCACCCGCAGAAGGAGAGCTATTGGGGGCACGTAGATATCGTTGGACCACGATCGGTTTACGACGAAGCAAAGCGATTTGCCGAATCGATCACGATGGCCTACCACCGGTACCATGATCTCGATACGCACATCGCTCGCATCTTCAACACCTTTGGGCCCAGGATGCGATTGGATGATGGACGAGCAATTCCTAATTTCATCGTGCAGGCGCTTAAGGGCAAACCTCTCACCATCTACGGCGATGGTTCACAGACCCGTAGCTTCTGCTACATCGATGATCTGGTTGAAGGCCTTTACCTTCTGCTGCAATCGGAAGAGAATTACCCTGTCAACCTGGGAAACCCACAGGAGATGTCAATTCTCGTGCTCGCCGAAGAAATCAATCGCATCGTCGGCAACAAAGCCGGCATTCAGAAAGTTCCTGATGGTCGCTCTCCCTCCGATCCCCAACAACGCCAACCGGATATCACCCGCGCCAAGACAATCTTGAACTGGGAACCTATCGTCGATCTTGAAACAGGCCTTATGCTCACAATCGAGGATTTCGAGAAACGTCTATGAACGGTTTCTCGCCACGCACACGGCGTGAAATCAACCGCTTTTTTAAATTCTCCGTCGTCGGCATCATCGGTGCGGTTGTAGATTTTGGATCTTTTAACCTGCTCGCCAATGTGCTCGGGGTCGGCAGTATTGTGTCCAGCGTAATTTCTTTCTCGGCTGCTGTCAGTAGCAACTTTCTCTGGAATCGTTACTGGACTTATCCCGATTCGAGATCAAAACGAGTCAGCCAACAGGTCATCCAATTCACCTTGGTCAACCTGGTCGGCCTCGTCATCCGTACTCCTATCTTTGCTTTCTCAGAAGCACCCATGATCCTTCTTTCAGAAAACCTTCTCCAACTTGCCCGATCGATCCTGCCGGAGAGTATCGCTTCTCTCGGATACCTCAATGCGACAGTTCTTGGCCGCAATCTCGCTTTGGCCTTGGCCGTGATTGTCGTTCTTTTTTGGAATTTCTTTATTAACCGCATCTGGACATACTCTGACGCTGAATAAGCGTTGTCCGTTCACAGCGTTGGAGAGATTTTTCCTGGTGTGTATAATCAGTAGCGAAGATGGTTCCCTATCTGCTAGTTTTTGAGGGTCATGCACGATCGCACATTCTATCTTCATCATCCATATGTAATTGGTATGGAAAGTGCACATACAAAGCGGGAGAAGTTGATGGCGCCTAAAGCCATGAAGAAACCCATACCCATTTATACAACACCTGGGGACTGGTCGGCATTGCTCGTATTCCCCTACATATTCGACCCTGTTGGTGAGTGGATCGGATGGATATCCCCCGATCGCAATGTATTCGATGTGGATGGCGTCTTCGTCGGCTGGCTATCGGATGAGCCTCGGATTCTTAGAAGGCGCATCATCGAAGGAGATCTCATCCGGCGGGAAGTCCCCCCTCACCCCGGCCGGGTCCGACCACCCGCTACTGTCCCTTTACCCCCGATGATGGCTGAACTTCCCTTTGAAATCATCGATGTGCTCGATGAAGAACCTGAACGCCTTCACACAACAGACACCGGCGAATTCAAGGAAGATTTGGATTGACCGACCCATTGAAATCTCCTCTTGCTTCAAAAACTGGTCGATCCTCACGAGTAACACTAAGCCAATTGATGCTGCCAGTCCAGGCAAATCTTCGTGGCGATGTGCACGGCGGATGGATTATGAAGCTCGTCGATGAAGCTGGTGCGCTCTCAGCCATGCGCCATGCCCAATGTCGTGTCGTCACCATCGCCATAGATCAGATGACCTTTCATAAACCAATCCGAATCGGTGACCTGGTGATCCTGCATGCGGAGGTGACCTACGTAGGGAAGACATCCATGGAAACCAGGGTTCAGGTCCTCGCTGAAAATCCCATCTCTGGGGAGAGAACCTATACCAACACAGCCTACCTGGTTTACGTCGCCCTGGATGAGCAGGGGCATCCTACTTCGGTTCCTAAGCTTATCGCCGAATCCGACAATGAAAAAAAGCGAATGTCTGAGGGTGAGAAACGGCAGATATACCGGCTTTCTCAACGGAAGAGTTCCGAGGAGGGTCAGATTTGACAAGGAAGATTGAAACCCTCACCGACCTTCTGGCTCAAGCAGGCGCGAAACGATTCCTTGAGACTCCACCGCCAGAAGATATGGGGCTGGCGGAGCACCTTCCCTTCCCCTTTCTGGCAATTGTCGCCCAAAAAGAGATGAAATTGGCGTTGCTGTTGGCGCTTATCAATCCCAATATTGGTGGGGTGCTGCTTGTCGGCCCTCGTGGGACCGGGAAGACAACCGCAGTTAGGAGCCTGTCAGATTTACTCCCTGAGGTCTCCAGGAGTCGTTGCCCTTACGGCTGCCTTCCTGAAGATGTCACTTCGGGCGGTATGGATGCGGTATGCGCGGATTGCGCTCGACGCTACGCCGAGGGTGATCCACTCACCTTTATGGATCGCGTCCGGTTAATAGAGCTCCCCCTAAACGCACGCCTTGAGGATGTTGTTGGCGGAATCGATGAACATGCTGCTGTCCAAAAACGGCTGCGTCTAAACCGCGGCATTCTCGCTCGAGCGGATAAAAATATCTTATATGTTGACGAAATCAATTTGCTTGATGACGACCTTGTTAACGCCGTCCTCGACGCTTCTGCTCAAGGAATTTACACACTCTATCGCGGAACACTCAGTGCTACCTACCGCGCACGGTTTGTCTTAATCGGGTCGATGAATCCAGAAGAAGGTCGCCTGCGTCCACAGATCCTCGATCGTTTCGGCTTGCGTCTGGTCGTCCGTGGTTTGGATGATCCAGAAGAACGCTTAGAGGCGTATCGCCGCTCCATCGCTCATCGCAGCAACCCCCGCCAGGTAATCGCTGAATACGAAGAGGTCATAATGCAGGTCCGTGAGGAACTTCAATCGGCAAGGGCAACTCTTCCAAATGTTGAACTTACGAAGAAGTCACAAGACTTCGGGCTTCATCTAATCGATGACCTGGGGATCCATTCACTTAGAGCCGAGATTACGCTCTTCGAAGCAGCTCGAGCTCACGCCGTGGCTGACGGGCGGGAAAAAGCTGAACCAGATGATGTGGAGAAAATCGCCAAGATGGCACTGCGATTGCGCAGATCCGGCTTTATCGATGACTACCTTTCTTCTCAAATCGATGAGGAGAAAGAGATAAACCTTTTACTTACAAGGCACTTAAAAGCCGGACCGTCGAAGGGGAAAAACCCGAAGAGGTCAAAGTCGAAGTAAATGCAATCCAGGTATCCAAGAAATCAAATCGGGCCGGCTTTAACGGCCCGATTAAATAGATATAGCAGATGATCAGAACTTACTTCATCTTCTCATCGATGTATGCGACTGCCTCCCCAACGGCGGTAATCTTCTGGGCGTCTTCGTCTGAGATTTCACCCCCGAATTTCTCCTCAAAAGCCATGATTAACTCAACCAAATCTAGAGAGTCGGCTTCGAGATCCTCACGGAATTTCGCCTCAGGCACAACCTTTTCAGCATCCACACCTAATAGCTCAACAATGATAGTCCTGACATCCTCAATCGTATCCGCCATAGTTCGCCTCCTTTTGTGTCTTAACGGCAAGTTGCATTGTAATCGAGGCACCGATGTAGTTGCAAGTTGACATGTACCTCTTACACTTGCTATGATGGCATTCTCACTGCATGGAACACCTGTCTATGAGTAAAGTTACGCCCACGTCAAGCAGAAAAACGGATCACATCCTCATTAACCTTAACGAGGAAGTTCAATCCAGTTTGAAAACTGGTCTTGAGTGTTACCATTTTATCCACAACGCAATCCCTGAGATTGATCTTTCAGAGATCGATTTAAAAACGACTTTCATGGCGAAGCACTTAAACTCGCCCCTGTTGATCTCCTCGATGACTGGAGGGACAAAACAAGCAGATAATATAAATATTTCCCTGGCCGAGGCTGCGCAGGAAAAAGGTATAGCGATGGGAGTAGGCTCCCAACGCGCTGTGATCGAAGAACCTGCACTCGCAGCAGGGATGAATCTACGACAATATGCCCCCGACATCCTCCTCTTCGCCAATTTTGGTGCAGTTCAATTAAATTACGGGTATGGCATTTCTGAATGTGAGCGAGCGGTCGAGATGCTAGATGCAGATGGTCTGATATTGCACCTAAACCCGTTGCAGGAAGCCCTGCAGCAGGGAGGAGACACTCGTTTCGCCGGTATTCTTGAAAAGATCGGCGAAATTTGTAAAAAATTATCTGTGCCCGTTATCGTCAAAGAGGTCGGATGGGGACTTTCTAAAGAGGCTGCATTGCGTTTAGTTGAAGCAGGCGTCACTGCGATCGACGTCGCCGGGGCTGGCGGAACTTCGTGGTCTCAAGTTGAGATGCATCGTGCAAAGTCACCCGATGAAGCTGCAGTCGCTGCCGCTTTTATCGACTGGGGAATTCCTACGGCGGATGCGATCATTGATGTTCGCGAAGTCCTACCAGATATTCTATTAATCGCTTCGGGTGGTCTGAGAAGCGGGGTTGATGTCGCAAAGTGTCTTGCACTTGGCGCCGACCTCGGCGGCATGGCCGGACCGCTGCTCAAGGCAGCGACCAAGTCCACCGATGCAGTAGTTGCGCATATCGATCAAATCGTAGCGCAGATTCGACTAAGCATGTTCGCAACCGGAGCACCTGAGATCCAGGCTCTGCGTTCCACCAAGCTATGGAAGGAATCGAGCGCGTGAGTACCAAGTCAGGCGTGTACATCGAGGCGATGCAAGCCAAGATCGAAGCACAGCTGAAGACCTCGCTATCCTACCTGGAATCTGAAAGTACGGCTCTCCTAGTTCAAATGGTATGCCACCATCTTGGATGGATTAAACCCGAAGCAAGCAGGGGGAAACGTCTCCGCCCTTTGCTCTCACTTCTTTGCTGCGATGCCGCTGGCGGTCCCTGGCAATCCGCCCTCCCCGCTGCTGGTGCAATCGAGTGGATTCATAACTTCTCCCTCATACATGACGATATCGAAGATAGAAGTGAAACGCGCAGAGGACGTGAGACGGTGTGGAAACGTTGGGGGATTGCTCAAGCGACGAACACCGGAGACGCGTTATTCGCATTAGCCCACCTTCTAACACACGAATTGCACGCGCTAGGACACGACTGGGCGACCATCCTCTCGATCCAGAAACAACTTGACAAGGCATGCCTGGATTTAACTATCGGCCAGCATCTCGATCTGAAATTCGAGGAGACTGACGGGGTAACTGAGGACGAATATGTCAAGATGATCGAAGGGAAGACGGCGGCACTGATTGCTGCAAGTTGCACAATTGGCGCTCTCGCCGCCAAAAGCGAACCTTCAAAGGCCGAACTTTTCCACCAGTTCGGCCATGATCTGGGAATGTCATTCCAGATATTTGATGATTTGCTGGGGATTTGGGGGACACCAGAGATCACTGGAAAACCCAGCGGCGACGACCTGCGCGTCCGCAAGAAGACTTTACCGGTCATCTTCGCCATCAACCATTCAGGCGATTTCCAGGAATTATGGGGTTCAGATGAAATCGACGATAATCGGGTAACGAGGATGATAACCTCTCTCAATCGATGCGGAGCGCGAGAGTACGCGGAGGAAGCGACCCGGCGCTGGACAAACTCAGCTCTCGAGGCGCTCACCTTAAGTAAGCCAGCCGAACCGGCCTCGTCGGAGCTGGTGCGCCTTGCGCAGAAGCTTCTAAGCCGAGAGTATTAGATCCTGTAGAGTCAGGTAAAACCTTACATGGTGCTTACAATTTCACTGATTTTGAATTGTGCTCAATTGCGGCGCATGTCTCTCATGCTATAATCCGAAACATATAAATTATGCCAAGAACAACACGCCAGCTCGATGATAACGTCCAAGGCGAGAGCGATAGCCTAAACCGTTTACAGCCGGGCACCACACTTGAAGATCGATATCTTATCCTGGGCATGCTGGGCGCCGGCGGGATGAGTTCTGTATACAAAGGGCGCGACCTTCATTTCCCCAACGTAACCAAACTTGTCGCCATTAAAGAGATGGTGAACCTCATCGCCGATAAATCAATGCATGAAATGATCGTGAAAAACTTTGAGCGTGAGGCAAATCTTCTCGCGACCCTCTCCCACCCGGCAACTCCCGCAATCTACGACAACTTCTCACATAAGAAACGGTCCTACCTGGTTATGGAATTTATCGACGGTGATGATCTTGAAGCGATTCTTGCTGAATCCACCGACTTCCTGCCAGAGGAGCGAGTCATCGGTTGGGCGATCGAACTCTGCGATGTGCTCTCATATTTACACAATATCCAGCCTGAACCGATCATCTTCCGAGATATAAAACCTTCAAACGTGATGATCGATCACCACAACCATGTGCGCTTGATCGACTTTGGCATCGCCCGCAACTTTCAACCCGGCGAAAAAGGGACCATGATCGGCACCGAGGGGTACTCACCACCTGAGCAATACCGCGGTGAGGCTTCTCCAGCTGGTGACGTCTACGCCCTCGGAGCAACACTGCATCACCTTCTCACAAAAAGAGATCCGCGCGTTGAAGCGCCATTTTCTTTCGCCGAGAGACCGGCTCGATCGATCAATCCCCTTATCTCGCCTGAAATCGAAACCGTGATCTCTACCGCCCTCGCATATGATCCCAAGGATCGATACCCTTCTGCCATGATCATGAAGGAAGCCATGATCTCAGCCGCAAAGCGGACAGGATTGCTGAGCCATCCCAGTGTCGCCGCAGTGATCGCACAGAGCGATAAGATCGAGGAATTATGGTCCTTTAAATGCGAGGATGAGATTCGCGGCTCCCCGTTGGTCTACGAGGATACAGTCTATGTAGGCTGTTATGACAATAACATCTATGCCTTAGATAAACAAACGGGGGAATTCCAATGGAAATATGCCACGGAGGGCGGCATAACGGGAAAGCCAGCAGCCGAGGATGGAGTCATCTTCGTTGGCTCCGAGGACGGTCGTCTCTACGCGCTGACCGCAAATCGGGGCAGCCTGGTCTGGACGTATTACGCTGAAGGTCCAATCCGCTCCTCTCCCACCCTTTCCGAAGGGCATATCTTTGTCGGTTCAGATGACAGGCGGCTACATGTTGTGAACCAGGTGAATGGCCGCCGTGCTTGGCGCGTGGAAGCGAACGATGCGATCTGGTCCACTCCATTTGTACAGAATGAACTCGTTTATTTCGGTTGTGAGAGCGGCGATTTCTATTGCTATAACTTTAAAGGGGAATTGAAGTGGAGGAAGAAAGCGAAGAGAGGCATCACCTCCTCTGCAATCATCGTTGATGATATTGTCTACTATGGATCTAGGGATTGGACCATGTATGCAATTGATTCGGAAAACGGTTGGCAGATTTGGCGTTTTCGGATGCGGGGAGCAACGATTTCGTCCCCCTCCTTCTGCGACGGATTGCTTTTCATAGGCTGCGGGGACAATAATATTTATTGCGTCGATGCAAAGCATGCGCGTGAGATTTGGCGCTACGAAACGGATCACCAGGTTACCGGCTCGCCAATTCCACATGATGGATCAATCTATTGCGGATCAGTCGACGGCTCCGTATACTGCCTGGACCAAAAGACAGGCCGGCTCCGCTGGCGGTTTCATTCAGACGGTCCAATCACAGGCACACCCTTTATCTCCGATAACGTCATTTACATCGGGTCAACTGATCACAAGATGTACGCTCTAATCACCTAGGCAACTTACTCGAAACATCAATGAGATACTCATAAATGACCCCTTTGAAAACTTTATTTTCCCGCCTTTTTGGATCATCTCCCCCTCAGACCGAAACTGGCTCCCGGTTGACTGGTGGAGAGTCTATGATGAGCCGCGCCTATAAATCCGCTCCCAACGATCGAATCATCGTCGGCGCAAGCCAGTCAACTGGTCTCGAGCGAGATCATAATGAGGATGCACAGCTGGTTATCAAAGGGGATTCTGCCGGAGCTGAGCCGCTTCCTGAATTTGGCCTTTTCATGGTCGCGGATGGGATGGGCGGGCATCGAGCCGGAGAGGTCGCCAGCAACGTCTCCATCCGCTCCGTTGCTCGGAAATTGATGGAAGAAACTGTCCTTCATATGCTCGATTTGGATAATTCCACCGAAATGCTCCCGCTGCAAGAGCTCGTGCATGATGCTTTGGATGAAGCGAACTCCGCGGTTGTGAAGCAAGTTCCCGGCGGGGGTACGACAATGACCGCAGCGTTGCTGCTTGGATCACAATTGACTATCGGTCATGTCGGTGACAGCCGCGCCTACTCCATCAATAATGGTCAAATCGATATCCTCACGAGGGATCACTCCTTAGTTGAGCGTCTCAAGGAGCTTGGTCAACTCACCAGCGAGGAAGCAGAATCGCATCCCCAACGCAATGTTCTATATCGTGCCATCGGCCAGGGGGCTAATCTTGAAATTGATGTTTTCACCACCGCCGCACCGAAGGGGGGACATCTGCTTCTCTGCTCGGATGGTCTTTGGGGCGTTGTACCCGACCCCCAAATAAAGCATGTCGTGAATGATGCACCTCATCCACAAATCGCCTGCGAGCAACTCGTCCAAGCCGCGAACCTCGCCGGTGGTCCTGATAACATCTCTGTTGTTATCGTCCGCTTTCCATCTACTTAGAGGAATTAGGTATCAGTGGAAAAGGATTACTATACCCTCCTCAAAGTACCAAGGAACGCTACATCAGAACAAATCCGACGCGCCTTCCGCGAAGCCGCCCACCAGCTCCACCCTGATAAAAACATCCGTCTTGGCGAGACCGAGCTTTTCCTAACTGTAAGCAAAGCATATGAAACCCTTATCGACCCCGATCTACGCGCAGCTTATGATGAAGAATTATCAATTGCGGATATCGCCTTCGCTGCGGCTTCACCATTCCACTGCAGCATTCTGAATAGTCGGAACAACTTACTTGAGATCGATGAACCACAAGTGCACTACATCCTTCTTGATGTCTTCCCTTCTGAAGATTTACCGGAGATCCGGCCACCCATCAACCTCAGCATCGTGATCGACCGTTCAACTTCGATGGATGGTAAGCGGATGGACCAGGTACGAACTGCGGTATTAGCAATCCTTCAAGATCTACAACCAGAGGACAACACGTCCATCACCGCTTTCAGCGATCGCGCGGATGTGATTGTTTCGCCAGATCAAGCCAAGGTCTTAGCTACCGCCCGAGCTCGTTTAAGCCTCCTGCAGGCTGGCGGCGGTACAGAGATCGCCCAGGGCTTGACTACTGGCTTAGACGAGATCCACCATACATTCTCAAAAGAGGGCGTCAACCATCTTATCCTGCTCACAGACGGGAGAACCTATGGGGATGAAGAGCTCTGTCTAGAGCTTGCGGATCAAGCCGCCGCGGCAGGTATCACCATCAACTGCGTTGGAATCGGCTCCGATTGGAGTGATCGCCTGTTAGACGAAATCGCAAGCCGAACCGGCGGGCATGTCATTTTTCTAAACTCCCCAAAGGCTGTAACAGACTTGCTGCATTCAATTTACGACAGCTTGAGCCAGATCGTTGCTAAAAATTTACGAATCGATGGATCGCTAGGCCAACAGGTTGACTTGCGTTCAGCTTATCGCCTCCTTCCAGAGCCAATGCCGCTCGGCGACAGCTTTCCAATGACACTTGGTCATCTACCAATGGATGGTTCAGTTCGCCTTCTGCTCGATCTTGTTGTCCATCCGCTTCCGGGTGCAAGCGAGCTCACGCTTGCTCACATCAACGTCAGCGGGGATTTACTCGCCGCAGATTCCGAGACACAGACACTACCTTTAGATATCAGCTTGCCGGTCTCAAGCGAAGCCGACCCTAAACCGCCTCCGCAGGAGATTACTTCCGCATTGAATATGCTCACGTTATACAAAATGCAGGATAAAGCGCGCCATGAGGTTGAACTCGGTCAATCCGCACAAGCCGCAAGGAGATTAGAGAACCTCGCCACACAACTTCTCGCTGCAGGCGAACGCGATCTCGCAAAAGCTGCGCTTCACGAAGCCGTACAACTCTCTCGCTCCAAGCGCTTCTCGACAGAAGGAGAAAAAACGCTAAAATATGGTACACGGGCTTTACTATTGCTTCCACCCTCGAGTGAGTCATGATCGAATGCCCATCATGTAATCACCATGAATTCGTCGGCACCTTGTTCTGCAGCGAGTGCGGCACTCGACTGGTCCACGCTTCCCCAATCCCAACGATGTCAATATCACCTGACAAAATCAACAAGGAAGCAAAGGCGACTAAACCGTCTCCTCCCGCAGGTCCCGACCTCTCCTCCGGTTCACTTTTGGGAATACGCGTTGTTTCCTCGGGCGACATCATCTCCCTGCTCGGGCGGGATAATTTCACACTAGGCCGATCGATTGAAGGCCAGGCGGTTATTCCAGATGTCGACCTGGCAAAATATGACGCCTTTGATCAGGGGCTTTCCAGAATGCACGCCGAACTGAGAATTGAGAATGATGGAGTATTCGTGGTTGATCTAGATAGTGCAAATGGGACAATCGTAAATGGTACGCGCGTCAAATGCCAAGAACCTTCGCCCGTTCATCATGGTGATATCATCCAGCTGGGTCGCTTAAGGCTGCAGATCATCTCGCAGCAGACAAAAGGGTCAGGGTAGCCTATGTCTTATACAATTCTGCTCCATGTATCTGGTGAGGAAGCGGTCCTTGGTGAGATTGAAGATTTGCCAGGACCGCAAGATACGTCGATTACGGTTAATAATCCCCGACGCAAGGATGACAAAGATTTGCCCTTCTTACATGAGACGGTCACAAGTGTTGTCTGGCCATTGCATCGAGTCTTTTTCATCGAGATTCTCCCCACCAAAGAAGACGAAGACCTCATCGGTTTCGTCCGGGAATAAAATGACAGAATCCTCACCTCGCCGACGCAAGATTCTTGTTGTCGACGATGAACCGCGAATGATTCATTTCATCCATTTAAATCTTGAGCATGATGGCTTCGAAGTCTACGAGGCCACATCGGGGACTCAAGCACTAGACCAGATGCGAGATCTGTTGCCAGATCTGATCCTGCTAGACGTGATGATGCCGAATCTTGACGGCTTCGAAACGCTGCGACTTATTCGGGATATCTCCACAGTGCCTGTAATTATGCTCACCGCTAAGGGTGAGGAGGAAGATCGTGTACGAGGGTTGGAGCTTGGCGCGGATGATTACATAACCAAACCTTTCAGCCCCCGCGAATTGGTAAGTCGTGTGCGAGCCGTTTTACGCCGCACCGAAATGGCCGGACAACCTGTTCACGATGTTATCCAGGTGGATAGCCGACTCAAGCTCGACTTCGACCGACGTGAGATATGGGTAGACGGTAAGCTCGTTAAACTCCGTCCAACCGAATTCCGTCTTCTATACCATCTTGTGAAAAATGCGGGATGGGTTGTCCCCCATGAGCAGCTGCTTGCCAAAGTCTGGGGATATGAATACCGTGACGAAACACATTACCTCCGGCTTTATATTAATTATTTACGCCACAAGCTCGAGGACGATCCATCGAATCCCAAATACATCCTCACCGAACGTGGAGTAGGTTATCGATTTGTCGATTACAAGCGCGACCTGGATAATCGTGCAAACGCCTGAAACCACCCATCGCCGAAGCGCTTCGCTGTCGATCCTTTTTATTGAATAAGAATGCACAACGACCGACCAAATTCTGGATTAGCAATCCTTCCTGTCACCAATAAAATCGATGTGAGAACCTGCAAAAAGGGATTTTCCCGACTGCATTCACCCGGGTGAGCAGTAGGTATCTCCTTGTCCAATAAGGTCTCCTCGATTAAAATCTGGATAATAATTAGCTGAATTTGAAAGGAAGACTATTGACTCGCCAACGAATACTCCTTGTAGACGATCACGAAGTTGTCCGGGTAGGTTTGAAAGCGCTGCTTGAGAAGCATCCAAGCTTCGAAGTGGTTGCTGAAGCAGTAGGCCCCCGTGACGCAATCGAAAAAACAAAATTATACAAACCTGATGTCGTCGTAATGGATATTCGCTTGAAGGGCGGCTCTGGTATCGAAGCCTGTCAGGATATCACAGAGAACCACCCTGACACAAAAGTCATCATGCTCACATCCTATGCTGAGGATGAGATGCTCTTCTCAGCCATCCGGGCAGGGGCTGCTGGATATGTCTTAAAACAGATTGGCGGAGACGATCTTGTTAGAGCAATCGAAGCGATTGGAAGAGGTGAAGCTTTACTCGATCCTGCCGTTACTCAGAGGGTGTTCCAGGAAGTCCGCAAAGCAGCTCGCGAGGAGGAAGCCTCGGCTTTTGCGGAACTCACCCAGCAAGAGATGCACGTATTGCAGCTTGTTTCCGAAGGGAGGACAAACCGTCAGATTGCCGAGATGCTCTTCCTTGGAGAGGGAACCGTTCGTAATTACGTCAGCAGCATTCTTTCCAAATTAAATGTCCGCAACCGAGCGGAAGCTGCCGCCTATGCTGTCGAGCATAATCTGAAAGACTACCTTTAATCCTTTTTCCCTTTTTTCTTTATATTTATCTCCTCCAAATTATGTGGATGACCTAGCGGTTTTTAGTTACCCCGCTCCACCCTGAGCTGCGCCAGGCTCAATACTCACTAAGGTTGATTCTCATTTCAGCAGATGGCGAGCTCAAAAGATCTGTCCTTGGGTTTTCTCGCGGAGTGTATCCTGCGAAGTCCCACGCCGTTTGTGGGGCGAAGTCCCACGCCGTTTGTGGGGCGAAGTCCCACGCCGTTTGTGGGGCGAAGTCCCACGCCGTTTGTGGGGCGAAGTCCCCAACCGAAGGCAGTGGGGAGCCAAGCCCCCGGGTTTGTCGGGGGGTGAAATCGATGGGCTCGAAATGACACATAATATTGCAGGCTCCTTCCCTCCCTGTTATAGCGGGGAACGAAATGACGAAGCAATCTCCTCCTGAAAATGCGGGAGGGATGTTGCTTCGACGTGTTAACGCGCGCACCTCGATACGCAGGCTGCGCCAGTGACAGGACTCAGGTTTCCCGACTCCACAGAGCGAAGAAATTCCTTGATTAATATATAGATGTCATAAGTATTAGGAGAGGATTTTTTGTGAGGTTACAGATTCTCACTGTGTCTGCGCCGGAAGTGCGGTCCCCCCTAATCCAACCATTGAGATGCCAGATGAGGTTTCCCCTTACACGATATGGCTACACGTACTTACCAGCCTTACCCTTCAATAAATCCCTTCATTGGCCGATTCAATGGCTCGTCGCTTGATTCTGATCCCAATGCGGATACTCAAATCTGTGTACCGCCTCATAGGTAAGCCCATCAATCCAATCTAGAACACTTTCTTCAAGCTGCGTGAGGATCGCCATTCTTCCGGCAATCGTAGTTACTTTATTCCCCGCTTCTATACAGATTTCCTCGATCAAAGCAGTTTCTTCAATCTCCAAGTTATAGGCGATCTCATTTACCTTAAATCTCATCTCATAACCGCATATCTGCCTAAATGCTTCTGGATCTTCGGCAGAGAGGAGTTTAGGTAAAGCGACGCCATATTCAGCCATGGCATCAACGAGATCCTGACGCACACCTAACCCTTCTTTCCCTAGGCCGGTTTTTATAACTCGAATAACATCTAGAATCTCACGCAGCACGCTGAGAGAAGATGTGCCAGCAAGAATCAATTCTTCAAGAAGCTTGAAAAAGGGTTTGGGTTCTCCACGCTCGATGCAATCCATGATGAGCGCCTCCGCCTCTAAGCGAACGTAAGTTCTCTCCGCGAAGTTAATCAGCTCATCTAGAGGGTCCTTCACACCAGTCTCCTTCAGCCGCCAGGATCACCACTGGGGTTCATGTGATCCAGGTAATCCCACGTATAAATACCGGCGTCGTGACCATCTCGCCAAACCAACCGAACTGCGTAGTTGCCTACTTGTTCAATCCCTTCAAGGATCGTCTTGTTTTCATCACGCGAGTTCAGTACCAGTATATCTTCTTTCTCAGCACTTTGATCTTGATCATGACTCGCGCGGCAATCTGCACATGGACAAGCTGCACGAAGCGTGCCGAATGGATATTCGCTTTTGTGACCATCCTCCCATTCGATTCGTAAAACCGCTTCCTTACGGGATGCCGAGATATTCTTTGGTTTTCTCTTCACTTTTGCCTTCCTTAAACGGGCAAATATTAGCTCATGAACGTTAACGGAGCAAATCGTTTTCTAGTCGATGGTTCGCAAATAAGTGCTAACTGCCCACCCTGTTTTTTCCAGATTATAGGGGTTAACCAAGAACCACCAATCATATCCATCTTTTTCCACAGGACCATCACGCAATTCAAAGACTTCACTCTCAACCGCTATGAATCCAATCTTGGAATCCAACCCAACATTATCACGCATCCGCAGGCCATCCCCTTCGGTCCCATAAACTTCGACGAGTCTCCCCGGTGAGAGAGAGCCGCTTACCTCAGGTGAAAGTGTAGGCGTAGAAGTGTGTGAGGGTTCGGCAGTTTCTGTTGGCGTCGGGATGGTTATGGGAGCTGTAGGCGCATTGATCAAAATTAAGACAGGTGTCGCCGGGGGTATTGAAGCATGAGCTTGACGGGTGAAAAGCCCGAGCACGACCAGCACGAAAAAAGTGATTGTCCCCAACAATACACCTAGTCCGGCCCACAGCCAGTGTGACTTCACAACCTTAGAGAAAGAAGGCATGTTTTCCATTAGTGGAGCAAGAAGAAAGCTAGAGCGAGCATAAGGTATAGTGACACCAGGATCGCCCCTTCGAGCCAATTCGACTCACCGTCTTCAGCCACCAGTACGGCTATTAATACGCCTCCGATTAGCGCGATCAATTCAAATTTGTTAAACACCAGGGTAAGCGGGTTCCCAAGCACTAGACTGAGAAACACCAAAATGGGTACGACGAAAAGAGCAATCTGCAGACTCGAGCCAATGGCAATTTCCACTGAAAGTCCGATGCGGTTCTTCGTGGCAACACTAACTGCCACCATGTGCTCTGCGACATTGCCGATAATCGGAACAATGATAATACCCATGAAAAACTCAGAAAAACCGTAAGTGTTAATAGCCACTTCCAGGTGTTTGACAAGGATCTCACTCAACCAGACAACCCCTATGGTTGAAATAAACAGGACAACAATCCCGGTACGAATCGACCAGGACCGGCGATGCACGACCGATTCAGCCGAGGGACGTGAAAATGGACCATCTTCCAAGCGGAAGCCATAGATTAATCCAAGGACATAAAGCACAATCATCAGACCAGCTACGCCGAGGCTGAGAATCTCCACATCGAAATCATCAATAATTCCCTGCCCGGTTTGAGTGAACAGCGAGGGAATCGCCAGTGCTGTAACAGCCAATAGAAGTAAAAGCCCGTCGCTGCTCGCCCTATCTCTATTGAATTTTTGTTTCCCGTTTTTTAATCCTCCTAAGAGCATACTGAGGCCAAGAACAAGGAGGAGATTACCAATAATTGATCCTGTAATCGAAGCTTTAACAAGTTCCAAAAGCCCTTCGCGGATTGCCACGATGGTGATGATTAATTCCGCTGCATTGCCAAAAGTTGCGTTGAGAAAACCGCCTAACCTCGGCCCCGTATGCACGGCAATGGCCTCTGTCGCCTCCCCAATTAACCCAGCGACAGGGATCATCGCCAACGCGGTGGAAATCAGAACCCACACGGGCGAGGCGCCTATCGAGTTTAAAATTATTGCAGCCAGTGCAAGTGGCAACATCAAATTCATTGGGTTTTCGAAGATAGTTTTAATTCTTATTTGCATCCATCCCTCATCCATCGGATTTGCTAGCAAACAGATCAGGATCTACATCGCTTGGAACGAGCACCTTGAGCATTTTCCTCTGAACACTGAACTCAAGGGGGGATTCTAGAACCTTCGGTTCACCATCAAACTGTATCGGCAACCCATCGTCCATTTCAAAGACCGCCTCGCTGGCTCGAAAGTGGTATACCCCTTCCGCATCCACATGACGACCCATGAAAATCTGCGCTACCCGCACAAGGACATCACGAAGTTTTCCGCTCTCAATGAACCAGAAATCCAGCAAACCGTCGTCAACCTTGGCTCCCATTGCTAAGTCTACCAAACCGCCGGCATATGCAGGAATATTGGAAGCTACTGCAACCAGGTAGCGCCCCTCAAATTCGTCCTCATCTGTCCGAACCTTAAGATTCATCCCTTCCCACCCGATTGCATTCCATAGAGCCAGCGTTGCGTAATGGACCGTTGCAAACGCCTTCTCCCAACGCTCCCGCGGTTCGATGCTGTTGACAACCTGTGCATCCAGCCCGACACCAGCCCACAGCAGGAATGCCTGACCGTTGCACACTCCGACATCCACGAGACGGATACCTCCAGAAGCTAACCTCTCAGCCGCCTGTTCCAGTGCAAAGACATGAATCCAATCAAGGCGTGGCAGACCGAGTTCCTGCGCCCATACATTTGCAGTTCCGGCCGGCAGGACACCCAGAGCGGTTTCCGACCCCGCCAACGCGGATGCAGCCTGCCCGATCGAACCATCACCGCCGACTACAAATACAGCATCACAGCGCTGTTCTACAGCCTCCTTTGCGACATCGATTAACCCTTGCTTCTGCTCCCCTTGAACAATCTGCGCATCCCAATGCGCAGCCGATAGAACGCGCAGCACGCGCTCAAGAAGCGGACCTGCGGGAAACCTGCCGGCAGCTGGGTTATAGAGTATCCATGCACATCGCTTCGCCATAAAACACCCCGGCACATTATAGCGCCGATTTTATTTCTCTCCTTCATTGCCGTGAATACTTGGAAGGATTACAATCATCAGCACCATGGCACAGGATCTATTGGGTGGACGGTACGAGCTGATTGAAAAAATCGGCTCCGGCGGTATGGCAGATATTTACCGCTCATTAGACCACCAACTCCAGCGCGAGGTTGCAGTGAAAATCTTGCGCGATCCACTGGCCAGGGATCAATCGTTCCAAGAGAACTTCCTTCACGAAGCCCGTGCAGCTGCAAATCTCTCCCATCCTAATATTGTCACAATTTTCGACTTCGGCCGTGACCACGATACACTCTACATTGTTATGGAGTACATCGCAGGGGCTGATTTAAAGACTCTCATCCGTCGCCGGAAACTCCTTGCCCCACTCGAGGCTGTGGAGTTCATGATAAAGATATCCGATGGAGTTGGCTATGCCCACCGAGCGGGTCTCGTTCATTGTGATCTTAAACCACAAAATATTCTAGTTACACCCGACAACAAGGTAAAGATTACCGACTTTGGCGTCTCCCGTGCACTGGCAACAATCCAAGCCGATGAACATTCAGACATTGTTTGGGGAAGCCCTCTGTACTTTTCTCCAGAGCAAGCCTCAGGGGGGGCGCCTTCACCTGCTAGCGATGTTTATTCACTTGGGGCCATCCTCTATGAAATGATCACCGGCCAACCTCCATTCTTGGCGGATAATGCAGCCGACCTCGCCCAGCTTCACCTGGCCGCTGAACCAACACCTCCTCGCTTGATCGAGCCAAGCATCCCCGAACCACTGCAGCAGATTGTTTTAAAGGTTCTCGCGAAAGAGCCCTCCGCTCGCTATCGCACCGCGGATCAACTTGGGCGGATCCTCACGAATTTCAACATGAATGCACCACCGGGAGGATCCTTGCCCACAGGAGATGAACTGGACACAACAGATCTCGCGCAGGTTATATTCGCACCATCTCAAAATCCAGCGATAGCTTCGGAGATGGATTGGATCGTGATCGCTCTTGGTTTGTTGGCATTTCTAACAATTGGCGGCTTGATTCCTCTCTGGCTTTGGGTATGCCTGCTTTACCCTTCCTGCCCAATTAATCCCGGGTAATCCAATATACTGGTCGCGCCCCATCGGCCGCGGTATAATTCGGACGAACGTACTAAAAATTAGTCTAAATAACCAAAGCCAACTAATAGCTTTGGGAGGTAGATGTGAATTCACCCCGAGGTAGAAACTCACTCGTTTTATTTATGTTGATGCTCACAATCGTGGCGGTTATTTTCTACTCCCGCAGCGAGACGACCAAACCTGAAATACTGCCTTTAAACGAGGTCGCTGAAAAGATTCAATCTGGTTTGATCGACCGAATAATTGTCGATGAAAACGAATTGGAATTGATTTACTCGGATGGCGCTAATGCATTCTCTCGCAAGGAGCCTACAAAGACGACGGTTGAACAGCTAAAAGATCTTGGCGTCACTCAGTCGGCATTGGCTCGCGGGAATCTTGAACTCGAGATCAAAGAGCCCAGCGATCTGGGAACCATTATCAGCCTGATTACCTACATCCTTCCCGCTCTGCTTGTCGTAGGCTTGATCTGGTTCATGATGCGTCAGGCGCAAGGTACGAATAATCAGGCACTCTCCTTTGGGAAGAGTCGCGCACGTATGTTTACAGGCGACCAACCCACCGTTACATTTGAAGACGTTGCTGGCATCGAAGAAGCGAAAGAGGATCTTGAGGAAATTGTTGAGTTCCTTCAAGAACCCGAAAAGTTCATTTCACTTGGGGCTCGCATTCCAAAAGGTGTGCTTCTTATCGGGGCACCGGGGACGGGTAAAACGCTGCTTGCGAAGGCAGTATCCGGGGAAGCGAGTGTGCCCTTCTTCTCCATTTCGGGCTCCGAGTTCGTCGAAATGTTCGTCGGCGTCGGTGCCAGTCGGGTACGCGATCTTTTCGATCAAGCAAAGCGCCACTCCCCCTGCATCGTTTTTGTCGATGAGATCGACGCTGTAGGCCGTCAGCGCGGTGCCGGTCTCGGCGGCAGCCATGATGAGCGGGAGCAAACCCTCAACCAGATGCTCGTCGAGATGGATGGCTTCGATACGGATACGAATGTGATCATCATGGCAGCGACGAATAGACCGGACATCCTCGATCCTGCCCTCCTTCGACCCGGCCGCTTCGACCGGCGAGTTATCCTCGACCAGCCGGATATGCGCGGGCGTGAAGCGATCCTGAAAGTCCACGCAAGAGGTAAGCCCCTTGAGGAGACCGTAGATCTCTCGGTTATTGGGAAAGCAACCCCGGGGTTTGTCGGCGCAGATCTTGAAAATCTCGTTAACGAAGCCGCAATCCTGGCCGCTCGTCGAGATAAAAAGACAATCGGGCAAGAGGAGTTTGAAGAATCGATCGAGCGCGTTATCGCCGGCCCTGAACGTAAGAGCCGTCTCATCAGCGAGGGCGAGAAATTAATCGTCGCCTACCACGAAGCGGGTCACGCCGTCGTAAGCCACGTTATCCCCGAATCAGATCCCGTTCATAAAGTCAGCATCATAGCTCGGGGAATGATGGGCGGCTTTACGCTTGCCCTACCTGAGGATGACCGGACACTGATTTCCCGTAACAAGCTTCTCGCGGATATGGCCTTTGCCCTCGGTGGTCGCGCTGCTGAGGAGTTGGTCTTCAACGACATCACTTCTGGCGCATCGAGCGATCTCGAACGGGTGACAAAGATGGCACGCTCAATGGTCACCCGACTCGGGATGAGTGATGAGCTTGGACCGATGGTATATGGGCAAAAAGAAGAGCTGGTTTTCCTCGGTCGAGAGATCTCAGAACAGCGAGACTACTCTGAGAGTGTCGCTGAGAAAATAGATGCCGAGGTTCGTGACCTGGTCCGAGATGCATACGCTCGCGCCAAAGATATCCTGATTGAATATCGAACTTCACTCGATACCATCGCCCAATTCCTCATCGAAGAGGAAACCATAGATCGAGAAACCTTCGAGAAAATCTTCGGCCAACCTGTCAAGGAGAAAAACAGCGGAACCCCTCTCCTTGCGGGTGCGTGAAATTTCTAATCGATTCCATAACCAACGCCCAGGCGATGATCGCCTGGGCGTTTCGCTTTCTGGTCTTCCAACTAGAAACGTTGGTTCAGTCTTCCACCCCTTGCTTCTCGCGATCCTGACGCACAAGCTCCCGCCTCAGAACCTTTCCTACGGTTGTTTTCGGCAGTTCGTCCCGGAATTCTACGTGCGTGGGAACTTTAAACGCAGCCATGTGTTCCTTGCACCACGCTTTAACTTCGTCGGCAGTCAACGTTTCACCCGGTTTGAGAACCACCCACGCTTTTACAGTCTCTCCACGATAAGCATCAGGAATTCCTGCGACACCGACTTCAAGGACTTTAGGATTCTCGGCGATGACTTCCTCCACTTCCCTCGGCCAAACCTGATACCCGCTGGGCTTGATGAGCTCCTTCTTACGATCCACAATAAAGAAATAGCCATCCTCGTCCATATAGGCGATGTCGCCGGTAAAGAGCCAGCCGTCTCGTAATGCGTTTGTCGTCTCTGTGGGCATATTTAGATAGCCCTTCATTACTAGTGGACCCTTGATGACGAGTTCCCCAATCTCCCCTATTTCAAGCACAGTAACTTCATCATC
>CAYLOO010000035.1:0-27218 GCA_964385355.1 uncultured Anaerolineaceae bacterium
AGACCCGGTATTTCGTGGAAAAGGCGAAGAGAGAAGTAAACCAGGGGAACCTCTTCTGAATACTCGTCGTTCCGATTAGCATGATAGGCTCTCTCATAATTTCATTCTGAGCAGGTAAGCAACGAAGAATCTCGTTCCTAACAATCTCGACCGGCCATGGTCAAGCAGACCCATACGCTGCTAATAGATCTAAGTTACGCTGTCCATGCCTCCAGAATCGCACGGACCGATCTTCGCATTTCCACAGCATACTCAGCGCTGAATTTGCGCTTATACATCCTGATCCCAACGCTGGGTTGGTCACGCACATCTGCGCTCCCTACTTTCATTCGTTTGTACGCACTCGCGTACATCTCATCAAAATCAGCTTTATCAAGGCGCTGGTACTGATCTTTAAAAAGGATAAACTTCTCACCGAACCGTTCCGTCCGCTCCCTCTCTTTTTGTTCTACCGATGGGTAGCCGAAGCAAACCATACAGATCGGAACGGCATATTGGGGCAGATCGAACATCTCTCTGTGAATCTCGTAGTTCTCTAAAATATCACCAATGTAGCAGGAACCTACGCCCATGGACTCAGCAGCGATCACGGCTGTTTGTGCAGCGATGAGGGCATCACAACAGGCGAGGAACAGATCCCCCTCCTCTGGCTTCACTATAGGCACGCCATTTTCTGAGCAGAATTGTTCCACCCCCGAAACTTTAAAGTAGTCAACCCAGCGTTGGTAATCGGCGAGGAAAATGAGAACGAGCGGCGCCTTGGCGATGAAAGGCTGGTTATCGCAAGTCTCGACCAGCTTGTTCTTGGCTTCTTGATCGCTGACTTCGATGATGGAATACAGCATCATATTGCCGGCCGTCGGCGCGCGCATGGCTGATTTGAGGATCACGTCACGCACATCTTCGGGAAGCGGTTCATCCTCGTAGGCACGCACGGATTTGCGATTGTGTATCACATCTATGACCGGGTTCATATGAGTGACCTCCTTTTTGATTCGGCAAAGCAACTGTCAGATATGCCCTTGGGATCCATGATGATAGTCTACTCCGTTGATGAGGAATCCCAAATAAATCGGGGGGGGATGTTCTCCTCCTTCCTACGATTAAATTGCGAGCGCAGCAAAGCAATCTCCCCCATTCTAGCGCGGAGATTGCCACGTCGCCCTGACGGGCTCCTCGCAATGACAGATATGGGAATTCGGCTTTCTCGCGACTTCATTATTGTAGGGTTTGGGGGGAAGAAAAACGAGTACCCTCCTACGGAACCCTCTCATAAGTTTCAAGAATCTCGAATAAGATGGGGAGAACCTTCTGCCGGTAGACATCGAAGCCAGCATCATCACTTGAATATCCACCGAACTCGATCCGCATCCCGGAAGGCAGATCTAAAGCAAGCGATTCGTTATGCTCACCGTCGGGCTCTTCGATTTCATACCCCTCCGCAAGATATTGGGCACCTTCGACGGTTAAGGTCTCCACCCGCCCCGTAAACGTACCCGTGGTGGCTCCGAAACGTCGGCAGAACGTGTAGTTAACGCTGTGATTTTCTGGAGGATCGAAGAGAATGTATCCATCTCCAAGCTCGAGCCGGACGCACAGGTTGGGACCATAGCGCGCATAGAGCTCATAGCGATACTCTGTTTCAGACATACCTTCGGGAAGTTCACTGAGATCAAAGAAGTCTACACCGGCCTCGACGACATCGGCGTCACTGTTATACTGGAAGGCATATCCATACCGATCGTTGGTATACGTCAACCATTCTTCCGTCCTATCGTCGCCGGCTGTTGGTTTCGGGACAACACCCCCGGAGGTCAGCCAGCCCTCAATTTCATCCCCAATAACGAGCCCCTCCCACCGAAATTTCGTGAGGTCGTTATAGATGATGACTTTTACCGTACTATCCAACTGCCACATGTCCGGATCGTAGACATACATTCTCCAGTCATCAGCAGTGAGACGGAGGAGTACATAATCCAAGCCCTCTGCGGGCTCACGCCAGGACGATCTGAGATCCTGGCATGTAGCGCGTTGGGGATAGGTGTCAATAACATAATCTATGGATCGATTGAACGCACGGAAGGAATCCCACGATGGTTCAGGAGAAGGGGTCATCGTGATAGTAAAGACCTGTGGAGCAGGGAGAGGAGTTTCAACAGGCTTCTGTGGAGCACAAGCGACGGCAAGAAACATTGTCGTGATTGAGACGACGACAGATGATTTGTCCATGACACGGTCTCCCTTGAACACAATTAACTGGATGAATAAAGAGACAGATTAATTGATAACGAAGGGAATTGCAACGTGGAGAAGACAATTTTCAGCATTCATGAAGTGAGAGACTCACCGTGATTGAAGCTCCTGTTGGGGAACAAACGCCATCCGGATGCAGCGAGGCCCATTCCTCCCTACCTCAGTTGCAGCCGACTCAGCCTGTAGTACCCCCTCGCTATAGCACGTGCCTACTCGTAGGGGTAACAATGGGATCAGGGCAATTTTCCCCCACACAGTAAACAAGGTAGAGTAAACACTCAACATTATCCGGGAACCAACTGGCACATCCCGGCGTCTATTCTTTAGACAAGCAGCCCGGTGACAAACACCTGGCTCTATAGTAAGGAGCTTCCCGGTCATGGCAAACAATCAAGATCATTTTTTGAGTCGAGTTCGGCTGCCGATACTCATCGCCATCGTCATCCTGGCAATCATCGGCGCTTTCCTGATTATTCGCAACATTAACACAGGCGGACCGGGACATATTATCCCCTCCCAGGTCGACACGCCGGGGGAAACCGGCGAAGGTCCGGGGACGACGGACGTCACCGATTCAAGCCTATTCATTCGCTTGAGCGAGGGGCAGGACCAGCCCGAACCCGTTGACCCTCTTCCTCTCGCCACCGGTGAGCCGCTCTCCCACGAGAGCCTCGTGCGCATCCTGGCCAGGCTGCCCCTGCTTTTACCTGAGTCCAACGACAGCCAGGATTTCAGGCTTCCCGATGACGTCATACCCCCGCCGCGTACCGGTGAAACCATCGAGGAGCCGTTCCCGCTCGAACAAGCCGCGCTCGGACCAGACCCAGTCGATACCGGTCCCCTGGCAGTGCTGCGCTACTCCCCGGAAGGGGAGATCCCCATTGCACCCTTCGTGAACATCACCTTCAATCAGCCCATGGTAGCGCTGGCGACGATCAGCGACCTGGCTGAACTAGATGTTCCCGTACAAATTGAACCAGCCCTTCCCGGCACCTGGCGCTGGCTGGGCACCAAGACGCTCAACTTCCAATATGATTCAGACTTGATCGACCGCATGCCTATGGCCACGGAATACCTCGTCACCGTCCCTGCCGGGACCCAGTCCGCGACCGGCGGCGTGCTGGCAGAAACGGTGCAGTTTTCCTTTAGCACCCCCGCCGTGACGATGACCAGCTATTACCCATCATCTACACCACAACCCCAGGATCCGCTCTTCTTCGTCGCTTTTAACCAACGAATAAACCCGGAAGCGGTGCTGGAAACCATCAAGGTGACAGCCGGGAACCAGCAGGTAAGCATCATGCTGGCAACGGCGGAGGAAATCGCAGAGGATAAAACCATAAGTCACATGGTTGAATACGCCAACGAAGGGCGTTGGCTGGCTTTCCGGGCAAAAGAATTGCTCCCTGTTGATACAAACATCTCAGTTGCCATCGGACCCGGTACACCCTCAGCAGAGGGACCGCTGGTCACCCAGACACAGCAGAGCTACGGCTTTCAAACCTATGCGCCGCTGCGCATAGAGGATCACGGCTGTTCCTGGTATGAGGACGAGTGCCCTCCTTTGACACCGTTCTTTATCGATTTCAACAACCCCCTTGACCTCGATGTATACGATGACAGCATGCTGCGCATCAGTCCGGAACTTCCCGGCGCATCGGTGACAATCTATGGCGACATGATCCACATTCGCGGCGCGACCGAAGGACGGACAACCTACCGGGTAACCGTGGATGGGGACATCCAGGATATCTTTGGTCAAAAGCTGGGCAGAGATACCGTGTTGAAATTCAAGGTCGGTTCAGCCGAGCCCTCGTTGATCGGACCTAATGAAATCTTTGTTACACTGGACCCCGCGGCTAGCGATCCGGCATTAGATCTATATACCATCAACTACTCCAAATTAGACGTTAGGATCTACGCCGTCCAACCATCAGACTGGCCGGTATTCCTGGAATACATGTACGAATACCAGCGTACGGATACTCCTCCAGATCCGCCTGGCACCCTGGTTCTTGACGAGACCAAACGGCTGGAGACTCCAGAGGATGTCCTCACTGAAGTGAACATTGGTTTGAGCGATTGTATGGACGGCGATTCTGGCCATTTCATCGTCATCGTTAAACCGCAGCGCAGCATCTTCGAAGAAGACCGCTATTGGGAAACCGTACAGGCCTGGGTTCAGGTGACTCAGATCGGCCTGGATGCTTTCGTCGATCACAGTGAAATGGTGGTCTGGTCCAACGCACTGAAGGACGGCTCGCCGCTGGCTGACGTGATGATCGAAACCGGTCCAGATGGTGGATCCTACACCACCGGGCAAGATGGCATCGCTAGATTTGCCATACCCAGTGCGGGAGTATCCTATCTTGTAGCTCGTCATGGAGGGGACAAAGCCCTTCTACCCAGTTCAACCTACTACTGGGGCGATGACGTCTGGGCTCGAAGAAGCCTGCAGGATGATTTGCGTTGGTACGTTTTCGACGATCGCCAGATGTACCGCCCCGGCGAAGAAGTCCACCTTAAGGGCTGGCTGCGCAGTATCGGCGCCGGGCAGAATGGCGACGTTGGGTTGGTCGGCAGTAAAGTTGATGCAGTACGCTACCAGATCATCGGTCCTCAAGGTAACGAACTGGGCAGCGGCCATGTCGAGGTCAATGCCCTGGGTGGATTTGACTTCGCTTTCACATTGCCAGAGAACGCCAACCTGGGATACGCTCAACTCCTGCTGAATGCCGAAGGTTCGTTGAGCGGACTGTACGGCGGGCAGTATTATCACAACTTCCAGATCCAGGAATTCCGCCGTCCGGAATTCGAAGTGTCGGCGCGCAACGAGACGACGGGACCTTACTTCATAGGCGACCACGCAGTGGTCGCGGTAGAAGCGGAATACTACACTGGTGATCCTCTTCCCAACGCCGAGGTATCCTGGTATGTAACCTCCTCGCCCAGCAACTATCAGCCGCCCAATTGGCCGGATTTTACCTTCGGCAGCTGGACGCCCTGGTGGTGGTATTACGAGCCCTCGTACCCCGAGACTACATACACATCCTACTCCGGCGTGACCGATGCCTCCGGCAACCATTATCTGCGCATGGACTTCGATGAAACATTCTCTCTGCGACCTTTCAGCGTGCTGGCGGAAGCCACAGTGTTCGACGTCAATCGCCAAGCATGGACGGGAACCACCAGCCTGTTGGTGCATCCTGCCAATCTATACGTGGGACTGCGTAGTGAGCGTTATTTCGTCGAGCGCGGCATGCCGCTGGACATCGAATTGATCGTCACTGACCTTGACGGCAACGTCGTAACCGATCGACCGATCAGCGTAACGGCAGCCAGGCTGGAGTGGAAATACCAAAATGGCAGCTGGCAGCAGGTTGAAGTAGATGAACAGGAATGCACCGTGGGCTCAAAACCTGAGCCGGTTACCTGCAGCTTCGAGACCCCGATTGGTGGTCGATACCAGATCACCGCGGAAGTCACGGACGCTATGGGCCGCCAGAACCAGAGCCAGTTCACCCGTTGGGTTAGCGGCGGACAGCAGCCCCCTGCCCGGAAGGTCGAACAAGAAACGGTTACACTGATACCGGATAAGGAAACCTACCAGCCGGGTGATGTGGCCCAGATACTCGTACAGACGCCCTTCACCCCCGCAGAAGGTCTACTCACCGTCACCCGCAGTGGCATCCTTTACACAGAACGCTTCGTCATCGATGACGGCACCATCACACTGAAGGTGCCAATTGAGGCGAAACACATCCCCAACCTAAACATACAGGTAGATGTCGTGGGATCTGCTCCACGCACGGACGACTCAGGCGAGACCGTCGCCGATGCGCCCCCGCGGCCTGCCTATGCCACTGGTCAGCTCAACCTTAACATCCCCCCGCTCCAACGAACGCTCGCTCTGCAGATCACACCTGATGATAAAGAGCTGGAGCCCGGCGGGGATACCATGGTAAATCTCTTCCTGAGGGATGCTAACGGACAGCCGGTTTCCGGCGCTGAACTTGCCGTAGTCGTCGTGGACGAAGCCATCCTGGCGCTGACAAATTACCAACTCAGCGATCCCATTTCCATCTTCTATCAACACCGTTCTTCTGATCTCAACAGCCGGTACAGCCGCGCCAGCATCGTTCTGGTCGACCCGATGGCTCTAGCCGAAGGTATAGGTGGAGGCGGGGATGAATTTGGACTTCAGGCTACGGACGCGGTCGGAAGAGGCATGGCAGAAGAAGCCATGGAGGCGCCCGCACTAGCACCCATGGAAGGAGAGAGCGCCAAGGCTGTGAGTGGAGCGGATGCCGGTCAGGAACCTATCCGCATACGCATGGACTTCAACCCCCTCGCCACCTTCGCCCCGCAGGTACGCACCGACGCAAACGGAAAAGCCCGTGTAAAGGTTGTCGTGCCTGATAATCTGACCCGCTATCGGGTGATGGTTGTAGCGGTAGATGAAGGCGGGAGCCAATTCGGCTCAGCCGAATCCAATCTGACCGCCCGGCTACCACTCATGGTGCGGCCGTCTGCGCCGCGCTTCCTCAATTTCGGTGATCGTTTCGAGCTACCAGTCGTGCTGCAGAACCAGACTGATGAGCCAATGACTGTCGATGTTGTCCTGCAGACCACCAATCTCGAACTCACCGGCAGCCAGGGTCTGCAGGTGAATGTGCCGGCGCACGATAGGATCGAAGTACGTTTCCCGGCAGAGACGGATAGAGCCGGTACAGCTCGCTTTCAGGTAGCGGCGGTGTCGGGCAATTATGCCGACGCGGCCACGGTTGAGCTTCCGGTCTACACACCTGCCACGACCGAAGCATTTGCCACCTATGGCGTGATCGATGAAGGAGCCATCACACAGCCGGTCTCGTCACCCACTGACGTGTTCCCGCAATACGGCGGCTTGGAGATCAACACATCCTCCACTGCGCTGCAAGCCCTCACCGATGCTGTGCTCTACCTGGTTTCATACCCCTTCGAGTGCTCCGAGCAGTTGGCATCTCGCATCCTGGGCGTCGCCGCCTTACGTGATGTGCTCACCGCGTTCGAAGCCGATGGGCTGCCCTCCTCAGGTGAAATGGAGTCTGCGCTGCAGCGGGATATCGAGCGTTTACAAGGGCTACAGAACTGGGATGGCGGATTCCCCTACTGGCGGCGCGGGCAGGACTCGATCCCCTTCAATACGATCCACGTAGCGCATGCTCTGCAGCGGGCCGAGCTTAAGGGCTTTGAAGTACCCGGTGATATGCAGGAGCGCGTTCTTAACTATCTACGCGATATCGAGAGCTACTACCCACACTGGTACAGCCTGCGCACCCGCCAGACGCTCAGCGCTTATGCGCTCTACACACGCACCTTGATGGGCGACCGCGATACCCAAAAAGCCCGCAACTTGCTGAACGAAGCCGGGCTGGAGGAGCTGTCTCTCGATGCTGTAGGCTGGATCTGGCAGACGCTCATAGATGATCCGAGATCCAGTTCTGAACTGGAAGCCATCCGCCTGTACATCAACAATCGCGTGGTAGAAACCGCCGGTGCAGCCAACTTCACTACCTACTACCATGACCAAACTTACCTGCTGCTCAGCTCGAACCGGCGCACGGATGGCATCCTGCTGGACACACTGATACTCGACAATCCGCAGAGCAACCTTATCCCAAAATTGGTCAACGGGCTGCTGGCGCATCGCACCAGAGGGCACTGGGGCAATACACAGGAGAACGTCTTCGTCCTGCTCTCCCTCGACCGCTACTTCAACACCTTCGAAGCGCAGACCCCTGATTTCGTCGCCCGCATCTGGCTGGGTGATACCTACGCCGGCGGTCACGAATTCGTCGGGCGCACCACCGAACGTCATGAAACCAAAATCCCGATGGTGTACCTTGTGGATGAGACATTCGGTGGAGGGGAAACACAGGACCTGATCCTGAGCAAAGACGGTGATGGGCGGCTCTACTACCGCCTGGGGCTGCGTTACGCCCCCACCGATCTGTCCCTGGATCCTGTTGACATGGGCTTTGTCGTTCAGCGTGAGTACGAAGCGGTGGACGATCCCGAAGATATAACCCAGGATGAGGACGGTGTCTGGCATATCAAAGCTGGTGCGCGCGTGCGGGTACGGCTGACAATGGTCGCCGATAATCGACGCTACCACGTGGCGTTGATTGACCCACTGCCAGCCGGGTTGGAGATCGTAAACCCGGCGCTGGCCGTATCCGGAAGTACTCCCCAGGATCCCGACAGTTCGGAGTCCCGCTACGGATGGTGGTGGTGGGGCACCTGGTACGAACACCAGAACATGCGCGACGAGCGCGCTGAGGCTTTCACCTCGCTGCTTTGGGATGGCGTGTACGAATACACCTATATCGCCCGCGCCACCACACCCGGCACCTTCGTCGTGCCTCCGGCGAAAGCGGAAGAGATGTACTCGCCAGAGGTATTCGGCCGCAGCGCCAGCGATTGGGTCGTCGTGGAGTAAAACAAAGGGGTTGTCCGAAGTTGCGCTTCGGACAACCCCTTTACATAAATTCATCGAACGGGCCGACCCAAGTGTCGGCCCGTTCTCTATCCGTTTCAAGACCTGCTGGGTGAGCTGGCAGCAAAAGCGGGAGAGATTTCTCACCTGAGTCCTTTGCTCAC
The DNA here is from genome assembly GCA_964385355.1 of uncultured Anaerolineaceae bacterium. GTDB lineage: Bacteria > Chloroflexota > Anaerolineae > Anaerolineales > E44-bin32 > E44-bin32. Next base: position 8,896 of record CAYLOO010000035.1, read on the forward strand.
AGGGCTAGAGGTTGGGTAATTGCGGGATAAAACAATCTCCCGCAGGTTTTGAACCTGCGGGAGATGTGTCCTGCATAGGGTCTTACCCGAGTAGGGATTTACTTCTGCTGCTCGAAAAAATAAAGACGACCTTGGGGGGTAATCCGCAGCACATCTTTTGGAGATTTCGAATGAAGAAGACCTCTCTTAACCATATCCTTAATCGCGGTTTGGGCAGATTCTCGCCAACGAATGGTTTTGCTATCGTCTAGAAGTTCATAATCGGCCGCTTTGAGTTGATCCTTTATTATCAGCTTTACCTTATCAAGAATTTCATTAGTCGGACCTTTCCCACCCTCATCTTCTAATACCTGAAGAATCGGGATCACGAAGTCCACTTCTTTTGATTCTTGCTCCTTCGTTTTCGCTTTCGCTTCCGTTTTCTTTGTCTCCAAAATATCCCCTGAGGCTTGTACTGCCTCCCATTGCTTAGCGATCTGATCAGCCGCCTCTAGTATTGGTTCTATTGCCTTTGCCTGATTGGCCGCTTGTTTTGCGATGTCATACTCCCCCGCTTCGAAAGCTTGAATACCCGCTGATTTCTTAACATCTACAGCAGCTTTCAAAGCATCTTTAAGGTTCTCCACTGCGCTTTTAACATCCATATTACTATCCCTTCGAAAACCACGATTGTCTTGCATGCTATACGTTAGAGATTGGCATTCAACGTCTCAATAGACCTGCTGTACTAGGGGTAGATAAACCCCCTCCCTGGGGTCTGAACCTAAACCTCCCGCAGGTTTTGAACCTGCGGGAGGTTAGAGGGTAATAGCCTGCATGAGAGTGTCAGGCCGGCATGTGGGTCGGTCCTATCGATGAAGAAGGTTGTCCAAAGCGAATTGTCTTGAATTAAACTCTCACTTTCCAGCAATCGGCTCTTCCGTTAGTACCCCCTCGCTATGGTAAACACGGGTTGTCAAAGACCACAATAGGTTCAATATGGAAGAGATCACGCAGCCACTGCGGCCGGTGCGATTGCCCCGGCGCAGACTTAAATTTCGAAAAGCCCTGATTCGGGGGGTGGCTCTTCTTCCGCTCACTATCGGCGTATCGTTATTCATACTGCTTCTCTCAGCCCAGGCTATGTTTGGCGACCAACTGCCCTTGGTGGGTGATGCTGTCTTTGCATTGTTAGTAGATGAAGGCTACTTACCTGCGCCATCCGCGACCGTCTTTCCTACAGCAACAGAGCCCATCGTAGCGATCCCGCCTGAAGACATCCTTCCCGACGACCTCACGACAAGCCATAACGCTGGTCAAGTTTTCCAACCCCAGGCCATAACCTTCACACCTACGGTCACCCACACACAAACCGAGACGCCTTCACCCACGGCCACCGAGACACAAACGGGGACCCCGACCCCCACGGCAACACTCACACCCACGCCAACCTCCACCGGCACCCGCACGCCCTATCCCACCTGGACGCACTACCCCACCTGGACTCCATCCCGAACGCCTCGTCCGACCCAAACATACACGCCCGGCCCAACCGCGACTCCCACAGCAACGCTCGACCCCTCCATCCCCACAAACACTATCGAACCTACGCGGACACCCACCCCTATTTTCACCACATGCAACACAACACTGAACCTCGCCAATGAGAGCGCTGTCGTTCAGTTGATCAACGACGAGCGCCAGTCACGCGGGCTGCACGCTTACGCGGTGCAGAGCCAACTGCGAGCAGCTGCCCGGGTGCAAGCGGCAGACATGGCCTGCAACCACTTCCCGGGGCATATCGGCTCCGATGGATCAACCGTGCAAGATCGAGTGACGGCGCAAGGCTACACGTTCTCCTGGATTGGCGAGAACTACATGGTCTCCCAAAATCCACAGACCGCGTTTAACTGGTGGATGAACAGCGCGCCACACACCGCCAACATCCTCAGCCCCAACTACACCGAATTCGGCGTGGGCTATATTTACAGCAGCGAGAGCGATTACGGCGGCTACTTTGTAATCGTATTTGCCAGGCCTTGATCCAAGAACCTCACCGCTGGACGTAAAAAGAACCGGAGATGATAAGAAGCTGCCCTGTTCTATCTTTTGGGGCAGCTCCGTCTGGTTAATTAAGCCTGCTTACCACACCCTCTCCAGCGAAAGACCGGCTACCTGAAAAACAATTGAAAGGCAATCGTAAATAGCCAGGGCTGTTCTTTGCGCTATGATGATAGAGAACAGCACCTAGCTTTGGGAGGTTCACGTTGACCGAATGGGTCGGTCAGACGCTATCAAAGGTTTTAATCGAGAAACAGATTGGCCGTGGGGGTATGTCCGAGGTGTACTTCGGTCACCATGGCACCTTGAAGCGCGCCATGGTCGTCAAAATCCTTTACGCACACCTATCCGCAGACCCTCGTCATATCGCAAGGTTCCACACCGAGGCTCAGGCAGTGGCTGCTTTGCGCCATCCCAATATCGTCCAAGTTTTCGATTTCGACATCGTCAATGGTCAGCCATATATCGTGATGGAATTACTCGATGGCGTCTCTTTAGAGCTGTATCTGCATAGTTTGAGAGCCAGTTCACAGACGCTGCCGAGGGAGTCTGTGATCCGCCTGATAAACAAGCTTGCTGATGCTCTCGATTACGCGCATGGTGAGGGGGTTATCCATAGAGACATCAAGCCCGCTAATGTGATGCTCTGCAATGGAGCTACCCCTATTGAGTTGGGGAATCCGCTTTTACCCAAGGTCGAGCCAGTGCTGACAGATTTCGGCTTAGCCCGAATAAGTTTCAACTCCGAGCTAACGGAGCCCGGGACCATTATGGGCACTCCAGCGTATATGAGTCCAGAACAAGTGGAGGGGCAAGCCGTCAGCGTACGCTCGGATCTCTATTCCCTTAGTATCCTTGCCTATGAGATGCTTGCCGGAGAATTGCCATTCAAGTCTGCCGAGGACACTCCAGCTTCGATCATGTACCATCAAGTGCATACTCCGCCCCCATCTTTGCCATCCGGTGGTCCTGCGTTAAAAAAGGTCATGAAGCGTGCCCTTGCCAAGCAGCCTAGCAAACGCTATGCGCTCGCAGGGGACTTTGCGGCTGATCTTGAGCTTGCCGTAACTGCAGAATCCAAGACAAAGCCTATTCGGATAAGCCCAAAAATCCCTCGCCGCACGCTGTATATCGCGTTTGGCTTGATCCTGGCCGTATCTGTTTCCATCTTAGGTTTTACAGGAGATTGGTTCGGCAGCCCGGACCCAGAGTCTGAGATAAAGCCAGCGACGCTTACTTCACTTCAATTGACAGAGAACCCCCAGCCTGCCCCGGCCAATCTCCCTCCTGGTGAACCCACACGTGAGCCACCACCCGAAGAAGATCCACGCGCTAAGCTCGATCTCAACAATCCGGATTACGCAGATCCCTTCGATGTCCCTAATGGTTGGACTCAATATGATGTCGAGGGTAGCGGAGCATACCGGGTAGAAAACGGGGAACTGATCGGGGTCGATTACATTCCAGAAGAAAAGTTCACCTATTGGTCTATCCTCAATAGGCAATCGGGAAATGTCTACGCTGAAGTCAGCGCTACTAATGGTGACTGTATCTTAAAAGATGCGCTGGGCATTGTTATCCGCATCGACGAGGAAACCGGCTCTAGCGGTTACGGTTTTGAGATATCCTGCGATGGAAATTGGCGAGTCCGCCTGCACAGGGATTCTAAAAGCCCCAGGGTGGTAAAGGACTGGACCCCCTCCGCGGCGATCCTTACAGGAGCGGGCGCTACGAACCGCCTTGGTATCATGGGGTATCGCGATCGCTTCTACTTATTTGTTAACGACCAGCCGGTAGGCAGCGTAACCGATCCACAATACAGCCGCTCCTTTGGCCAATTCGCCCTGTATGTCCGCGCCTCCCAAACCTACGACCTGGGCGCCACATTCGACGATTTCTCATATTGGAACATCCGTTTCGTCCCCTAGAAAGAACACTTCCTAACCCAAATATAATGGTCCGCACAGAAGTGCGAGCCTTTTTTCTTTAATTGACTCTTAGCACGGACCAACTCGATCGATGAACATTGTTCTCCGAAAAACCTATCCATATCGTCACGTTTGCTCAAGAAGCCCTTGCTCGCGCCTCTTTGATTTAGGCGGTCCTACTCGCCATTGAGGTCACCAATATGCTTATGCTCCTTATCACGCTGATGGAATTGACTAGATTCAAGGAGACGTCCTCGATAGACGATCATTAGGCTGGCGATTCCTGTTGAGATTGGCGCCGCGGCGATCAACCCCAAAGATCCTGCCAGGATTCGGACCACCTCTTCTGCAACGAATTCTAGATTGATCAAATCCATAAATCCTTGACCCGATAGAGAGAATAAAAGCAATGTCGGCAGCGCCGCTCCGGCATAGGCCATGAAAAGCGTGTTGATCATCGCCGAAATGTGATCCTGCCCCACTCGCATAGCACGCTGGTAAAGACTGCGCATTCCAAGTTCAGAATCAGCTTCATGCAGTTCAAGAACGACAGAAACCTGTGTGATCACCAAATCATCTAACGCTCCCATGGCGCCAATCAACATGCCGGCCAATACCAAACCACGCATGTTGATGTTGATGTCCACCTGTTGAATGACGAATAGAATGTCTTCATCGCCAAAACCTGTCAGGCGAGTCAGATCAACGAAAAAGTTAATCATCAGCCCTGTGAACACCAAAGTGAAAAACAGCGCCAGGACTGCTGCATGAGTTTTTAACGCCCAGCCGTAGATTAAATAGAGCGAAATCCCCAAAAGTAGAAATCCGCCTATCAAAGTGACAACCGTTGGGTCCTTGCCATCGAGAATATTGGGGATGATATATACCAAGATCACCACGAGGCTAATGAATAATCCAAGAATCCCTCTTGCCCCTTGCCAACCACCCACCAACACACTGAATAGCACAAAGGCAACCAGCAGCCAAAGAAGTGGTTTCGTCCGAACGAAGTCAATGAAATAAGCGTTCACCGATCCATCTGGAGCCTGGTTGATGCTGACAATCAACCGGTCACCGGGTTCTAGGAGTAATCCCTCCGGTCGTATTTGCCGTTTACCATAGTCGATTTCTGTAATCAGGCCTTTGTAGGGTCCTTCCAAAACTTCAACTCTAGAAACCTGATAAGACTGGGTCCGCTCGCCAAGCGCAACTATTCCCTCCTCGATGATTTCAAACACCTCGGCCTTATACATATCCTCGCCAAGCCCAATCCGAGGCCCATCCTCTCTTGGTCCAGAAAGAAACGCGTCCAACCTGGGAACCAGGAATAGGATCAACGCTGAAAAGATGATCAACATTAATAATGCCATGAGGAGAAACCGCTGCATCTCTTTGGTCATTTTTTCCTTTCCTTCAAGTTTGGACTCCGTTCCACTAGGCAGCAACACACCTGAATAGCTGGAGAAATACATAGCTTATCTGGAAATCTGGCTTGTGTGAAAATGTCTGCCGCTATCCTCCTGCTCGTTTCGGACTGCGGCCACGTCTCATGCTGTTCAGATGAGGATCATCTCCTTAACCACGGAACTCTGTAAAGCCTTAAACTTCAAATTGTCCAACCGGGGGATTGACTGTCAACGATTCCGATCGCGTGTCGCCCGCCGATAAAGCAACTGCCGCCTGTCCTCGGGTGGAGGTTGGTGGATAAAAAGCGTCAGAAACCAGGTAAGCGCTACACCCATTACGAAACCCCCAATATGAGCGAAAAAAGCGACCCCGCCACCAGATTGAGAACCGAGCGATAGGATGCCATTGACGAATTGAAGACCAAACCAAAGCCCCAGGACGACCCATGCTGGCCATACCGCCAGCCTTGTAAAAAGGCCCAGGGGGACAATCCCTTGAACACGCACACCCGGGAAAAGGATCAAATAAGAACCCAGCACGCCAGCGATCGCTCCACTCGCGCCGATAAGAGGGATCTGGGACGTGGGATCAATCATGACCTGGGCAAAGACGGCGACGGACCCGCTGGCGAAGTAGAGAAACAGGTAATAGAACACGCCAAATCGATCTTCAACATTGTCCCCGAACAACCACAGGTAAAGCAAATTGCTGAATAAGTGAAACCAGCCGCCGTGAAAGAACATGCTGCGGAGGGTATCCAGCAGCGTTTCCAGCGAGAAGGGATTGGCGATAATGTTCGCCGGGACCACGGATAGATTCATGAAGATATTCTGCTGATCAGGCAATGAGAACATCTGCTGCCAGATAAAGACCAGGATATTCAGAGCGATTAAAATATAGGTCAGGTAGGGTGTTCGTCGAGTGGGATTGAGATCTCGAAGCGGAAGCATAGTCCCTCCATTCTCTTTCACATATGAGGTCACCCTTGGTAAAGTGTCAATCTTAATCTGCATCGACATTCATCCACGCAGGCATTCCCAGCGGAGGAGGATTTCTACCATAGAGGAAATCATCCATCGTGACGGCCAGTGCTCGGAATAGCGATGAATTACGTACGCCGAAACGAATGGCATTGTGCAGTAAGTTATCGGGATGCGAAAATGGGCATACACACACGCATCGCCCGCAATCTGTGCCAATGGTATTCCAGTAAGTGAAACATGCCTCTGAATTGATCTGCCAGCGCTTGACGCCGTCAATCTCGGCTCTATCATCATATGAAATTGCTTTGCTCGGGCAAACGACAGCACACTTTTTACAGCGGGTGCAGAAATCATAAACAGAATAGTCCCTGGTCCTTGAATCGACGGTGAGCGGTAGATCTGTCGTCACAACAGCTAAGCGAACCCGAGGGCCGAGCTCAGGCGTCATCAACAACCCCATCCGGCCTATCTCGCCCAGCCCCGCGTCACGAGCAACCAATGGGCACACAACACGATACTTGCCGTCAATGTGGGCGCGGGCGGGGTAACCAAGATTGCGTATGAACGCAGCTATCTGGACGGCAATCGCACCTGAAGTCAAATATTGCTGCGCTGATTCCATCACCGTTGGACCGTACGGAGCATGATCGAGCATGTGCTTGTCCATCTCAACTGTCAGCGCAAGGGCGAACTTGTGCTCCAAATCAATAGGCTGACCGTAGGGCTCATTGCGCCCGAGGTGACTGTAAAGATGATAATCCCTGAGCTCCGTGACCCCCACCGATACTGCACCTAGCTTCCTGCCCCACTGCTTAATAAATTCAGTGATTCTCTCAGGGTCGGTGAGAACGCGCTCCGGGGCAGGCTCTTGATCGACGATGGCCCGAAATACCCCAACAGCATCGAAACTTGCGGCGGCGGCTGAGAACATGGTCGGGTCAAAGTAAGTTGATCCCTTAGCAAGCAAACCTGGCCTGGTTCTGAACTTATCGTCAAGCGCTTTTTTATCCGGCTTGCGCCGGTAGTAATCCTCAAAGCGCTCCGATCCAGGTGTCAAGCGTGCACGCGCGAACATGATATCGCGTTCGTCAATCCGGATTTTGGGTGTATCGTCCTCGGTGATGAGTCTCTGTCCCACTGGCACTAAAAAGATCGTCACCGCAAGAGCCGTCGTGATGAGTAGAAATATTGCAGCGATTTCTTGGTTGGGGAAAAGCATCAACCCCACGATCAGGTGAGGCAAAGACAACAGCACGCCCAAAAGAGCGATTCTACCGGCGGCGCGAAATTCGCGCTCCATAAGGGATACGATTCCAGCGCCGAACATCAAAGCAGAAAACAGGACGCCGATTGTGGCTGAAAGGAAACGGAGGAAACGAATTACTTCTGGCTGCATGAGGGCGTCAGCTCCCCGGTATGGTTTCCTTCATACTCGTTGATAATCCACTCCTATCCAAGCGATTCGCGGGTTTCATCAACGAGTGTGTTCTATCACTTGCGAAAGCTCGGAGTGATCAATTGCCCGTTTTCAAGATAGCTGCTTTTGGCCTACCTTCTGACCAAGCTACTGTCGCTCAATAACGTTTCGAATCCGTTCTAAGGCTTCAACCAAGACAGATCGCGGGCAGGCGAGATTGACGCGCTCAAAACCTTCGCCCTCGGTGCCGAAGATGTAGCCTTCATCAAGGTAGACTCTGGCTTCTTCTAGCATCATTTGCTCTAATTCCAATTTGCCAAGCCCCAAACTACGGCAATCCAGCCAGACCAGATACGTCCCTTCCAAGGGAACAACTTTAATCTGCGGAAGATACTCGGCTATGTATTCCTCTAAATACCGCAAATTACCCATGATGTAATCCAGCACCTGGGAGAGCCACTCCTCCCCATGGTTGTATGCCGCTTCAAGTGCGACAACCCCAAAAGCCCCAACACCTCCCAACCCGGTTCTACCCAGGGTCTTCTTGAATCTGGCGCGCAGCTGTTCGTCGGCGATGATGATGTTTGAAGTTTTCAAACCTGCAAGGTTGAAGGTCTTACTGGGCGCAGTGCAGGTGATGCTGCTTTGAGCGAAAGGCTCGCTGATACCGGCAAAGGGAGTAAAAACAAAACCCTCGAGGATCAAGTCCCCATGAATTTCATCAGCTACAACAAGAACGTTGTTTTTTAAACAGATCTCGCCGAAACGGAGCAATTCATCTCGGGTCCAGACCCGCCCAACGGGATTATGGGGGCTGCACAAGATGGCCATTTTCACCTGCGGATCTTTGGTTTTCTGCTCAAGATCCGCAAAATCTATACAATAGCGGCCGTTTTCATAGATTAGCGGGTTGGTGATAAGCATGCCGTCGTTGTTCTCAACGGCTTTGTTGAAGGGATAGTAGACCGGCGTTTGGATGAGCACTTTGTCCCCGGGTGAAATGTATGTTTTTACGAGCATATTAAGCGCCGGCACTACGCCGGGGGTTGCGCAAATCCACTCCGGCTCTATCTCCCACCCATGCCGCTTTTTCATCCAGCTCACGACGGCGTTGTAGTACGAATCCGTAGGGGATGTGTAACCGAATAATCCATGCTGCGCGCGTGCGACCAGCGCCTCCACAATTGGCTCAGGACAGGGAAAATCCATATCCGCGACCCACATGGGTAGGAGCCGAGTGCCTGATGATGAGTCGTCTGGCTCTTCCCTGTAAAGCAAACTATCTCCGTGTTTAATAAATTCCCATTTAACGGAATTCGTCCCTTTACGATTGATCTCCCTATCGAAATCATATTTCATTACCACGATCTCCTCGTATTCACACAGCTCATTTTAGATGCTGAAACTGCAGTTCTCTAGAACAGGAAAGGGATGAACAGCTTGCTTCGACGCCGATATTCTTCAAATTTGTCATATCTCGATAACGATTTGTCTTTCCGCAGCATATTCGGGAGCCAGAGGATGGCCACAAAGAGCGACAAAATCACGATCGGCAGCCAATGCATGGCCAATAAGCCGAAGCCGAGGTAGATCAACAACTCTCCGAAATAATTTACATTCCTGGTCCTGGCCATCATGCCATCGGTGATGAGTGTCTCTGGCTGCAATTTTAGGTGGGTATATTTCTGCATATCTGTGCTGAAGTGGAGGAAGACGCCCAAAACATACAAGCTAACACACAATCCCAAATACCACGGCGGGGCTTCAACACCTCGCGACATGAGAATCCAGGGCGCCACCCAATATAAGGTCAGCCCACCCCAGATATAGAGTCCATAGCCCCATCCTGTTTCTTTCTCCCAGGATTTATCCGGAAACACTAAGCTTTTCATTGCCCATAAAAGACCATAGGTGCCATGCAAAGCAAGGTAGATCCACGCTGTTGGATTCTGCCATTGGCTGAACATTGCCATCATCAACAATATTGCGGGGCCAGTCCCGGCTTTGTGTGTATCGATGAAGTGCTTTTGTTTCATTTTCGGAAACGTCTCCTGATTGTCTTCTAACCCACGACCAAAGCCGTCGAATGCGGACTGCGCTTACAATCCGGCTTTGTCAAGTATCCGCTCAATAACCGCCACGGTTGTAGGGTGATGCTTATCACGATGTCGTTCAAACATCGGTCGCGCCTTTTCCCGAGTCCATTCTTCTTTAACCATGGTACGGAAGATCATCGCGAGAGACGCCATTCGACCGTCTGACCCAACCATGCGCTCTATTCCGGGAAGCACGTCCTGGTAGCCGCTTTGAACCGCTATTTGATAGAAGCGATTCATCATGAAATAGTTAGTGCTCTCCTTAATATTGAAAATGCGCTCGAACTGGCGGCAATCCTCAACACGGATCTGTTCGGGAAGCATCAGCAGGAAAAGACGGATCTGATCCATTTTCCAATCGGCAATTTGATCGTCGTCAGGGAATGTGCCGGATTCGTACGCGTCTATTCTGACTTTTACTTCATCGTAGAGACTCGAATTGAGGGCTGGAGCGCTCTCAGGGTAACCCGATGCATAGAGCCATTCATCGATGTCGACTTGCTCAATTGCTTCTGGAAGCTCCTGCTCAAGAAAAGAAACGAAACCTTCAGTCGTCAACGATTGAAAACTGAAGGTGGCGATATATTTCTTGATAAAGGCATCGAAAATCTCCCGACCCACGGATCTTTCCAACTTAAGTACGAAGGAGGAGCCTTTAATATAGGGTATTACAGAGAATACCTCGTCGGGGTCGATGCCTCGCTGCGAGTACTTTAAGCACGTTTTATCCGACTCCATTCCGAAGCGTTCCATGACCCTAAACATTAAATATCGCCCAATGAAACAAAGGAGTTGAGAATAATCATCTCCCTCGAGAGCTTCGGTAATTCTTGATTCAGCGTACGTCGTCCAACCTTCGTTAAGCCAAAAGTCCTCCCAGGTGGCATTTGTAACTAAGTTTCCAGTCCAAGCATGCGCAAGTTCATGGGAGACAAGTGGAGTCCGGCTGCGATCTCCCAAAATGCATGAAGGGGTAAGAAATGTCAGGCGCGGGTTCTCCATCCCTCCATACGGAAAGGAGGGGGGCAATATGAGAACGTCATAGCGATCCCACAGGTAAGGACCGAATAATTTCTCCGCTTCGACGAGTTTCTTTTCATTTTCAGTAAATTCCCAAACAGCAGATTCGAGTATCTCTGGCTCGGAATAAACGCCGGTGCGAGGGCCCAATTCTTCGAAAGCGATATTCCCAACTGCAAGTCCAAAAAGATAAGAAGGGATTGGCTGCGGCATCCTATATCGATAAAGACTGGTATCCCGCGAATGTTCCGTGTCAAGATGCTCTGCAGCCATTACGGCCACCAGTGGACGTTGAACCTCTACAGATGCTTCATACGTAAAGCGAACCGATGGGGAATCCTGGCATGGGAAGATGCTGCGGGCGTGGATGGCCTGACATTGACTATAGAGGAAAGGATGCTCCCCTCCAGCGGTTTGCATCGGAGTCACCCACTGCAATGCGCTGGCTCCAGGTGAGGTGGTCATCTCTATTGTGAACGCTGAAAGACCATCAAGATCCTTCAAGTGAAGGCGATCACCCACTATCGAATCGTGTTGATCAATCTCCCAAAGGATCTCCTGGTCATCCCGATAAGCTCGGGTAATTTTTAGATCACGAGTGTCCAGGAAGAATGAGCCGCTCACAGGTTCTACCAGGAAATAGTCTGCATGTACCTTTATGCGGCGCTCAACGAAATCAACGACCAAACGCAAGTCAATATGCTTGATCTGTCCCTGGCTGAGATCTGTATAAGAGTGAGGATCGGAGATTTGCATTGAAGCGCCTCCTTCAAGAGTTTATGCCGCAATAGGGTTTGGCAGCCTGAAGGCTGCGTTGTTTAGACGAGCATTCTGCCGTGCTGCGCCCTGCCAGGTTATGAATGAAGAAAGGGGCTCCAAGCCCGGCTGGGACAGTAAAGTCAGCATATAAAACAACCATGTATCCGTGTCCATCCCGGTCGATGAACGGTGGGAACAAGCATATCGTTATTGGTGATTTACCGCCAGCAGTTCAATTAGGTATGTGGATTGCACACCAACATCGCCCAGTGCTTCATGTGATGGATTCGACGAAATTTGATTTTAGGAAAAAGCCGCTTGACCCGTCAATCTTTCACTCACGAGCCATAACTGATGGGCCAAGTTCTGGTCATAGGACATCGGCGATGATGGTACAGCTTCCCTTTCGACGAAATACCGGCCTGTTACCCCTTCAACTTCGGGTGAGGATGCCAAATAGATGGATGTCCTCGATGCTTCCTCCACTGAGATGGCAAAGAAACCCATAATCCACTTTAGCACCGGCCCAATAAAAGAAAAGTTGGTGCTCCAGATGTCCGTCGCGCTGTGTCCAGGGTGAAGCGCATTGGCCGTGACCGTGCCTCCTTCGAGCCGTCTGACTAGCTCATAGGTGAATAAGATGTTTGCCAGCTTCGAACGGGCGTAGGCTTTCATGCCGAAGTACCCTCGCTTGAACTCCAAATCACCAAAATCAATCGAGCCATATTGATGAACATCCGAGGAGACATTGATGATTCGAGCCGAGGGACTCATAAGGATCATATCTAGTAACAGGTTGGTGAGTAAGAATGGCGCAAGATAATTCACAAGGAACATTATCTCCACACCATACGCCGTTTTACGGCGTGTATTGAAGTATGCTCCTGCATTGTTTATGAGAACATCGAGGTGAGAATACTGGTTCTTAAAGGAAAAAACGAGATCCTGAACTTGTTGAAGATCAGTGAAATCGGCCAACAGATAATGGACAAAACTATTGCCAGTCTCATATTGGATACGCTTAACTATATCTTCCGCTCTCTGTTTATTGCGACCGACAACGATAACCTGCGCACCTTTCGCAGCAAGCGCCGCAGCAGTAGCCTCGCCTATACCTGAGGTAGCGCCCGTAACCAAACACACTTTTCCATACATGTCCGCTGTCGAATTGGCTGTGTTACCCATCATTCGTTACTTGTGTGGAATTGATACGTATTACATGGATACGAAAAAGCCGGTGAAGTACGGAACGAGCCAGATACCCCAGACAAGAACGCTAAATTTATGAAAATTAGCGATTGCCTTCTCGTCCTTGCGGATAAGAACGATACTAGCCCAGGCAGCGTGAACGAACATAAGTAAGATCGCGAGCACTCCAGTAACCCCGTGGATATCAAAGGTAAGGCCTCCTGCCGACTCCATCATCATCCCTGTCCCCACGGTATCGAATACCAGACCTCCCCAGAAGAAGATCAAATGCCATCCCTTCAACCGACCGATAAATCGCTCACTCCAAACGCCAATTGTGTAAAATACCAGCGCAAAGCTAATCAGGATCGTGGAAAGCATCATTTCACTCGTCATAGGAGCTCTTTTTCATTATCTTCATATCCCCGCGACAGCACCTGAAATCCTTGAAATCGATCTCCAACATCGCTTTATGTATCGTTCCCCACAGGCTCAAGGACTGTCGGTTAAGGGATGCGTCTTGAAGAACGCCCACATCACCTCGCTGGCTACAATATCACGGCTTGTTTTGCCAACGAAGGTAGGCCGGCCTCCCGGCCAGGCGTGCCCCCCTCCTTCGATCGTGTAGAAAACGATCTCTGATGTGTCCTTGCAGTCTGTATAGCGCACCCCGCTGGCATCTCCCTGCGCCGCGATGGGCTCAGGAACTGGCACACAAGCATCGCGCTCTACCCATGCCTCGATATATGATTCCACAGACGGGAAAGAGAAGGAATGTGAGGATCGATTTATCAGTTTGGAAATGAATGATTCTCTCACTATTCCACCCTCATAGGCGACGAGAGGATCCTCCGTACCATAGAAAGCAATCAGCGAGATGGGACGCTCAGGATCGCATCCCCCCGGTGGTTCGACCGGTGGACCGGTAACTACCCCAACCGCGGCCACTTTGCCGGCCAGTTCACAGGCCACACGGTTGGCCATTGAGCCGCCGTTGGACATCCCATCCACGTAAATTCGCGAGGGATCGACAGCCACGATATTAGATACTTCGTCGATTAAGGCAGCTATGAATTGGACATCATCAACGTCACTATCCGTGAATGCCTTGTTTGTGTTCCACCGGAGAGGAAAGGATGTGCCTTGTGGATAGACTATCAGAAGACCTTCATTATCAGCGACCTCGTTCCAACGAGTCAGGTATTCCTGGCCTTTTGGGTTCGAGGTAAACCCGGGCAAGCTGATAATCATGGGCAACGATTGCCCTCGGTCGTACTCAGGAGGAATATGAAGCAGATAGCAGCGCCGCAGACCATCGGACACAAGCGATCTGACAGAAGTGCCCAGGGGGGGAGTTGCTGGGTTTGAGCCCCAACAAGCAGTGTAGGGGTTCATGGCCAGGAATACGAATAGACAAGTAACACTAGCCAGCAACAAGGCGACGATGCCCGTAAGGCGAAGGAGGAAACCCAGTTTTGTGTGTCGCACGTTAAGCTCTATTGCACGATCTCCCATCCCCTCTCCTTTGCGTATGATTCAAGAGCAGCATCGGGGGCAACTGCAACGGGAAATCCGACAGCCTCAAGTAGGGGGATGTCTGACTTGCTGTCGGCGTATGCGGAACTCTCCGACCAATTAATGTCCCTCGTGCCACGCAGATACTCCTCAAGCCGCGTCACCTTATGTTGACCCTGACAAACTGGAAGCTCGCTGCCACCTGTGTAGCGTCCATTCTTCATTAATATCGGTGTCCCCACCGTTTCCCCAATCCCCAACTCATGCCCGATTTGACGAAGCAGCGGAGAGAAGGTCCCGGAAACCATGATCACTCGCTCCCCAGCATCCTGATGAGCACGCAATCGAGCCATCACCGCTGGCCGAACCTTTGGCAGTACATATTGCTCTGCAAGCCAATGGAAGGCATCTTCTGCTTCCTCCGCTGTCCAGCCCCGAACTGTCCAACCCATATCTCGAGCCCATATTACCCGGGACTTAGATTCGGATACCAGGCCTAACCGTTGAAGCCACCATATGGGCATATGGGTGAGCATATAGGTATAAAGCTCCAAACGTTTAACGCGACGAGTACGATGGTGTTCGGCAAGACCAAGCGTGATGTGACCGGTATATAAAGTCCCATCAAGATCGAAGATTGCCGCAATATCTCCAGACGTTTCGTTTTTCACGACCCTCTCCTAATTAACTGCGCAGTGAAAATCCCGGCACCATCGGACCGTTTTATATAAGGCTCCATTCACAGAAGCTCCAAAGGAATGATCCGGACCGGATTCCGCTAAGGCTATGCCTTCCAGCGTCTGAGCGCAAGCCCTAGTGCGCCAACCAGGCTTAGGAATCCAATCCCACCCCTCATCGAAGATCCTATTCATACACCTTGATTACAGTTGCGATTATGCTTAACTTTACAGATAATGCTCCCGGACGTACAAGTCAAATCGAGCTCAGTTGAGCGAAGAACGCATGGAGGCTATTATGACAGCGCTGCACACAATCGCCGAATTAATGGGGATTGCCGCAATAACTGCTCCCAAGACCCGTGGGCAGGATTTTGTGGTTGTGAAAACAGTTGAGGGTGAGGATTTACAATGCCTGGGCGAGGGCATGAAAGATTACGCACAACGAAACGGCATCGAGGGTTTCAAGCGCGATGGTCAGAACGTCCTTGATTCCGGCGCTGTGGTACTGATCGGTATCAAGGATGGTGAAGTAGCAGACCTTAATTGCGGAGCATGTGGGGCTGAAGCCTGCATCGTCATCAACACTTACGAAGGCGAATTCAAAGGACCTCAATGCCTATTTCGGGTGCTAGATATGGGCATTGCCCTTGGTTCAGCCGTCAAGACTGCCAGCCTGATGAACGTAGACAATCGCATCATGTACAGGGCAGGCGTGGTGGCCCGAGAGCTTGGATTGATCGACGCCGACTTTGTGATGGGGATCCCTCTATCGGTGAGCGGTAAAAGCATTTACTTTGATCGCTAACACTGAGGAGGGTAGATGCCGCCCAAAATAATCCTACCCTCCCTCATCTGCTCTATGTGCTATGAGTCGAGTCTTTCTCCAATATGTTGGACCAACTCTTCGACCGGGACAACCCACCCACTTAAAGTTCTTCCATCCTTCAAGGCAAGGCCTACTATCGAATCTCGCAGTCGAAACACCGAGCTGCCGACCGATTGGTCAAATACTCCTTTCCACATCCCGGACAGGTCACCTGGCGCAGGCTGTTTTTCTTCACGGAAGGTTTGGGGCGGAGGTAAGGAGGCAATTTGGTGAAAGGGTCGAGCACGCAAGAGCACATAGGCTCTTGTTCATCACTGGATGCATCTTGTTTCTTCGATTTATCAGCGTCATTCATGAAATTCCCTCCGCTAACCAATCGCAGGAGCCTGCGGAAGTATGTTCCGCAGCTCAGTATAGTTTTCCTGATGTTTAGGTGTGGATAGAGCTGGGCATTCGCTAAGTTTTTTCTGGGAGGCAATCAGCTTGAGCGCAAAAGTGTAACATGTCGGCTCCCCACATGCCCTGCAATTGGTGAGCGGCAGCAGTTTGTACACGGTCAAAGGTACAGGGCGCTGATGCATTTCAAAGTCAGGATCGATCCCCTCCCGCCGCTTCCATGTTCGGTTCACTAGATCGATTAAACCTTCGATTTCTTTTTCCGCTGCCTTGCGATCCTCCAGGGTGCTTATGGCGATCTCATAGGGATAGAAGGCCAGGTTATGGCCTCCCTTCTTCCAAGTGAGCGACGGGGCGGCGGAGTTGTATACCGCACCACGCAGGGTGGCATTTAAGTAAGGGATGACTTCTTTAATGTCTGCTTTCAGTCTAGCCTTGGCAGCGAAGCACTCGGCTCCCGGGTCACAAGCTGGAGTGAAGACGACAAGATCGTAATCCACGATCAGCATCATAATCTGCCCTACTATATCCTTTCCGAGAACGCCGTTGAACTATGGATGTGCCCACTCCGCCATCGAGAGCTGCCCACAACTTCCCCAGATTCCCATCCGGGTGCTCGACATTTGTCTCATTGCACAGTAATCCGCGGTTCGTGATCGATTACCTTTGCTCAGTGTAGTCTAAAGCATATTAAATCAATCCACGACTGCCTGCACAGGGATCTTGAAGAATCGTTCCTTAATCCACAGGGCGACATATACCAGCCCGATCAAAACGGGAACCTCGATGAGGGGGCCTATCACTGCAGCCAATGCTTCCTGGGAGGCGATCCCAAATGTGCCCACCGCCACAGCGATGGCCAGTTCAAAGTTATTACTCGCCGCGGTAAAGGACTGCGTGGCCGACATCTCATAGGAAAAACCCCTCCATTTCGAGACCCCGAAGGACAGCAGGAACATAAGCGCGAAATAGACGATGAGGGGGACCGCCACACGCAGGACATGCCCGGGGTTGGCGAGAATCTTGTCGCCTTGCATCGAGAACATGACCACGATTGTGAAGAGCAAACCGATCAGCGCTGTGGGGCCTAACCTAGGAGCGAACACTTCGTCATACCAGTCGGCACCTTTACGCCTGACCAACGCAAAACGGGTGATCGCACCGGCAGCCAAGGGGATACCCAGGAAGATGAGTACGCTTTTGGTGATATCCCACATGGAAATATCTACGATCATGCCCGCCGCGCCAAACCAACCAGGCACGACACGCAGGTAGAAGTAAGCCAGTGGGCTGTACATTAAAATCTGGAAGACGGAGTTCAGAGCTACCAGAACAGCACAGTATCCGCTATCGCCTCCGGCGAGCATATTCCAGATCAAGACCATGGCGATGCAGCGCGCCAGACCGATGATGATCAAACCGGTGCGGTAGCCGGGGAGATCTGGGAGAAAAATCCAGGCCAGGATGAACATGATGGCCGGTCCAATGATCCAATTCAAGATCAGGGACACCCCAAATTGCTGTTTTGCCTGGGTGATCTTACCCAACTCTTCATATTTCACCTTGGCCAGAACGGGGTACATCATCCACAGCAGACCGATGGCGATGGGCAGTGAGACGGTATCGATACGCAGCACATCGAAGACATCCTTCACGCCGGGTATGGCTGCACCTAACCCCACACCAACCGCCATAGCCAGCAGGATCCATATGGGCAAGAACCGATCCAAAACAGATAGCCGCCCCACCATGCCTGATTGCGGACTGGGTTCATTCCCGTGAAATTCCAACATGGTTAATCAGCCTCCGCGTGTGATTGCTCGAAAATGTCAGAAGGCCGCGAGAATATAGCCGAAAAGATAGCCAGCCAGCGTGCTGAAAACGCTCACCAGGGCTACGTATGCGACCGTCTTCTTTCGCCCCAAAATCCGGCCGGTGACGAGGATGCTTTGGATCGAGAGCTCAGGATCGGCCAGAAGGTATGCCAGCAAAGGCCCGCGGTGCATACCCAGATCGAGGAACATGCGCGCGATGGGCACTTCTACTAATGTTGGGAAGTACAGGACCA
>CAYLOO010000036.1:0-26340 GCA_964385355.1 uncultured Anaerolineaceae bacterium
CTCGTACATCGAAGTGTGCTTCCTGCTGCATCACCCATCCCAACGGATTATCACTGGGCAGATGTGACTTAATCTCTTCAATGACGCGTGTATGGTTAAAGACTGCCCAATCTGAAGAGTACAGGTTATTCACAATAGCAGTGGGTTTTTTCTGCCGCAGGATCTGCTCGAAGACTTGCTGCAAATCCTTTTCCCCCATCAGTGGCGCACTCGCTCCTCCAAAGTACGCGAGCCGATCTAGATGGTACTCTGAGATTATCTCTGCTAATACATATCCAAAGTGAAATGGTTTTACCGATGATTGAATTTGATTGAATCCCATATCCCGCAACGCCAGTCGATCCATCTCTTCATGAGCAAGAAGGAAGCATGGGCCTGCGAGAGGATTTGCCTTAACTCGCTCAGCCAGATCACAGGCTGCAGCCAGTCGACCAGCAGCGACCCAGGCTTCCGCTTCGGATGAACCCTTGGGCGGCAGCATGAGAAGAACAGGGATTTTTTCGTCCATAGGATAGTCAACAGCAGTCAACGAAGGAAATGTCAGCTCCTATATTGTTTCCGTTATTTGTTCACGGTTTCGATGATTCCAAGGGTTCCATCCCTTCGTCGATAGAGCATATTAACCTGATGGCTTGCAACATCGAGAAAAATAAAGAAATCTTCATGCCCCAGGAGCTGCATCTGCTCAACCGCTTCGCTCTCATCCATCGGGATTAGGAAAAGACGTTTTCGCCGTACGATCACCTCTGAGGGAGTATCCTCCTCTTCAGTACTCATCGGCTCGTAAGAAGCTACTTCTGCTGCCGATCTGCCATCCCCGCGGCTTCTCCAATGGCGGCCCTTGTAGCGCTCAATCTGACGATGGATCTTATCCAGCACAAGATCAACAGAGGCGAACATATCCTCCGTTCTTTCCTCTGCGCGCAGCACCACCCCCTTGCCCCGGATTGTTAATTGTGCAACCTGGCGATCCTTCGCGTTACGAGCAGTTTTCGCATGGGTCAAATCAACTTGGGCTTGGTCAATGATATCCAGATATCGATCCAGCTTCGCGACCTTTGTCTCGATGTAATCATGCAACTTATCGCTTAGGTCCATGTTTTTTACATTGATTTCAATTTGGACAGCCATTGGCAACTCCTTTCATGTCGTTGACGTACACGAATTTGAATATCATGCTCTTCCTACGGTTAAACAAAAAACCTGCGCTGCCCCCGCGTTGAGGAGAGCGATTGCACAGTTTTTCAACGTTGCCCCAGATGTCAGCAAATCGTCTATTAAAACGATGGATTGATCATGAACAATGTGTGAGTTAGCCCGAAAAGCTCCTTCTACATTTAGATGGCGTTCTTGACGATCCAAACCCACTTGCGACTGGGTCTCCCGCACCCGTTCAAGTGCTTTAGTGAATAATTGTAACTTCAATTCTTTTGCGAATGAAGTAGCGATCAAAGTAACCTGATTATACCCTCTTTGCCGTAGCCGCACATCAGCCAGGGGAACCGGAATCACGCAATCTGCCTTCCATCCTGTCCGCTGGTAAACGCTGACCAGCCAGGAGGCCATCTCATTAGCAAGCGCCTGATCAGATCGGTACTTCAATTTTATTATTGCGGAACTTATCGGTTTTTTGTACTGAGCGAAGGGTCGGACGTGGATGCGATTTGGCCAATCCTCACATATTGGACAAATAATTCCTTTCTCGAGGGGAAACCCACAAGCAGTGCAAGAGCGGCCTTTAGGTGCGATGATGCGATCATTGCACTCTTCACACCATACCTTGCCAGCCACATCGCATCCTGCACAACGCGGGGGAAAGATCAGATCGATGGTTTGCTTGAGCCAGTAAGTAAACCAGCCCCGGTTCAATTGAGAAATGGTTTGCTTCACCGGGTGCACCCCTCCCCGAGTGAGCGGAAGCGCTTGCGGTCTTTCTAGAAGAGCGCTGCCATTGGGGAAGTCAGCAATAGCATCGCGGCCGGGCCAAGCAGGATCAGCAGAATGGAGGGGAAGATAAGCAGCGCAATCGGGAAGATCATTTTGATCGGCGCACGGTGAGCTTCCTCTTCCGCCATCTGCCGCCTGCGTACGCGCATTTGATCCGATTGGATGCGAAGGACTTTCGCCATGCTGACGCCAAGCTGCTCTGATTGAATGACGGCTGCCACGAAGCTTGTGAACTCGGCAACGTCGAGCCGATCCGCCATATCGCGCAATGCTTCCCGACGCAATTTGCCAAGCCCGATCTCTTGAATTACCCGCCCGAACTCCAGAGCGAGTTCATCTTCCCATTTTTGGTTCACCTTTCGCATCGCTGCATCAAATCCAAGACCAGCTTCAACACAGATCGTCAGTAGGTCAAGCGCATCCGGAAGTCCACGGAAAACAGCTTTTTGCCTTGCCGAAATCTTGCTTGATAGCCATAGATCCGGCATAACGTATCCGAGCGCCATAAAGAGCGCCGAAATTCCCAAACCTTGAAGCCAATTTCGCCCCGAGATCGAGAAAACCAAGAATAGGCCACCTCCCAATACTACTGCCAGGACAAAGCGCAGAGAAATGAAAAAAGCCGGGTCCATTTGCATGGGGTTGCCAGCTTTAATGAGTTTTAACCGGGCGGATTCTAGCGTCGCCTGCGGAGTGAAGCGGGAGGCGATAACACCAATCTTATTAAAGATTGGTAGCATAACTCGTTCATAAAAGCGCTGAGAAAGTTCAATTTCCTCGAGCGTCATCGCCTCCTCGCGAACGCTGTACTCCGCCAGGCGGCTGGAAATCGGATCAGAAGCTTGCGGCGCTCTTATCCCAGCGACTACCAAGACCACAGCCAAGACGAGGATGCCGATGATAATTCCAATAGTCACTAAAGGCATTGTTTCGCTCCTTATTCTTCCGTGACGTTCATCAAGCCGCTGCGAAAACTTTAGATATCGATATCAACGATTTTCTGTGTGGCAATAAAACCAGTAATGATCATGACCGCTGCAAGGACAATGATTGGGATGCCGCAGCTTCGTGTTTCTGGATTAAAGAACTGCATAATATAATCGCGGTTGATCAAAAAAAGCATAGCCGTGAGTATGACGGGCATGGCGGAGATCACCCAGGCAGTCGCACGCCCCTGAGCTGTTAGTGCTTGGATTTCACCTTTGATCCGTACTCGTTCTCGAATCGTGAATGAAATCGAATCCAGGATCTCGGCCAGGTTACCCCCGACCTCACGTTGAACATTGATAGCGGTGATCACAAGATCGAGGTCCTCACTATTGATTCGACGCAGGAGATGTTCGAGGGCATCCTCCATCATGATGCCAAGCTGCATCTCCTGAACTACACGGTGGAATTCTTCGTTAATCGGTGGTGGAAGCTCGCGGCTGACAGCTTCCATGGCCTGGAGTGTTGAGAACCCAGCTCGTAAGCCATTCACCATCAAGTTGAGCATATCGCTTAACTGATTGTCGAATTTCTTCAGACGGCTTTTCTCCTGCCGCTTTACATACATTCGCGGTAAAAAAGGACCGATGCCCATCCCAACAAACGCGAATATCAGCGAGCTGCTGATCATAAAACCAATAACTCCACAAAGGACTATTGAAATTACTATTACAGCAATATATTCAGTTGGCCGGAGCTTCAGGTCCGCTCGAGCGAGGTCGCGAGAAAGCTTATCAAAGAGATCTGAGCCTTCACCAGCCCGGTCCAGATAATCGGCGATGATCGAGCTCCGCTGTTTTGTTGCCTCGTCACCAGATGTGGTAACAATCTGGCCCTCGGCGTAACGACCCAAGCGTTCCTCAACGATCGATCGCTCTCCAAATAACGTCATAGCCAGGCCAACTACCAGGAGTAGAAGCCCCAAACCGCCTCCAATGATGAGAACCGTTTGCGCATTCATCGCCTAGTACCCCTTTGACCTGGTGCCTACACCGAAGATCGCTGCGGGTAAGTTAATTCCGCTCGCTTCAATCTTATCGATGAATCTTGGTCGTAAGCCAGTTGGGCGGAGGCGTCCGATAACTTTACCGTCCTCAAATCCAGTTTGCTCGAAGACGAAGATATCCGTCATCGTGATCACATCACCTTCCATTCCCTGGATTTCGGCAATATTAGTCAATTTTCGAGTACCGTCACGAAGTCGCTCAAGGTGACAAACAAGTTCAAGAGCGGATGAGATCTGCTCCCGAATGGCGCGGATGGGAAGTTCCACACCTGACATAAGCGTCATAGTTTCAATACGGGCCAGGGTATCCCTCGGGCTGTTTGAGTGCGCCGTTGTCATGGATCCTTCGTGACCGGTGTTCATCGCCTGGAGCATGTCGAGGGCCTCTTTTTCACGGATCTCACCTACGATGATCCGATCGGGCCTCATTCGCAACGAGTTTACGACGAGGTTTTGAATCGTGACTTCGCCCCGACCTTCGATATTGGGTGGTCGGGACTCAAGGGTGATAACATGCTCCTGTCTTAGTTGTAGCTCGGCAGCATTCTCGATCGTAATAATTCGCTCATCACCAGGGATGTACTGTGAGATGATATTCAACATGGTGGTTTTTCCGGAACCGGTACCACCGGAAATGACCATATTGATTCTCGCGATCACACACGCTTTTAGGAACTCAACGGCCTCCGGAGTGATCGTACCCCATTCAATCAGTTGATCGACCGTGATAGGATCTCGAGCGAATTTCCGGATCGTGAGTGTGGGTCCGACAAGAGATATTGGAGGGATGATGGCGTTCACACGTGAGCCATCCGGCAGTCGGGCGTCAACATACGGGCTAGATTCATCAATCCGTCGTCCTAAGGGAGCCACAATACGATCGATGATGCGCATCAAGTGATCATCGCTCTCGAAAGTCGCAGGTTCACGAAAGATTTTACCGAGCCGCTCTACGTATATCTGCTTGGCTCCATTCACCATGATTTCTGTGATCGAGCCATCTGCGAGCAGCGGTTCGATGGGTCCAAGTCCGAGAATCTCAGCGACGATCTGTTCGAAAAGGCGCCTTCGCTCGGGTCTTGAGAGGACAATCCTCTCATCGGCTAGAATGTTCTCAAACAGCTCCTCGATCGTCTGGCGAACCTCCGCTGTTTGACTGACATCCATAGAGGGATCTAATTCACCGAGCAGTTTATTTTGTACTCGTGTCTTCAAATCATGGTATGTATCTCGCTGGCCAGAACTTGGCGGTGCAACACGACGTGCTGAGAGGCCGCTCATACGTGATGAGCTTTCAATCGCGCCCCCATCTTGATTGTTATCTTTGGTGAGGGCTGGTACGTTTTCTTCAGCTTGACCTTGTTCGATCCTCTTCAATAACGACACGTTGCACGCTCCTTCCCCAGCGGCGATTCACGCCACAATAAACCTATTACCGACTGAATAACCCCGTACCTTCGGCTTCGATCTCCTCTTCATCGTCCATAACGTCAGCCAGCACACGTTCTTTAATACTTCTGAGAATACTGAAAATACTCTTTGCCGCTGGTTGACCTTTATCGCTTAGAAGGAGAGGAGAACCGCGGTTTATGGAAGTCGTTATCGCCCGTTCATCGAGAGGGATCTCCGCATCCACAGTACACTTTAGGTTTTCTGCTACCGCTTCAGAGGAAATCCCTGAACGCTTATCCATCTTGTTCAAAACAAAGAACATTCGTTCCTTCGGAAATTCTAGGACACCCAGTAAGTCGAACAGCAACCTGGTATCTTTAATCGAGGGTATTTCTGGAGTCGCAATGGTGATCAGTAGATCGGCAACATCTAACACTGCCAATGTAATGTCATCCATATTGGAACTTGTGTCGACAACGACATAGGCGAAATTCCGTTTTAAGAATTGGAGGACATTTCTTACTTGCCCGGCGGTGACTTCATCTGCCACTTCCGGTCGTGGTGGAGCGGCGAGGACTCGCAATCCAGTATTATGTCGGAGCAGGACCTCATCGACGAAGGTTGCATCGAGTTCATCCGCCCGGCTGGCCAAATCAATAAAACTGTTCTTGACCTGCAAATTCAACGAAACGGCAACGTCGCCGAACTGCAGCGAAGCATCTACCAGCACTGTTGGTGTATCTGCGGTGTCTAAACCAACGGCGATGTTAGTCGCAAGCATGGAACAACCAACCCCGCCCTTGGCGCTATAAACAACCATGATCTTTCCTTCTGGTCGCAGCGATCCAGTTTGTCCCCTTCCAGGACCTTGAACTACCACAGAAGGTAGATGTTGGCTTAGCTTGTCTTTATGTTCCTGTGCGAAAACTGCTAATGTTCTGATTGTTGATATCAGCTCGTCCGCAGATGGCGGTTTTGCAATGAAATCCCTGGCTCCTGCGCGCATCGCCCGGCGAACGTAGTCAGCGTCGTTATTCACAGAAAGCATGACGATTTGCGCGAAGGGAACATCCCTCACCAGCCCCTCTGTGGCTGTGATGCCATCCATATCCGGCATATTGATATCCATGATAACGACATCGGGCTCCGTTTCACGAGCCATTTCAATCGCTTCCAAGCCGGTTCGCGCAGCACCTACGACGACGACATCGGACTCAAACTGAAGAAGCTTGCGAATATTTTCTCGCGTCTCGGCGATGTCATCGACGATCAGGACGCGGATCATTACCTCCGCGTTTTCTGTCATTTATTTAGCTCCATTTGAACACCAACAAGCCTATCTGCTACTACTGCGGTGGTGCAGGTGATTGATCATTTGGTAGCTCTGGGATGATCAGACTTTCAAGTCGTGGCTCCATACCATAGGGCAATTTTGTCGGAATCGTGATTTCGTATGTGTCGAGCAGGTATTGCAGCGTGACGCTAGTGGTTTCGGTTTCCTCTCCATCATTTGGAGCGCGCAGAGTGAATGTGAGATCTGCTCCAACTTTAATAGCCCAGTTCAATGCCAAGGCCTCCTGGGGGGTGACAATCAAAGTGATGATGTCAGGAGGTACAACGGTTGGCGCCGGTGCTTGACTCTCTGGCGCGGGAGCTCCAACTCCTCCCTCAGGAACTGGAATTACTTCTCCTGCAACCTCGCTTTCAAGCTGGAAGGTGCCTACATGCAGTACGATGGCTGCTTCGACCAGGCGCTGCGAAACCGTGCGCGGCCGCTGTCGTTCCTGTGGAATGAAATGAAATGGTTGACCGGTCAATTCGTCTGTTTCGACCCGACCGAAGGGAAGCGGTGGAATGTCATTTCCCTCAACGACTTCTATAAGCGCAACGCTACCCGTAATATTGGGGGCTGGAAACTCCTCCGTTCCACCAGAGGCAACGAGAGGCGTCGTCTGGTTCGGCAGAATTGTTTGGAAATCAGGATCAATGTCTACAAGCAACAGCGTAATCAGGATGTCAACCACATCTCCATCCTGCATAGCATAGGCGATACCTGAGAGTCGAGACATGGGAACAGCAATCGCTGTATAACCCGCTGGAATCGCAAGGGCGGCGTTCGATCCACCCGCGAGTAAATCACCGGAAGTCTCTGTAAGCATTGCCTCTGTGAGGGGAACACCCCGGGCGATATCCTGACGGGCGATGCGATCGACAATCCGCGAGCGAATTTCATCTTCATCTTGACCACTGATCATCGTTTCGACGACCAAGTTCGCATTCATGCGAGACATGATTACACCATCTTCAGGGACTTTCGCTCCTCGTGAGATGTCCTGAGCAGCGATAGCCACGAAGACAACATCGACTGGGACGGGGGTTGCTTCACTTTCCGAGCCAGTACCAGACCCCCTCCCTAAGAACAAATAAGCGGCTGCAGCGCCCAGGAGAAGGATTATCGCAAGCAGTATGAAGATGCGGGAACGTCGCATGGGACCTCCTAAATTACACCGATGAACTTATTCTCGTGGGCATCCCACGAGTCGCGAGTATCATACGCTGATGGATATAAAAGTCAAGTTGTGCATACTCTAACACAAGTGTGCCAGAATTTTCGCTTACATTTCCCTTACACAAGGAGCCCTATACAGGATAGGGCTCCTGGGTAATCCGTGTTTTTGAAAAACTCTCCCCCTCGTATTCTCACCATATAATCGATTATATGGCGTTGACGATGCCACTAAACACGTTTCCGATGGCCGGGCCGAGCAACGCAAGAATAACAATCACAACAACAGCCACTAGAACAAGAATTAAGGCGTACTCGACGAGACCCTGTCCTTTCTCTTTCGGCGCAAACAACATAGCAGTTTCCTCCTTTCTGTTAATATTTCGCCTGTTTTCTGTTACAGGCTAGTAATAATTATATTCAGACGTTATAAAAGATTCAATAGGACCAATATCCGAGGGAACAGAGGACTATTCGTACTTCAATAAGGGATTGGTGTGTGCTATAGGCTGGGATTCTA
Source organism: uncultured Anaerolineaceae bacterium (assembly GCA_964385355.1). Classification (GTDB taxonomy): domain Bacteria; phylum Chloroflexota; class Anaerolineae; order Anaerolineales; family E44-bin32; genus E44-bin32. The sequence goes on from CAYLOO010000036.1 coordinate 8,359, forward strand.
TTACTCCTTAGCATCTGGAGATAATCGGACAACAATTCTCGCACCCTCGCCAGGTTTGCTGTCTATTTCCACTATCCCGCCGAGGAGCTCAATCTGGTTGAGGAGCGTATGGAGCGATCGTGATTCGTACTCCTCAGTTTCGATAATTTCCGGATCAAATCCTATGCCATTATCCTCTATAGAAGCCCTCGCGCTCATCTCGTCAAGATCGACCGTGATTTTTACCAGTGTAGCCTGCGCATGGTCGCGCACATTCGCTAGCAATGTCTGGATTGCGCGAAAAAGCACAACCTCGTGATGAGATTCTAAACGACGCTCTATTCCCGTATTCAGTACAACGACATCTAAGCCCGTTTTTTCTTTGAAAGCTTCAGCATATCGTTTAACAGTGGGCACCAATCCGAGATCATCCAACATCATTGGACGCAGTTCGAAAATAAAATCGCGAATTTTTACAAAACTTGAATTTGCAGACTCCTTGAGATTTTCAAGCTCATCGCGAGCCAGTTCGATATCCGTGTCAAATAACCTGGCTGCTATTTCAGCCTGCAGAATAAAATTCGTTAGAACCTGAGCAGGGCCATCATGCATTTGCCGCGAAATCTTGCGCCGTTCGTCCTCCTGGGCTTGAACGATTTGCCCAAACACGGTTTCCGAATCCCCCAACGTACCTACCTCCTCGTCTACACCAATACTCGGTCCCTCCCCAAGAATTTGCAGTGTGCGCGTCAAGTAATCCGAGAATGTTTGCAGATGTTCCCCATCACTCTGCAGCTTCTCGAGCTGTCCGCGCATCGTGTAAAGGCGCTGTTGAGCATCAAGTGCGTCATCATAGGCCGTGCGAATATCCTCCCGAGGGACAGTGTCGAAGTGAGCCTGCAGCTGATGGATGCGGCTTGTAATATCAGCGTTGCGTTTCGCTAACTTTTCAACCTCGCCATGACTTTGCTCAACAAGGAGACGAATTTCCGCAATCCCCCGTTGTGCACTTTCAAATTGAGCGTGGGACTCCTCAAGAAAAGCTTCATGGGGACTGAGTTCTACAGCACTTTCATTCTCGGTCATAACTTCTCCGGATTATTTCCTCGTGTCCTGTAACCGTACCCATCCGTGCCTAAGAGCATACACCGCAGCCTGGGTTCGATCTTCGACGTCTAACTTATGAAGTATCGCTGTCATATGGTTCTTCACTGTTTGATGGCTGATTCCCAATTTTGCTGCAATTTCTTTATTGCTCATGCCTCGCGTGACATATTGCAGAATCTCCATCTCGCGGGGTGAAAGCGGCGTAAATGCTTCAATATCACCATCAAGATGTGGTCGCCGCACTGCTTCAACTCCACGAGAGAGCCAATCTTCAAGACCCTCTGCATCAAACACCTGGTCGCCCACAATATAGAAACCACGGGCGACTTGCCGTACAATATCGACTAATTTCCCCGCCTCAACATCTTTCGAACAATATGCGGCGGCGCCCGCGCTGAAGGCATGCAGGACCTGCTCAACATCATCATATGCAGTCAGAAGAACGATAGACGTATCCAATCGCTCAGCTTTAATCTGCCGCGTGACCTGCATACCATTCATGTTGGGCATATTAATGTCGATCAATGCCACACGGGGGCGCAATTCACGCACTAATTGCAACGCTTGATCGCCACTTGTCCCCTCCGCCAGGACATTCAAGTCATCCTCGGCATCAATGACGCTTCGAACCCCCTCACGGAAAAGCGGGTGATCATCGACAATGATGATACTGAATTTTTCCATAATATCGCCACCTTTATTATATGACCGCGGGGAGTATAGCATACTCAGATGATGCCGGGCAAACTTGTCAACGCCAACGGTAGATAGCCATATTTTCTCCACCCACTTGAGGTGAGAAGTCCGAATCTGTCGAGTAAATCAACTCGCGGCCGCTTACCAAAAACGGATACCATCCCGGGAAAGTCATTAAGTAGTCAGCGCAATTTTGATCAAGGAAGGTTTCGAGATCGACTTCACTGCGAATGATGGGTATCACCTCTGGCGTCACCAGCCCGGCAAGATCGATGATCCCCCGATTCCCAAAGTAACCGAGGGCGCCGATATCATGAGCTGCGATGAACGAATCTGATTCTGTGTTCTCCGCAACCCAAAGGGATGCTTTTACCATCTCTGTTTCAATGATGGCGACATCCTGAGCATATGCCTGAGAACCCTGCCACCAAAAAATAGCCACTACTCCTCCGAGCGTTAAGATCCAAACGCGGTGGATGATGCGTTTTGCCCTCGATGCCCCATTCTGTGTGTACCAAATCCGGATCCCCTCGAAACCAACAACTAATAGAATTGGTATGGTTGGGATGGCGTAGCGGCCGTGCTGGTAGGTTGCGGCAAGTCTCAAAGCATAAGCACCGATATAGGTTCCTACCCAGATAATCGGCGCTAGCCTCTCCCATGAACGAGATTTAATCGCCTGAATAATAAAGAGCAGAATACCCGGCATCAGAATGATTAATGCCCCGGCGGCGATCGCATTAAGCTGTTCGACGTAACGATAAAGGTAAGGTGACTGCTGTAGTACGCTGTACTCCACTTGCTTGGCGTAGAAAGTGCTTGGCCAAATCGATCCTGCCACAGACCAGTTCATAGTTAAGTAGGTCAGAAATGGTCCAGCTATGCCAACGATGACCCGCAGTAATGCGGCTCCAATTTGCCGGAAATTTCCTCGATACATGATGAAAATAATCCAGGCTGCCGGTAGAAGAAGAGTCAACGCATCCGGACGGATCCAGATGCCAACGCCGATCAACACCCCCACGACAAAAAAGTTGAACACTTCCTGCGCTAATATCCAAAAAAACAGGATGGAGAGAAGTGCAAGAAGAATGGTCTCCATTCCAGACAACGCTGCCCAAACAAGATGCCACTCTAGAAGAAGCAATGCTGCCAAACCAATTCCCCATACACCGAGGGTACGATCCCTGGTTCTAACCCAGTCGACCGCTAGCCAGGCGATTGCTATCATTGCAATCACTCCCAGCCCATAAGTCCACCATTTGTAGGGGATATTTAATAAATATCCGAGGGCAATTAGGGCACTCCATAAAGGAGCAGTCGAACCGGCGCTGGATTGACCTGGGATGAACGCCCATTCCCCCATTTCTCCGAGGTTACGAGCGTATGTTTGGTGGATCCACGCGTCGTCTAGAGGGAAACCGAGCGAAATTTTTTGCGCGCAGATGATAAGGAATGCCCCAGCGGAGAGAGTACCAACGGCGATGACAGCAAATAAAAATAAACTTCGATTAGTGAAATCCTTCACTCCGTCACCTATCATCTCGCTGATTGGACTTCGAAAATCAGCACCGGCTCGTTGTTGTGATCAAACAGCGTCGCCCGCTGCTTCAACCAGGGCACCTTCACCTGACCCTGGTAAAGATCAGCGAGTCCTTCTGGGTGATTTACATCAAGCACCACCCACTCGACTGCGAAACGATCGACTACCTGGTGTAATTCAGCATCCCCGCCATACGGTATCACGACCGATCCCCGCTGAGATGAAACATAAAACCCCGGCGGGTTGTTGATGGCTACAATGCTGTAATCTGAATTAAAGTTGCCCAATGTTTCGGCTGCTGTATCATAGGTTCGCTTGGGTCCCATCCAGAGATGTGAGTTCGCTTGAATGCCTATCACCTTTGTTACATAGAGACCCGCAGTGAGTACGGCGGCCATTCCAAAAACTGTGACCGCAAACACCCGCTGCGCGTGCGCTTCATCCCAGCGACGGAGATGGCTCAGCCACTGGATAGCTCGATGAAGCCCGGCAGGAAGGAGTGCCCAAAGCAGCGGCATCAATGCCGTACTGGAATGGAAGAGTCCTCCAAGAGAGCCGGCAAAAGGAAAAACGAAGCTCATCGTGAGGAATAAAATCACGAGATAGATCGCAGCCAGGCGGGTTTCAATTTCCTGCCACAATTCGTGGAAACCGATGATCATAAATGGCCCCAGTATGACCAAGCCATTTTCGCCAAGGAGTCGCTGCAGGTTTATCCAAAGTGCAGCGAACCTCGCCTGTAGGATTGCGAATAACCCTTGTGAGAGGAAGTGCTGCAGGGTCAAATCGCTGCTCGGGTAGCTGAACAGTTCCGGATACGATCTCAACCACAATGTCTTTACTCCTGTCGAGGGGAGCAGCGATCCCACGATCAGGTAATTTCGCAAAAACCACGGGGCCATAACGAGTAAGTAACCGGAGACCATCAATGCGAAGCGCTGAAGTTTCCTCTCACCTGAATAAGAGACGGCTGCAAGCGCAGGTAGGAAAAAGAGAAGTCCATCCGCGCGGGAGAAATGCGCCAGACCGATCATCATTCCTGAGACAAGCCAAGCACTGTTCCTTCCGCTACGTAGACCTTTCCCGGTAAAGTAGAAAAAACCGGCTCCAATAAGAGCGTAGACAATAAAAACATCCGTTGTTAACAAGTATGGAAAGTAGAAACCTGGGACGAGAGCAAGTAGGCCCGAAAACCATGCCCACCTTCGTTTGCCATGAACCTGAAGCGCAAGTGCAGCAGTAACTAAAGGAAGCGAAGCACTCATGAGGATGAAAGGAATCTGCGCTGCTCGAAATGTCTGCCCTAAGAAGGTCATCGGCAAAGCTGCAATAAGCGAGGTGAGCGGCAGCCAATAAAGGTGTGACGGATGCGTTAATCCAGCAGGATCATCCAGATAATTCCAGATGAACGGTTCGATGAACCCACGGCCTCGTGCCAGTTCTTGACCCGTAGCGAAATAGTAATCTGCATCCATGTAGCCGGGGCTTTGAATCCATATGGACCCAAGTCCTGCCACAAAAAGTCCAAGAAGAAAAAGCGATACCCAACGCCAGATCCGCATTTTGAGAACTACCTCGTTAATCTCTATTAGCTTTAGTAGGTATCCTTATCCAGGAGCTCAATCTAGGCTTACATCTTCCCGGCTTTCAAATCTGTAAATGGACAAATCATCCCAGGTGGTCTGTTCATCCAGACTATAGTGCTCTTTCAGCCATGAAAGATGGGGATGATTTATCACCCCAAGCGATTCATAGTCGCCGATCTCGCGCCCGAACATCACGAAAAATACCTGGTGAGCGTCCCCCACCGCGCGGATTGCATCCGGTTGGGCAATTAGACCTAGAATTTCTTGTGTCGGTAACGCGAGGGTATCGCTCCCGGAGTCAGGTGGATCAGCAATATAAGTATGCGGAAGTGACTCATCGTAATAAAAAGATGGGAACATTGTGATTTTATTCGAATGCAGCACAACCCCTCCCTCGTCTAACTCGGAGAGGATGTAATCATTCACGTTCTTAAAAGGAGCATAAGGAAATCCTCGATAGGTTTCACGAGAGAATAGCCCGATCGCAAAGGCTAATGCTAAACAACCAACCGTAAGGTACGACTCCACGCGTCGCGGTTCGCGAGGAGTAATCACCCACGCTAGCCAGAGCAGAAAGATGACGCTGGAGGGCACTAACCCACGCACGATAAACAAGGGCCGAATCTGCGAGACAAGAAAGAGAAGAAGGACAGGGGCAGCGCTCAAATAAACCAACCAAAGTACCTTCTCGGTGTGAGGATCCCGTTTTCGAACGGCCCGGAACGTTTTAGCTCCCGCAAGAACGATCACAAGTAATGTGCAAAAAAGGGTTACCGGAAGCCAACTTACATGGATTGGGAGACCCGAAGTAAAGGACAGAACTGTTTGAATCAGATCCGCCAGCGTAGGTTTCGCGATCCAGTAAGCACGCTCGACTTTCGCAACTTGAGCAGGAAGCTGAAGTCCCCAGGGCAAATACAGAACAATCGCGATCAGCGCTGAGAGAAATGCGGATCGAAACAATTTCAACTTACGGAAATACAGCGGGGATAACCAGAGAGGGATGAGATAGAAGATTGCCAAGACATGTGTATACATCGCAAGAGCCGCAACGATACCAAAGGCGACCCATGGAAAATGCCTACCTCCTTGGATGCCTCTCCAAACGCACAGAGTGGCGAAAACGAGCCATAGACTAAGAAGGCCATACATTCGCGCTTCCTGTCCGTAATGCACCTGGAAAGGAGCGAAGGAGAATAGTAACCCAGCCAATACTGCCTGCTTCAATCCGAACAACTCCTGCATCAGATACCAAAGCAATAGGAGCAATGCGAGATGAATTAGAACCGATAGGAAGCGAACGATGATGACTTTCTGGCCAACAAGCAGCATCCAAGCCCAGAGTAGTGTGTAATAGAGTAACGGGTGCACATCCGCGGCTGTCCCGTCTACGAGCCCCAGAGTTCCCTGCAGCATGGCTTTCGGGCCTGTACGCGAAAAAAGAATAGAGAATGCCTCGTCATACCACAGTGAGCGTGAAGCTAAGGATGGAATTCGGACGGCGAGAACAAGCGCAAGTAGCGCGAATAACATGATCTTCGTGTTTTTCTTTAAAAATACTTTCAAAGATCCTTGCCTTTCTCGCTGAGGTAAAGCACCCGTTCCATTAGCTCAATCCTCCCACTTTGGAAGACGAGTGGAGCTTATGACCCACCAACGCGACCAGAGCAACCCGAGCAGAGCTAGGATAGGCAGAGGCAGGTACATCACAGGTTGTTCAACATTCCCCTGTACAGTTCCCAGGAACAGTGCCCATAACCCGACCAACAACCCAAAGAGAGTTAGCAAGGATGCGATCAACCCGCCTTTACCCCAACGATCTCCCCATGTCTTGAAAATAATCAATAAAGCAGGCAGCATGACAACAAAATTCGTCGTCGCAGTTCGAAAGGCGATGAGATTCGTGATCACGATTGTCAGCGCGGCCGCCCAATGGAACCAAGGATCCTCCTTGTCAGACGCCATAATCCATTCCCATAATAGATAAAGGGAGAGCAGCCCGGTAAGGATAAGGTTGGCGAAACTACCTCCTCCTGGCAGGAGGCTCGTGAGAATCGAGACCGGTGACCCCAGATCAGTGTAACTGGGATACGAAAGCAATTGACCCAACCACCCTAACGGCCAGCTCGGTAAGGCGATGAGAGAACCGGCGATAATAACCGTCATTGCCCCAAGGAACCACCCCACGATCTTTAATCTTCTTGCGCGGAGAGACCAGATGAAGACGAAGGGGATAATTAAAAAAGACATCTGGGGCTTAGCAATCGTCAATGCCAGGACAATACCCGCAGCCTCATCCTGCTCACTTTGGATAGCGAGAAGAGCGATCGCGATCAAAACTGCTTCTATCACCGCAAATTGGCCTAGGATCACTACACGCGCGCCATGGTACCAGAGAATAGAAAACAGGATGACGGCAGCCTGCGTGAATCGATCCGGCGACCAGCGCGCCAATCGCAGGCCTATGAGAGCTAAGACAACCAGGCATATCTCAAGGATTGTCATCCAAATTGCGCGTGCTATCGGGAATGGCAGCAATCCGAAGGGTCCAAAAAACAACATAGCCGGAAGCGGGTAGACAAAATGGGCGATATCCTCACCCTTTGAAGGATCTGCTGGCCGGCCATAAATCATCGTCTGCGCGGCGAGACTAACCTCTTCATCGTATGGGTTTACACCTTCAACCAGCCAGTAATGTGCACCGGTCCATCGCGCGAGGAAATCATTTCCCCCAGGAGACTGGCGCACGAAGCTGTAATTGGCGATAAATAAGCCAATAAGGAAAACGAATAAGCCAATCAGGAGGACGACTCTTAGCCAGTTTGGCAGATAATATTTCAAACACCACCCCCGGAAACAGCTCGACACACAACACTCTTCGATGTACTAAAAATTACTGCTTTACCTTCGATCGTTTGCTGTTCCCTATTGTGAAATCCCATGAGGATCTTCCCTATTGAGGGGAGCTGAGAACGACTGCCAGCTCATCCTCGTAGTCGATTTCCCAGCCCTGCGATTCAAGGCGCATCCTAAGAGGAGCCCAGGGCTCAATCAACACTATCTCGATATCCCACGTGTCAAAGACTCGCTCCCAGCCAGTTAATCCTCGCCAGCCGATGAGATAATCCCCCAGAATTTCATCGTCGAAGAGATCCGTTCGACCGTCCACAAAGCTAAGAAAATCAGGATGGAGTTCCCAAATGACATAGCCACCCCAGTTATATGTGTTAAAAAGATTCTCCTTTAGCTGAACAGAGCGTAGATATTCAACCGCACGAACCGGGAATTCCTCCTCGATTTCATCCTGGTTTAACTGAGGAGACAACGATGATGAGATCTTCAAGCCCGATGCTGCAACCAATAGTAAAAATACAGCAAGGTTCAACCACTTAGCGGCACTTTGCGGAAGCTGCCGCGAAGAACCCAACTCGAGGTGGGTCTCATCCAGAAGCGTATCAAGGTACCGTGTGATAACCGGCGCGACAACGAGTGCAAATAATGCGATATTCCGGCTAGCCAGAAGAGCAAGCGGGAGAAACACAAGAACGAGGATGATTTCCGTAGGATCACCCCTGCGATGAGACCCGAATAAAGTTCCAATTAGGAGCAAAAGCATCAGAAGAAAAGGTAAAACTTGAGCCTGATGGAAATTTGGAGATTGCCATTCCTGAATGTAATCCTGAAGAACCCGAATAGAAACGGTCTTGAATGGGTAAAGAAGCATCTGAGGTCCGTGCGGATTGATCGAAACAGCGAGAGTGCAGAGAAGACTGACCAAAAGAAGGTGGAATATCTCCCTCTTGTGCTGATCCCACGCTCCTCGCCAATCCCGATCACCTTTGACGACCTCGTGAACTATCTGGACAGCTTCTCCGCAAAGATAGACACCAAGGATCAAAAAACCGATCGCGAAACCTCCATGCACATTTACCCAGAGAACCATCGCCAAGGGGAGTGACCATAGCAGCCACACCCTTCGCTTCCGATGAGGATGGAGCACATATAGGAAATAGCCTGCAAGAACAAAGCTGATGATCTGCGGTCGTGCTGACCAATACACTCCGGAAGCAGACGCAGCGAGAAGGATAATGAAAGCCTTAAGCAGATCTCGACCCTCGAGCGTGCCCCACACGAACGCGAAAGCAGCCACAACCATGAGCGCAGTGAATAAATTCAATCCAGCGAAGCTGAAGTTCCGAAATGCGGAGTAGAGAAGAATCTGCGCAAGCCATCCGGGGTAAATCCAAGCAGAGCCCTGACGTGTAAGCGAAAAAAGATCCGTCCGCAGGATCGCCCGATTAGCAAGCATCCACTCACCTGCTTTTAGATGCCACCACGTATCGTGGCCCACGGAGGCACGGACAGCCATGGTGAAAATAGCCAGGAAAGTGATACCAAACACCAGGCGTTTGAACGTCATGAGTGTGCCTTCCATCTACTAATGCTGGATGATGAATGCATGCTTTTTTCCTGTGGAGAACCACACGATCCAATTTACATAGGGAATACACCCCAAATTTACCACTTTCACCCTTGCATCTCCTGTGCCAATAGCAGATCAGCTTCAATCTTAGCCAAGCTGCCTTGATAAGGTTGCTTGCTGCAGCTAATTACCCAACCAGGCTTCGCCGATCTCCTCCGGTCGCACGGGGCGTGAGAGATTATAGAAGATTTGGTAATCCCCGATCATTTCCTCATCCCACACTACTCCAAGTCCACGGAAACTCGCCCTGATGCTCTCGTCAAGGGCTGGATGGAATGTCGTGATGTAAGCAACGCGATCACTTCCTCCCACGAGAACCTGGTATGGTTCATAGCGATCGTCCCGAGCGGTGTACCGAAAATCGAGATGGTACGGGAGCCTTGGGATATAGATCAACTCCTCGTCTGACTCAAAGGCAAGCGGATAGGAAACCCAATAGTTAGAATATCCCCTCATCTCTCCATGTTTGGAGAGAAAATCGACAAGCTGCTCATCAAACCTGTGATTAACCCTGGTAACTGCATCAAATTGCGTAGTTAATCCAGGCGGATATTGGGCCGCTGCTTCCAGGTTGCTCCACAAGTTGAAGGCCACAACAAATACCAGGATCAGCGCTCGGAATCGTGCGTTGATCTTGAAAACCGGCTGGGCGAAGAAGTCTCCCGCGAAAATTGTCAGAGTGAAATAAATAGGGAGAAAATAGCGGCCTGACGGGTCGGACCCAAATGGGGTGAGCACAAACATAAGAATCACCGCACCCAATACACCTGCAATCATCCAATAAATCGCCCGCCGCGAGCTCTCACTCCACAGCCTGTGGAAAATTTGGATAAATACCAACAACCAGAAGACAAGAGCCAAGGGCACGAGCAGAAGAGCGATGGGTTCGGTCGTCCATGGAGGTCGAAACCCAAGAGTCACAGTAATTCCAAAGAGCAAATAATTTTGGGTATGCTTGATTAACGTTGATAAGTAAGCCGAGCCTGTATCTACCGCGATCGCTGATCCAAAGAGTTCTTGAAATAAAACACTAATGCCGTTTTCGCAAGCCCAGATGATGAGTGGTAAAGCGCCGATGATACCCGCGATGAAGATCAACGCTCCTTGAATCCACCAGCGACCCCGCCGCGATTTAATCAGGCTGCGAACGACAATAACGGACGTCGGCAGGATGTATGCGATGGTCAGTCCAAATGCCCAGAAACCGAGACCAGAAAAGAAACCCCACAGAAGGTAATTCAAGGTATTGTCTGGTCTCTCATCAATTTGGATCGCCAGGAGCAGGAGCAAAGCGCCAATAAGGAGTGCTTCACCATACCCACCCAGAGAGACGGTTGTGTAGAGGGTTACGTTCACTGTGGGTACAGCTAAGAGCAAACCTGTCACCAGCCCCGCGAGTTGACTCCTAAAGATTCGCGCGCTCAGGTTTACGGCCAGAACAATCGTCCCGACATAGAGCAGAATTTGGATCGCCCGGATGACGAAGGCTTCACTGCCGAAGATCATGAAGCCCAGAGCGATGAGGGTCGCATCCAGGCTTCCCATGTAAGTTTGTCCATAGAAAAAGACCGGCCAATTCCCTTCCAAGATATGGCGAGCCATCAAACCGACAATCGCTTCATCCGCATTAAAGGGGAAAGCCCCTACGCTCAGAAGAGCTACCTTCAAGAGGGCAGCGATGAAGAATAGACCAATTAGTATCCATATCAACAATTGGCGTGTTTGATCTGACTTTCCTATCACGGATAGCCTCTGTATAATGCGCGGGTGCGTTTAAGTAAATTCTTCAAACCCCAATTTCTCATCCCGCTTCTTGCTATTGCGCTCCGATTGATACCCGGAGCTCGAACCGTCGATGACTCTTTCATCACCTTCCGTTATGCCCAAAACTTCATCGCCGGGAACGGCCTTGTGTACAACCCGGGCGAATGGGTCCTAGGAACGACGACACCCCTTTATGCTGTGTTGCTTGCCGCCATAGGTTCTATCACGGGTGGCATCCAAGCTCCCTATCCAGAAATCGCTGCGGTGATTGGTGCCATTGCCGATGCGCTGAGCTGCTTAATAATCATCCGTCTCTCGACGAACCTCGGATACCGCCGTGCTGGGATAGCTGCTGCATTAATCTGGGCTGCTGCTCCAATGTCTGTCACTTTTGCGATTGGCGGCATGGAGACGAGCCTATTCATCCTCCTGATGTTGGGCACATTTTACATGCATTCGAACAACCAGCCAGTCCTCGCCGCATTAATTGGCTCGCTCAGCCTGCTGACCCGCCCTGATGCCCTCCTCTTTCTTCTCCCTTTAGGCCTTGAGCGCACATATCGCTTTTTCCGTTCGCACAAACGGCGCTTGCCTTTCGCAGAGATCGCAGCCTTTCTCATTCCGGTACTCATCTGGTCCGTTATCAGTTATATCTACTATGGGGATCCCCTCCCCCGCTCGATGGCGGCAAAAGCGGTTGCTTATCACCTTCCACCTGAAGCCGGAATCGTTCGACTGCTTCAGCATTATGCTACACCATTCTTTAGTCACCTTGTTTTTGGATCCTTCTCAATCGCGATTGGATTAATTCAATTTCCAACCCTCTTCATGATTGGCTGGTGGCGAATCATGCGGGATAGAAACCGCATCTGGCCCCTGGCCATCTACCCGATCATCTATCTGCTCGCATTTTCGATCGCTAATCCACTAATTTTTCGATGGTACCTTACACCCCCGCTTCCTATGTACTTTTTAGGAATCTTTATCGGCGTTGAGGGTTTAGGGCGGATTATAAAGTCACCGCTTCCTCTTGCCATCTGCGGCTTGTTAGCATTCGGCTTCACGATCAACGGATGGACATTGCATCCGGATCATGGTCTGGATAGGCCGGCGCCAAAAATGGCGTATATCAAACTTGAAGAAGTTTATCTGCAGGTTGCTTCTGATCTTCAGGGACAGATTCGCAAGGAGCAAACCCTCGCCGCAGGAGACATAGGGGTTTTGGGATACTACACAGGATCTCGCATCCTGGACACTGTCGGCCTAATCTCGCCGGAGAGTGAGGTTTATTACCCGCTTCCCGATGAATTCTATATCACCAACTACGCAATCCCCCCTGATCTAATCCACCAAGAAAAACCGGACTACCTCGTATTCCTGGAAGTGTACGGTCGAAATGGCCTTCTTATGGATCCGCGGTTCCTGGACGAATATGAATTAATAAATAGGTACCAGACCGATATCTATGGTTCGGATGGGATGCTAGTTTACACTCGTGTTAAACGATGAAATGCGATTATTTACGAGGGGGAATATTAATCTCGTTAGTCTCGCGATCTGATTTCCGCGATGCGAACGGTTACATTTTAGCTGGTGTCACTCCCCGAGAAAGTCAATCAAGCGATCGCGGTGGTTCGGATGACGCAGGCGAGTCAGAGCCTGGGCTTCAATTTGTCTTACACGTTCACGCGTAACACCCATCTTTCGACCAACCTCTTCCAACGTATAACTCCGTCCGTCTAAAAGACCATAGCGGAGCTGCAGAATTCGAACCTCTCGCGGTGGGAGCGTACCAAGAGCTTCGCTAAGGTTCTCTTTTAGCAGATTTTGCGTTGCAATTTCAACGGGAGCAGGAGATTCAACATCCTGGATAAAATCACCAAGTATCGAATCCGAATCCTCATCCGTTGGCATCTCAAGCGAGAGAGGACGTCGGGAGACTTTCATTAAATCTTCCGCTTTTCTTGGTGATATTTGCATCGCCTCTGCGAGATCTTCGGATGAGGGGGTGTGTCCCAATTGCTGCGTCAATTGGTGAGAAACTCGCAGCATTTTATTTATTTGATCACCCATATGAACAGGTACACGAATCGTTCTTCCCTGATCGGCAATAGCACGGGTTACCGCTTGCCGTATCCACCATGTCGCATACGTAGAAAACTTATGCCCTCTGCGATAATCGAACTTCTTCGCCGCCCGAATTAATCCGATATTCCCCTCCTGGATTAAATCCAAAAACGGGACGCCACGACCTTGATACTTCTTCGCCACACTAATCACAAGACGTGAGTTTGCTGTGATGAGATGCTCACGAGCTGCCCACCCATCCTCAATTGAGATCTGAAGTTCAGCGCGTTTTTTCTGAGATATGCTCTCTTGAGCCAGTTTCTCTCGAGCTCGCCGACCCCGCTCGATTCTTTTAGCAATTTCAACTTCATCCTGAGCGGTAAGTAATGGTACGCCACCTACTTCTCTAAGATATAGGCCGACCGAATCGTCCGTATCGACATTGCTCAGGACATCCTCGGCTGGTTTGCTTTTTTCGTGCGCTTCAGGCTTAGCTTCTCTCTCAGCGCCTTCTTCTTCCGCGCTCTCATCAAGAATATCAATCCCTGCAGCGAGCAGTGCTGCGTACATCTCTTCAAGCTGATCTAAATCTTGCTCAACATCTGGGAAGGCGCCGAGAATATCATCGAGCGAGATGTAACCCCGATCTTTCCCGAGTTCGATCAGCTGGTCGATCGCTGGATTCTCTTGCTCGCTGGCAAGAATCTCGTTCTCATCTTCACTCTCGAGAAGCGAGCCATGATTATTTCCGCCCAAGGGCAATTTTATTGATTTTGAACTTCGTTTCTTCTTACTCAATCTACTTAACTCCAACTCCAGCATACATTCTTCCACCCCGTCCGGCAATACCCATCAGGGACACTCCGTATCGAGATGGTCGATTTTAATTGACAACTAACGTAGACAATGTCAATATCGTGAGATGATTAATTCCATGAATAATCCAATTTCCAGGGAATTAAACGCAAACCGGGAAATCTTGGAATTCTCAGCGGATTCAGTTGCAGGATCAGACGTAGAAAAAGCACCGCTGCCGCGCAATGGAAGGCAACATGTGCTTTTAAAGACTAAAAATGTGCCGAACCTGCAAAACACTATACATAATGGGAACACCGAAGTCAATACGCAATTAAATTCAGTTGTAAACCTTCTCCGCCAGAATAATCGAAACGCGAGATGCAGAAATATCAAGCAGGATGATGTGCGTGGTAACCGTCTTGACATCACCCGCAGCGCACATTACAATCTCCCCGTTTCCAAACCGACATCGGTAAGTTCCACTGATACTTTATCGATGCTCATTGAAGTTGGCTGTAATGTCGGATTAGGGATGCGCAAAACAGAACTTGGGCGAGCCAAATTGGCTCGTATTTATATTTTTGTCTCTCCTGGATATCTAAACCCAGTGAAAATATACCAAACTATCATGACCGATTTTTAAAGGAGCCCAAATGAACGAGCTTATACCGGTCGAACAGACGATGTTATGGGGTGTAATTGTCGTTGCCTTCATCAGCCTGATCTATGCTCTCTGGCTGTGGAAAGATACAATGGCCAGAGACAAGGGCACACAAAAAATGCAGGATGTGTGGCTCGCCATTAAAGCGGGAGCAGAAGGCTACCTGCGCAAGCAGCTCCGAACAATCGCCTTCGTTGTAGCTGCGCTGACAGTTATTCTCTTCTTGAGCGTTTACGTCGTACCTCCGTCAAGAGAGGCCATTGAGCGTTTTGGGGATGCCGCAGTGATCCTCGTCGCCATCGGACGTACGATCGCCTTCATTCTCGGTGCATCATTTTCCACGATTGTCGGTCAGTTAGGTATGCGCGTGGCCATTGAGGGCAATATTCGCGTCGCAGCGGAGGCTGTACGTGAAGACTACAATGGTGCTTTGACAGTTGCTTACCGCGCCGGAACTTTCACTGGAATGCTCACCGACGGTCTAGGCTTGCTCGGTGGAACTGTTATTTTCATGATCTTCGGCCGCGCTGCGCCTGACGCGCTTCTCGGCTTTGGCTTCGGCGGGACTCTCGTTGCGCTCTTCATGCGCATCGGCGGCGGGATCTATACGAAAGCTGCTGACGTCGGCGCAGATCTCGTAGGCAAGGTCGAAGAGGGCCTCCCTGAGGACGACCCCCGCAACGCCGGCGTAATCGCCGATCTCGTAGGTGACAATGTGGGTGACTGCGCTGGAATGGCTGCAGACATCTTCGAATCCTACGAAGTCACAATCGTCTCCACCTTAATCCTCGGGCTCGTATTGCTTCACATAACCGGGGACACCTTCTGGATCATCTACCCCCTCGTCGTGCGAGCGATCGGCGTAATCTCCTCGATCATGGGGACTCTCACAGTTCCCATCTGGGAAAATTTCCCGATAAAGTTTCTTCGCGCGAATGATGCCGAGGAAGCCATGTTCCGATCCTACGAGGTTTCCAGCATTAACACCGTGTTGTGGGCATTCCTCTTCGCCCTGATCTATGCGGGAGAGTGGAAGCTGGCATTGCTTAATGCCGTTGGCGTCGGTCTGGCGGTAGTCTTCAACCCGCTTTCGTCCTACTTCACCTCTTACAAGAAGAAGCCCGTGAAGGAAATCGTTGAGTCGATGAAGACAGGGACGGCAACGACTGTTCTTTCCGGTCTTGCTGTTGGTTTAGAAGCGAGCGTTTGGAGTGTATTAGTCATATGTGTAGCGCTGGCAACAAGCTACTTGCTCTACCTTGGACAAGCTCCGATTTACGCCTTGTACGGTGTAGCCATGGTCGGGATCGGTATGCTCTCGCATACCGGCAACAACGTTGCGATGGATTCGTTTGGACCGATTGCTGACAATGCGAACGGTATTGGTGAACTGGCCGGTGTTGGTGAGAAAGCTTGGAAAATCATGGCTGAACTCGACGCAGTCGGCAACACCACCAAAGCCATCACAAAACAGATCGCCATCGCCTCAGCTGTAATTGCTGCAACCAGTCTGTTCTTTTCCTACGTGACCGATATCGGCATCATGCAGGAGCGTCTCGGTGTTGAGGTCATTAGTTCGATCCGAATCTCGACGCTAGACACCGTGATTGGTTTCTTGATTGGTGGTGCCCTTCCCTTCCTATTCTCCTCGTTCAGCATCAAAGCCGTAGCACGGGGGGCAAACCTGGTTGTCGAGGAAGTTAGAAGGCAGTTCCGCATCCCCGGCGTTCTTGATGGAAAGGTTACTCCCGATTACGCAAAGGTGGTCAGCATTACGACGGCCGCCTCTCAGAAAGAGCTTCTCAGTCTTACCGTTCTCACCGTAGCGACCCCACTCCTTGTGGGTATCCTTTTCAATGTTGAAGCGCTCGGGGCCTTCCTGGCCGGCGTAATCCTTTCCGGGCAGCTACTGGCAGTTTTTATGGCCATATCCGGTGGCGCGTTGGATAACGCCAAGAAGTACATCGAGGACGGTAATCTCGGCGGTAAAGGCTCACCCGCTCATAGAGCCGGCGTCGAAGGCGATACGGTCGGTGATCCACTCAAGGATACGGCCGGACCCGCGCTGAATCCTATGATCAAGGTCGTCAATCTCATCAGTCTCCTGGCAGCACCCCTTATCGTTAAATACCAGGGGTCAACGGGCTCATGGATCGTTGCGGGCATCCTACTCGTGATGACGATCTGGGCTATCCGTAAAAGCTCCACCCCGATGGAGCACCATGAAATTGAAAAAGCTCACGCGGAGGCATAATTGCTACTGCGCTTGAATAGCTTTCCAAAAAGCCCGGCTTCAAGCCGGGCTTTTTCTTTCTCGCAAAACACCGCTGTTGTACAATATCAAGTAAATATCCGGTGCTCTTCAATGTTCATAGTATCCGAGCAAGTTTAGGTATTTTTATATTGCGTCGACGTTTGGAAAACACTCTACATAATAAATGTTCTCGATCTGCGGATTTCGTGAGTGCGTTCGGCTTTATGACTAATACCGCCCAAATATGGAGAAGAAGAACTAACCTTATTAATGCAAAATAACCGCCGCTCTCTCTATACTTATGCCTTTGCAGTTCTATTCCTTCTTGTCATCAGCCTTAGCTATGATAGCCTAAACCCTTATCTCCAGACTTTTGGACTGATTTTCTCGATTGGCATGGGATTCGCATATCTCATAATCCGTGACCACAGCCGTCCTATTCGCATCCCAAAAGCACTTGTAGTAATTGGCTCTTATCTCCTGTACTTCGGCTTACTCACGCTACGTTCTCCCCAACCTCTTCCCGGCCTTGAGAAGTGGGCAATCAATATCCTACTTTTTCTCTCTTTTTTTATTGTAAGCGACTCACTTGAGGCTGGATGGTCGAATAAAACTTGGGAAAACGCTCTGCTAAATCTGGCAGTTGTGCTTTCCTTCATTGAGATTGCCCTTGCAGGAGTATGGTACCTGCGATGGGCAAGCATCGCGGGTGAGATCTTCTCTCTGCCGCCAGTAGGTTATCGTTTATATGGTCTTTTTATCGGACATGCGAATGTGTTCTCGGGTTTCATTAACCTCCTGCTTCCAATTGTCATTGTGCGCTTGATTCAGAGTCGAAAAACTGGACGGCGGCTGCTCTGGGGATCCATCATTGGCCTCTTTATTATGGTCCAATACTTCGCGTCATCACGAGGTGGTTGGATCAGCGCCATTGCTGGTCTTGGGATTACTATCACCCTTATCCGTTGGCCGCGGATTCGAAAATTTCTCCTGCATGGTCGCCAGGCAATTGTCCAACATAGAACCTTAAAAGACCTTACCATT